>CAYHFK010000252.1:0-7311 GCA_964355895.1 uncultured Bifidobacterium sp. | reverse complement strand
TTAACGTTCGGCGCTGGCAACTCCGTTATCATCCCGTTTACCTGTAGCGACGATCCTTCCGCGGATGTATTCGTGCTGGAGACGAGTTCGACGCTCGGGCCATCCGCCGCATGGTCGGCCGACACGGCCGCGACGGTGCGAAGCCTTGGGGGCGGAAACTACACGGCGGAAACCGTACGCTCCGGAAACGCGACGCAGTATTTTCGCCTCCAGCGCTAACAAGGTCGCAAGGTCGCCAAGGCTGAAATTAGTTCTAGCAGTTCAGTTTACGTTTTGATATAACAACACCCGTAAATGCGGATTCAACGTGGCCAAAACCACTAGCCGGAATACCTTATGAAAGAGATCAATACCTCCCCTCAAACTCCACGGATGACTGCGGATTCTCAGAAGCGCCTGCTGGCTTACACCACCGCCGCCGGCATCGGAGCGTTTTTCGCCGGGCAAACGGCGGACGCGCAGGTCACCCTCTCACTTGCCCTGGGGCCCTATCCCCACATCTTGGTTCCAGGCGCGGGCACAGGTGCTTACGGAACCTACTTTTACTTTGATGTGGATGGCAACGGCAGCTCGGATTTCAACCTTGCGGTTTCCCCGACCCGCGTGGATATCGGGATCTTTGGCAACCAGGTGCTAAATCCGTCGCCGGCCGCCTACCTGATTCCTTGGACCGTGGGCTCAACCGTGGACGGTTCCGGGAGTGCGCCGACCTATCGGAGATGGCTGGCGACGGCAGGGTTTAACGACTTTCCCTCGGCGAGCGCGCTGGGTTTTCAATTCACCAGCAGCGTCAGTGGCAGCCCGCAAACGCACTATGGCTACCTGGATGTCGAGGTCAACGGCACCTCCGGCAATTTTACGGCGACGGTTTTTGATCTTTACTGGAACATGACTCCGAATGCCGGCGTGCAAGTTGATGTCGTTCCGGAACCGTCCTCGCTGGCACTGCTCGCGGCGGGGATTGGCGGCTTGGTTATCCGGCGTATGCGCCGGGCGCAGGTCAAATAAGCCCGCTTCGCTTAGATCTCTACCTGATTTCGGTGATCTGAAACGACCGCTGCTTTGTTGCATGCCTCAGGCAAGCGGAAAAAAGGTATTGCTGATCGGCTGGGACGCTGCTGATTGGGAGATGATCGACCCACTGTTGCAGAGCGGGCATATGCCTGCTCTGGCCAAGCTGATTGGAGCTGGCGTCCGTGGCAACCTCGCCACCATGCAACCCGTCCTTTCACCCATGCTCTGGACCTCGATCGTCACGGGGAAACGCGCCGACAAACACGGAATCTGCGGGTTCACGGAACCGTTGGCGGATGGGAGCGGCATCGGGCCGGTTCGGAGCACCTCGCGCCGCTGCAAAGCGATCTGGAACATCCTTAGCCAGGCCGGGATGAAATCAAATGTCATTGGTTGGTTCGCCAGTCACCCGGCCGAACCGATCAACGGGGTGATGATTACCGACCAATTTCTCCGTCCGCCCTTGAACAACTTGCCGTCGCATGGATCCGGTGCTGGGACGGTGCATCCCGCCGATTTGGCCGCCGCCGCCGCGGCATTGCGCGTGGGATTGGATGACATTACTGCCGCCGACTTGGTGCCGTTCATACCGCGCCTGGCGGAAATTGACCTTCAGCGGGATGATCGCCCGGCGAAACTGGCCCGCCGCCTGACCCGGGTGGCGACTGTGCAGGCGCTGGCCACCACCCTCATCCAAAGCGAGCCATGGAACCTGATGTGCGTCTATTACGACGGGATTGATCAGTTCGCGCATGAGTTCATGCCGTACCATCCTCCGCGAATGCAGGGAATCACGGAACGAGATTTTGAGTTGTACCAGCACGTCATGAGTGGCTGCTACCGGTTCCACGACATGATGCTCCACACGTTGCTGCAGTACATCGATGAGCAGACGACCGTGATTCTGGTGAGCGATCACGGTTACGAGTGCGGGCATCGCCGTCCGCCGCCGGGCGATGCCAAACGGGACCCGGAGGCCTGCCACCGCAGTTTCGGAATCGCGTGTCTGAAGGGGCCGGACATTATGCAAAACGAGCGCTTGTACGGCGCGGCGATTCTGGATGTGACCCCCACGATTCTTACGCTGCTCGGCCTGCCGGTGGGCGGCGACATGGACGGGCGTCCATGGCTGGAAGTTTTTCGGAAGCAGGTTAAGCCCGAACGCATATTTGGTTGGGAAGGTGTGGGTGATGACAAAGCCGGCTTGCATAGCAGCGAGGCTCGCCAGGACCCCGCCGAGGCCGCACAGGCGATCGAACAATTAGTTGAGCTCGGCTATATTGCCCCGCTCGGGGAGGATGTCCGGCAGACAATCCGTGACACCATCCGTTACAACAAGACTCATCTGGTTCGCGCGCTGATCGAGACGCCGCGGATGGCCCAGGCGGTGCCGTTGCTTCGCGAATTGGCGGCGGAAAAACCAGATAACGAATGGTACGTGCTCACTTTAGCGCGCTGCCAAATTGGTTTGCGGCAACTCACGGAAGCCCGAGCTTTGCTGGAAGCGACCGCTGCGGAAACCCAGCGTTCTCCCCAGGTGCAACTCCTGTTGGCGGACCTGGCATTTGCGGAAGGAAACCAAGCCCAGGCCCTCCGCCATGTCGAAGCTGCCAGTGCTTGCGGCGTCACGCATCCGCTCCTTTGCAACCAGGTCGGGCGCGCGTTTCTTCAATGTGAGCGCGGGCCGGAAGCAGCGGCCGCCTTCCGGAAGTCCCTCGCGACCGAACCGGACAATCCGGCGGCGCTGGACGGCCTGGCCAGTGTGCATCTCGCTGAAGGGGAGTTGGAGTGCGCCGTCGAGAAGTCCCTGGAAGCGGTTGGCTTGCTCCACTTCTATCCTGAGGCGCATTTTCATTTGGCGATGGGCCTGGAACGGTCTGGCCAAACCCGGGAAGCCATCGCGGCTTACGAGACGGCGCTCGGATTCGGTTGCCAGCCAGCCGTGGTGCATCGTCGTCTGGCGGAACTATATCAATCAATCGATCCTCAGAAAGCCGGTGAGCACCGGCGCGCCCTTTCGCGTTTGCGCCGGCAGCGCGTGTACCGCGCGGATTTCAAATCCAAGCTGGCCGCGGGGGCACCACCGAGCGCCTGAACCATGTCCAACCACTTCGTCACGATTGTCTCGGGGTTGCCGCGCTCCGGCACGAGTCTCATGATGCAGATGCTCGCGGCGGCCGGCGTGCAATTGCTGACCGATGGCCAGCGCCCCGCCGATCAGCACAATCCCCGCGGCTATTTCGAACTCGAAGCGGTGAAGCACAGTCGCAGCGATGTTTCCTGGCTGGCTCAGGCTGAGGGCAAGGCGGTCAAGGTGGTGCATTTGCTGTTGCCGCACCTTTCCGTGGATCGTGAGTACCGCGTGATTTTCTTGCAGCGAGATCTCACCGAAGTCATCGCCTCGCAACGCGCGATGCTCCAGCAACAAGGTCGGCCCGGGGCCACCTTGCCCGATGTCAGGCTGGCGGAGATATTTGGAAAACAATTGGCCGTGGTCAGCCAGTGGCTCGCCCAGAATCCCAATTTCCGGGTCCTGCAGGTTCAACACCGGGACGTGATCGAAATGCCTTTGGCCGCCGCCCAACAGATCGCCATCTTCTTGGGCGGAGGCTTGGACCCCAAGCGGATGGCTGCAGCGGTGGAACCCAGTCTATACCGTCAGCGCCAAGAGCAACCTCAGTAACTCGAGATGCTCTGGATGGGTTGGAATAGCGTGGTTGAAGCAGGGACGAGGAATTGTTGTGAAGACGTCGTGGCCGAGGCGTGGCTCGAACCGCGCCGCCACTTCGGTGCCGTTGTTTGAAATCATGGACAACAACAACAACCATGCCCCGCCGATGGCCCGCGGCGTTCACGCCGTGAATTCATGCCAGAGGTCAAGCATCGCCTGGCATTCGTCGCGCGTGGCAGGAAAGACCGTCGGACGCAAAATGACGCGGGCGCCGGTGGCTTTGATGCCGGCGGCAATGCGGCGCAGATACGGCTGCCAATCCTCGCCCGGTTGCGCGGCGATGCGGCTGTAAAGTATCTTGTCGCCGGCGGCGCATTTTTCCAACAGCCAGTGCAAATCGTAAAGCTCGCTGTTGCCCAGATCAATCGCGCGCACCTCGGGACAGCCGCAAAGCTGTTCAAAAAAATTGTTGTGGCGTCCGCAGTAATGGACAAAGGCACCGCCGAACGGTTCGGCGGCGCGATCAATGTAAGGCAGCACCAGCGCGGCCAGCATCTTCGGGGAGAGCAGGGTAGGGGTGTCTTCGCTGATGCGCACGCCGGCGTGGGGAAAATACACCCCTTGGGGCGTGCCGTGCCCATGAATCATTTCACCGGCGGCCTGCCGCAGCGTCGTCTTCAACTCGCGGGAAACCCGAACATAGAGTTCGAGACAAATCTCCATCAATTCCCGCACCCAGTCCGGCTCGTCGCTGAGTTGCAGGAAAAGTTCCTCGCCCGCGAGCAGGTGCGCGATGTCGAACACGCCCTGCGTGTCGGGATGGTACGCGACAATGTCCCTTTCGCCGCGCCCTTCGTGGATGGCATAAAACTCCCTGGCCAGTTGCATCAACCTGGTTGCCGCAACGTCCCGTTGTTTGAGGGATCGGATCGCGTCCCGGGTGAGCGGCTCGCCGGGCCAGGGCATGGACCCGTCCGGGATTTGATAACCTGCTCCCGCGATCGCCGGAATGAAAACGACGCCGAGATTCGGGCGTACCGTCGGAATGCCGTCCGTGGGCCAGTCCACCACCGGCCGCGCGCGGCGCATTTCGGCCTCCCACATCAATTCCGGATTTTCAAACCGCGCGCGGTAACCGGCGAGATCATACTGCTCCATCGCCGCTGTCGGGAGCAGCAACAAGCATGGCCCTTCGCCGCGCCAGAATCTGTGGTGGGCAAGCTGCTTTTCCCGCAACCCTTTCATTTCCTGTTCCCTTTCGTTCATTCTGCCCGCCGCGAGCGTCCGCCGGTCGGACGGGGCGGGCATGCTGTTTGCCGCACATTTGCGGTCAGCGCCCCTTGGCCGACGCCCGTTCCTTGTGCTGAAGTTCCCGCAACGGCCGGTAACCGAGGAGGATGATCTTCTGATCGCCAATGAGTTGTTTCATCTCTTCACTGTGCGTGAAGACCTCGTATTCCTGCGCCCGGGTGGACCACGAGCCCGTGATCGCTTTCAATTCGTCATTCGGGAGTCCCGCATGGATGTAAAGCTCCGTCACGCCCGGCTTCAAATTCTTCACCACTTCCAGCCAGAAGTTTTTCACCCCGTTCTTCTCGTTCTTCAATTCGTCAAAGATAAAGTAATCCGGCGAGACAATCCCCCGCGCGCTGAACTGCCCCCGGAGTTCCGGATGGCCCATCCGGGTGAGGGTTTCCTGCGAAGCCATCCGCACGGGCAGATCAAATTCCACCGCCAGTTGCAAGTAGGCTTTCATGTACTCGGGGTGATATTGCAGCGTGCCCATGTGCGAATCCAGATGAGTGACATCCACGCCGGCCGCCAGCGCGCGTTTGATCTGCGCGCGCCCTTCGATCAAGGCCTGCTCCGGTGTGGCATGCGCGTAAACCTCCGGAATTTCCGGCCAGAGATAGCCTTGCGGATCCACCAGTCCCGGCACCTGTTCGCGCGGCGCCACCGGACCCCAGCGATACTTGCCCCATTCCGACGTGTGGCAAAGGTGGATGCCGAAATCCTTCTCCGGATGCGCCTTCGCGTAGGCCGCGATCTCCGGGAACCAAGGGCAGGGCACCATGATGGTGGCGGAGCGCATCTGCCCTTGTTCCAGCGACTCGATGGTGGCCAGATTGGCCGAGTGGCACATGCCCGCATCGTCGCCGTTGACGATCAGGAGTTTGTCGGTGGGTTTGTAGCCGAGGCGCTCGGCCAGTGCGACGGCTTCGGCGCTGTGCGAACCGGCGACCGAACAAAGCAGTGACAGGGCGATCGGAAAAAGTCCGTGTCCGAGTATTTGCATGAGCGGAGACTATTTGCGGGAACCCTGCGGAGCAATCTGGATTTCGCGTCAGGCCTTGAGTTGGCGTCCGACCGTGATTCGCGAAGTGAACCTCGCTCGCGGGGCGGCTTTGCCGATGATTTTAAAATATCGTCAGTTGCTGAGCGGCGAAAACACCGGGGCGCAGTTGGGGCGCGAGTTGAAGTTGCTGAAGCAACTGGGCGCGACCCGCGGGCTGATGGGAGGAACGCCAGCCTCTCAGTTACGGTTCAACCCGGGCGCGATAGTAACGGGCGGAGTTGGTGGCGTTGAGATCGAAAATCGTGACCGAAGTGGCGGACGGGTTGGTGGTGAGCAGCGAGAACCAGTTGGGATTGGCCAGGTTGGTCGCGAATTGGACGGTGTAGAGTTGCCCGGTGGCGCCGGTCAGCCGGAGTTGGAATTGATTGCCGGTGCGATTCAACGCGGTGAGCGTCGGTTTGAGGTTGATGGTGATGGAGAGAATTTTATTCGTCGTGGTGGAGTTCGCGTCTATCGCCTGGACTTTGAAAGTGGAGACTTTGTTGGTCGTGGGGGTGCCGGAAATGAGGCCGCTGGAGTACAGAGTTAGACCCGGCGGCGGATTGGCTGAACCCGTGGCGAGCGACCACGTGTAAGGCGGTTGTCCGCCGGTCGCGCCGAGTTGCGCGCTGAACGCCGCGCCGACGGTGCCGATCGGTAAAGAAACATTGGTTATCACCAAAGGCGGCAACGGCGGACTGAGAATGTACAGCGACAAAGTTTGATAGGCCGTGCTCGCCGCGCCATCCGTCACTTCCACGTCGAAATAAAATGGTCCCCCACTGGTGGCGAGCGTGCCGGAAAGAACTCCGTTGGTCGCCAAAGTCAGATTCGGTGGCAAGTCGGCGGAATAATTCGCCACGGCCCAACGGTAAGGCGGTTGTCCGCCAGTGGCGTTGATGGACTGGTTGTAAGCGAGACCGTTCGTGCCGTTGGCCAACGAGGTGGTCGTCACCTGTAACGGCGACGAACCGGCATTGATGGTCAGCGAAAGGGACTGGGTGGCCACAACCGGCGACGTGTTATCATACACGGCGACCCAGAAATTGTACGTCCCCGCTGCCGTGGGGGTGCCGGAAAGAATCCCATCATCGGACAAGCTCATCGTGCCGGGCGGCAAAGTGGCCGTCCCACCGGGGAGATACCAGTGGTAGGGTGGCTGCCCGCCGGCGGCACTGAGTTGCTGGCTGTAGAACACTCCGTTGGTGCCGTTGGGTAAACTCGTGGTCGTCACCTGCAACAAAGTGACGGTCAACGAAAGCGCCTGGCCGGCGTTGGCCGACTGGTTCTC
>CAYHFK010000251.1:0-7311 GCA_964355895.1 uncultured Bifidobacterium sp. | reverse complement strand
TCCTCGAATCCCGCCTCTTTCGAGGAGGAGAACGAGGACGAGGACGAGGACGAACCGGAGGCCTCACCCGCTTTTAATCACACCCATTGTCGCCAATCCGCAGACCCGGGCTTCAACTCTTCAATCCCGATACCCGTGTGGATGCTGCTTATGCCAGGCCCACGCCGTGGCGACGATGTCGTCGAGTTTGGGGAATTTTGGTTTCCAGCCCAGTTCGCGAATCGCTTTGTCGGCGGCGGCCACGAGCTTGGGCGGGTCGCCGGGGCGGCGCGGCTTTTCCACGGCGGAAATCTTTTTGCCCGTGATCTGCTCGCATGTCTCGATGACCTGCCGCACGGAGTAGCCGTCGCCGTTGCCCAGATTGTAGAAGCCGGTCTTGCCTGGCGCGAGGCCGAGGATATGCGCCTGCGCGAGGTCGCGGAGGTGGATGTAATCGCGGATGCAGGTGCCGTCGGGCGTTGGATAGTCCGTGCCGTAAATCTCGCATTGCGCCGCCTGGCCGAGCGCGACCTTGAGGACGTTCGGGATGAGATGCGACTCGATGCGGTGGTGCTCGCCGAATTTTTCGCTCGCGCCGGCGGCGTTGAAGTAACGGAACGCGACGAACTCCAGCCCGTGAATCTGCCGGTACCACAACAGGATTTTCTCGAACATCAGCTTGGATTCGCCGTACGGATTGATCGGGCGCTGGGGCAAATCTTCCGTCATCGGCACGCGGTCGGGCGGCCCGTAGGTGGCGCAGGTGGAACTGAAGACGAATTTCTTCACGCCACCCTCGACGGCGGCATCGAGCAGGTTCAACCCGGAGGCGACGTTGTTGCGAAAATATTTCGCCGGGTTGGTCATGGATTCGCCGACCAGCGCGTTGGCGGCGAAGTGCAGGATGGCTTCGGCCTGGGCGTCGCGCACGGTTTGCTTCACGAGCGCGGCGTCGCTCAGGCAGCCCTGGACAAACTTCGCGCGCGCGTCCACGGCGGAGCGATGCCCTTCGGTGAGATTGTCGAAAACGGTGACATGATGCCCGGCGTTGAGCAGTTCCTCAACGCAAACCGACCCGATATATCCCGCGCCGCCGGTGACTAGAATGTTCATGGGCCGAAAGGTAGAGGGCGGAACGGGTTCGCTCAACGCGAAAACCTGCAATGTGACTCGCGCCGGTCTCTGAATCGGCGTGAGAAATCGAGCGCGACCGCAACCCTCCGGACCGAACCCGGGGCGTTTTTTGTTCTTTCGTAAGTTCAATCACCTTGACGCCGGCGGCAGGCGGGGAGTAAACCACTGCCATCGTCTTTGGCTCAATGACTCTGGGCCGCTGGCTGCCAAACCAAAAAACATGACCACCTCCAAAACCATCCTCCTTGCCGCCGTGACAGCCGTGTTGCTCGCGTCGCCGTTGGCCGCGCAAGATTCCCCGGGCAAGGGCAAGAAACCCCACGCGCTGGAAGGTCCGGCCACGGCCAAGCTGGGCAATGTTGCGCAGATCGAACTCCCCGCCGGCTATGCGTTCTTCGACGGCAAGACGACCCGCGCCATCATGGAATCCTCCGGCGAACCGACGAGCGGGAACGAACTCGGCCTCCTGCATCCCACGAACGCGCCGTGGTCCGTGATCTTCGAGTTCAGCGACGTCGGCTTCGTGAAGGACGACGAGAAAGACAAACTCGATCCGGTGAAATTGCTCGCCGCCATCAAGGCCGGCAACGACGAGGGCAACAAGGAACGCGAGCGCAACGGCAACCCGCCGCTCATCATCGTCGGCTGGGAACAGGAGCCGAAATATGATCCCGCCACGCACAATCTCACGTGGGCCATCCGCGCCACCAGCGAGGGCCGGGCGATCCTGAATTACAACACCCGTCTGCTCGGGCGCAAAGGCGTGATGGAAGTGGTGTTGATTTGCGCGCCCGAGGAATTTTCAAAAACGCTGCCCGCGTTCAACGGTCTGCTCGCCAACCACAAATTCCAATCCGGCGAAAGCTACGCGGAATACAAACCCGGCGACAAGATCGCGAAGTATGGCCTCGGCGCGCTCATTCTCGGCGGCGGGGCCGTGGCGGCGGCCAAGCTGGGATTACTGGGGCCGGTGATTCTCTTCTTTAAGAAAGCTTGGAAACTCGTCGTCGTCGCCATCGTTGCGGTCGCGGCGATGTTCAAGAAAGTCTTGAACAAGATCACCGGGAACCGATCCGAAGACTGATCCCCCTCCGCCTCACTGCCATGAGCGATGTGCAGTTGTTGTTCGTCGTGCTGGCGGCGCTTTACGTCTGGGAATGTGCCTGCTGGTTGCGACGCGGCTCCGTCGCCTGCGTCACCTGGCTGGGACGCGACTGGCGGGCGGTGCATCCCGGCGCGCTCGCCGGAAATCCCAACGGCGGTTTCATCCTCGCCGCCCCGCTGCCGCCGCTCGGCACGCTGCTCATTGCGAATCAACTTCCGCTTTCCCTCTCGCCCGATGGCGTGCTCGCGTTTGTGGCCACGAATGTCAATCCCGGCTGGCGACCGACGCAGAGCGGATGCTTCGTGCGGTGGGAAAATCTTAATGCCGTGCGGTTGCGTGGAAAAAAGCTGCTCGTCAACGGCGAACTGTTTCTGGTCGCGGCGACGCCCAGCTTCGTGCGACATCTGAGTGCGGAGTTGCAGCGGCTGGCTAAACTGTCGCCCGCGCCGCGCGAAACCGCCATTGCCGGAGTGTTGCGCGGCATGTTTGACGGGCGGGCGATTGAATCGCGGCTGCGGGAACATCAGACCCGAAGCCCCGCTGTGCGCCGGCTGGGCAACGCGCTGTTTCTCTACCTGTTGGTGATCGTGCCCGGGGTGATCTGGTATTTCGGTTTCGGTCTGGCCTGGCTGGGACTGCTGCTCGGTTTGCTGGCGCTCACGATTGTCACCGCGACCTTTTTTTGCCGCGCCCATCGCGCGCTGTATCCCGCCGCCGGCGACGAGCGGTTCACGCACACCCTCACCATCGCGCTCGCGCCCAGCTCCGCTTTGCGGGCGCACGATGCGTTGTCGCGTCCGTTGCTGGAAAACTTTCATCCGCTGGCCGTGGCGAAACATCTCCTGCCGGATAAAGAATTCCGCACGTTCGCGCGGCGCGTGTTGCTCGATCTCCGCCATCCCGCGCGGCCATTGGTCCCCAACGAACAGCCGGAGGTGGCGGCGACGGAAGCGTATTCCCGGCACGCTTTGCTGGCGGCGACGGAAGAATTCCTGAAGCAGCACGGTTTTGCGCCGGACGAATTGGGGCACGCTCCGGCACCCGCCGATGATTCATGCCGCAGCTTTTGTCCGCGCTGCGATGCGCAGTTCACCACCGCGACCGGGGAATGTGGGGATTGCGGCGGGCTGGCGGTGGTGGCACTGCGGCGCAGCGCGGGCCATTGACCGGGCGCAGTCTGGGGCGCCCCGGTTTTGTAGCGTCGGGCGTCCCGCCGGACGTGGAGGGCGTGCGTCTCGCCGCCCGGAGGTGGGTGCGATTATCCCTGCGGCCACTGCGTGGTATGGCGTCCTCGTGCATTCGTGTGCGATTCCGCCGGGCGAGACGCCCGGCTCTACGGCAGGCGGGACGCCCGCCGCCACACAGGGATCAGTTCCAGGAAAGGTCTTCCGGCGATTGGGCGAGGAGCTGGTTGCGCCAGCCGCCTTTGCGGCGGAGGACGAGGGGCCAGAGTTGTTCCGGCGGGGTGTCGAAGATGAGTTCCAACGAGGCCGGATGCGTGAGCCAGGCCTTGCGTTTCATTTCGCCCTCGAGCTGGCCCGCGCTCCAGCCGGCGTAACCGGCGAAGAGTTTCACCTTCTTCGCCGCCGAAAGCGATTCCCCAATCTCGACGAGCGAATCCAACGAATGCCCGAGGCTGAGATTTGGCAGCACGATGGCGTCGGGGATGAGACTGTCAGAATGCAGATAGCTCAACGCCGTGGGCTGCACCGGACCGCCGAGATAGAGCTGGCTTTCCTTCAGTGGGTCGGGCAGATCGGCGACGATGGCTTCGCCGACCTTGTTGCCGGAAAGGCGGTTCAGGATGAGGCCGAAGGCGCCCTCGGCGTTGTGCTGGCAGATGAGGAGGACCGTGCGCTGGAAAAACGAGCCGCTCAGTTCGCCGCTGTCCAGCAGCAACTGGCCTTTGAGAGACTTCGTTTTCTCCGGCATAACGACGCGGCGAATATGCACCATCCTTGCCGCCGCGACAATCTTGATTAAGCTTCGGCCATGAAGAAAATCTGCACGTTGATTCTGCTGGCGGTGCTGCTGGTCGCCGTGGCGGGTTGCAAGACCCACTCAGGCAGTCGCGAATTTATTCCCGGCAAAGGCTGGGTCCCGAACGATTGACCGGCTTACTCCTTTGGCAAAATCAGTTCCTGCTTCCCGCAGCACTGGGGCGTCCCGGCAAAAGCAACCGCCGCCAGGCTGAGGAACAGCCAGGCGGCGGTAACGAGCACATTCATGGCGCGCGCGTGTGGGTTCAAACCAGCGACTTGACCTTTTTCACAATCGCGGCGGCGTCCAGGCCGAACTTTGCAAGCAGTTCCTCGGCTTTGCCGGAGCGCGGAAGTTCGCGCACGGCGAGCTTGTGGACTTTCACGCCTTCGCAACTGAGTTCGCCGGCGACGGCGTCGCCCAACCCGCCTTCGGCGTAGTGGTCCTCGACGGTGACGACCACATTGCCGGTTTTTTGCGCGGCGGCCTTGATGACGTCCTTGCCCAGGGGTTTGATGCTGTACGCGTCAATCACGGTGATGCCGATGCCCTCTTTGGCGAGTGCGTCCGCGGCTTTGAGCGCTTCGTGCAACGTCACGCCCGCGCCGACCACGGTGACTTTGTCGCCGGCGTTCTGGCGCACAATCTTCGCGCCGCCGATGGGAAATTGTTCGTCGTTTTTGTAAATTACCGGCGTTTTCGGGCGCGAGGTGCGGAGAAAGAAAATGCCCCGGTTCTGCGCCATGACTTCGAGCAACTTCTCCGTGCTGACGGCGTCGCTCGGATAGAGAACCACGCTGCCGACGACCGCGCGCATCATGGCGAGGTCTTCGAGCGCCATTTGCGACGGGCCATCCTCGCCGATGCTGACGCCGACGTGCGAGCCGACGAGTTTGAGGTTCGCCATCGAAATGCCCGCGACGCGGATCTGATCAAACGCGCGGGTGAAGAACGTCGCGAACGTGGAAGCGAACGGCACCTTGCCGCGCGTGCCAAAGCCGATGGCGACGGCCACCAGGGTTTGTTCCGCAATGAAACATTCCGTGGAACGCTCCGGGAATTTCTTGAAAAACTTTTCCGCGTAGGTGGAATTCTTCGTGTCGCCGTCCATCGCCACGACGCGTTGATCCGCTTCGCCGATGCGCACGAGCGCGGCCCCGTAGGCTTCGCGGGTGGCCATCAGATCACCGAGCTTGTAGCTGAGCGCGGGATAGCTGGCGGGAGCGGTGTTGTTGGGGGCGGGCAGGGCCGCCGGTGCGGGAATCGCCACGCCGCTGCCGGACTTGGCGCTGGGTTGCAACTCGGCGATGGCGCGCGCGGCCTCTTCCTTGTTCAACGGTTTGCCGTGCCAGTTATCCTGGTCTTGCAGGAACGAAACGCCGGCGCCCTTGTACGTCTTGGCGAGGATGCAAAGCGGTTGATCATTGATGCCGACGCCGCTGAGGACTTCGAGAATTTCCTCGAGGTCGTGGCCGTCATCCAAGGTTTCGACGCGCCAGCCAAAGGACTCGAAACGCTTGCGATAAACGCCGAGGTCGTGGCCGAACGCGGTGGCCTGACTCTGGCCGAGGCGATTAACATCCACGATGGCGATGAGATTTTTGAGTTTGTAAATGCCCGCGAGCGAGGCGGCTTCCCACACGGCGCCCTCGGCGATTTCGCCGTCGCCGAGCAGGACGTAGGTGTTGTAGTCGAGCTTGTCGAGCCGGCCGGCGAGCGCCATGCCAACTCCGACCCCCAGGCCCTGACCGAGCGAACCGGTCGCCACGTCCGCAAATGCAAGGCGCGGCGTGGGATGGCCTTCGAGATCGGAATCAATGCGCCGGAGCTTCAGCAGGTCTTCCACCGGGAACAAACCGGCTTCGGCCCACGCGGCATAGAGCAGCGGCGCGGCGTGGCCTTTGGACAGAACGAAGCGGTCGTTGTTGTAGTGTTTTGGATTCTTCGCATCGTAGCGCATGTGGCCGAAAAACAGCGCCGCCATCACGTCGGCCGCGGAGCAGCACGAAGTGGGATGGCCGCTGCCGGCGGCGGTGGTCGAAGAAATTGAGTGGATGCGCAATTGGTTCGCGATCCCCTTCAGCAATTCAATGTCAGTTTCAATCATGAAGCCCGCAGAATACGGGAAAGGTGGCGAAAGGCCAGAATGAAAATTGCGGGCGAGGCTTCGACCGCCACCTTTTGAAATCCGCGTGACACTTGCCCCCCGACCCCTGACACTTTTTCCGATGGCCCTGCTCGAAATCAAAAACCTCCAACTCGATTTCGTCACGGACGAAGGCAGCGCGCGCGCCGTGGATGGTGTGTCGTTGCACCTCGATCCGGGCGAAACCTTGTGCCTCGTCGGCGAAAGCGGCTGCGGCAAGAGCGTCACGGCGTTGTCCATTGCACGACTCTTACCCACGCCGCCGGCGCGCTACGTCGCAGGCGAAATTCTGCTGAACGGGCGCGACGTTCTGAAGATGTCGCCGCGCGAGTTGCAGGACATCCGTGGCGGCGTGGTGAGCTACGTGTTTCAAGAACCGAGCGCAGCGTTAAACCCCGTTTTCCGCGTCGGCGCTCAAATCAAGGAATCCCTCAAGCTGCATCGGCGGGATTTATCAGGTAGGGCGGGCAGTCCTCTGCCCGCCGCTCGTCCGAACCCAAACGCCGGCGCGCACAGAGTGACGCGCCCTACCTTGAAAGATTACAACACCGAAGTGATTCGCCTGCTGAAGCTCGTCGGCATTCCGGCGCCGGAATCGCGGCTCAAGAATTATCCGTTTGAAATGTCCGGCGGCATGCAGCAACGCGTGATGATCGCCATGGCGCTGGCCAGCGAACCGAAGCTGCTCGTGGCCGACGAACCGACCACCGCGCTCGACGTGACCATCCAGGCACAAATCCTCGACCTGTTACGAGACCTCAAGCAGCGCCTCGGCATGGCGATCCTGCTCATCACCCACAACCTCGGCATCGTGGGCGACATGGCCGATCGCGTGGCGGTGATGTATGCCGGGCAGATCGTGGAACTTGCGCCCGCGGACGAATTGCTGCGCCGCCCGCTGCATCCCTACACGCGCGCGTTGATGGCGAGCGTGCCGAAACTCTCCGGCGGCGCGGCGCGGCTCACG
>CAYHFK010000250.1:0-7311 GCA_964355895.1 uncultured Bifidobacterium sp. | reverse complement strand
GGAAGTTGCTCGCTTAACCACATGAGGTCATGGAGTGGCTTTCCGAAGATCTGAAGCGCGGTCAAATCGTTTTGTGGTGCATTGTTATCGCAATCACAACTGTTGGAGTTTCGTTTGGGAGAAAGAAATTGCTGGTGACAATTGCCTGCGCCTTGATGTTTTGGCTTTTGGCTGCGATAGCAATCCCAAGTTTTATTCCCGCGCGAAATGTCGCCTATCGAAATGCGTGCATCAACAACTTGAAGCAAATGCGCGATGCCAAAACTGCGTGGGCAAATACCGAACACAAATTGCCAACTGACATTCCCACGGAATTGGATCTTTACGGCACATTTGGCACGAACGGCTTTATTCGTCATGAACTCGTTTGTCCGCGCGGTGGCAAATATACAATCGGAGCAGCAGGTGAAAATCCAACGTGCAGTTGTGCAGACAAAGGGCACAAGTTAGAATGAAATCCGGCGGCCAAGGCGTCGCGCTTACTCCAGCTCCGTCCGGAGCGCAATCTTTGTAGCACCACCCGCCAACAAATCCCCAAGCCCCGTCGGGGCGGAATATGCCGCTCCTCACGGAGCTTGGTTTCGGGTTGGGCGTCGTTCTACAAATATGTCGCGCCGCTGGCGCTTCGCATTCCGTCCGCATTGATTGGTGTTCACGACCTCCCTCACCTGTTTCCTCTCCCCACCCGCCTTCGCTGCGCTACGGCGCGGTTCATTTTGGAGTCGCGTCGGAGCGCAGCGGAGACGGAAGGAGAGGACATCCCGTCGTCAGGTTTCCGTCTGGCGAATGATTGTTCCGCCAATCCCGCCGCACGACCTTCCAAGAAACCGGTGAAGGATTCTCCTTCTCCCCGGGGGAGAAGGCCGGGATGAGGGCGAGCGTAAACACATTCTGAAACCCTCCAGGCTTTCGATTCCTCCGCGCCTCTGGGTTTCTGAAAGCGATGCTGAAGCCATCGCACTCCAAACGCTTCGCGCCGGCCGGGCGGCTCACAATTTCGCAAAGCGTCTGGACTTCCGCCTGCGTCAGACTTCGGCGAGGCGAGGCGGCGCGTTCCCCGCCGCTTTTCCGGTGCCGGACTTTGAGTGACTCTGGCGATTGATCCGGTTAAGCTTTGCGGGTTGCGCACATGAAATCCGCACCCAAAATCGGCACGACCGGCGAAACGACATTTGTCGTCGAGCCGAAGCATTGCATCGAGTTCGCCACGGACGGAATGCCCGCCGTGTTGAGCACGCCCAATCTCATCGGCATCCTCGAACGCACCGCGCGCCAGGCCATCGCCCCGTTCCTTACCGCGGACGAGCGCAGCGTTGGGGTGGAGTTGGATCTGCGGCATCTCGCGCCGACGCCGCTCGGCGCGCAGGTCACGGCCACGGCGCGAGTCATCGGCACCTCGGGCCGCTTCGTGGATTTCCAGATTGAAGCGCGCGACCGGCAGGAATTGATCGTCCGCGGCATCCACAAACGCGCGGTCATCCGCGTCAAAAGTTTTACGAACCGCGTCGCCCAGAAAATCGGCGCGGCTTGAACTGCCCGATGAACGCCTCCCTCCGCATTTTACTCCAGCAAACCTCGCGGTCGTTTTACCTGACGCTGCGGGTGCTGCCGCGGGTGGTCCGTCCGCAGATCGGGCTGGCGTATCTGCTCGCGCGCACGACGGACACGATCGCCGATACGGAGCTCGTGCCGGCGGCGAAGCGATTACAGGCGCTGCAACAATTGCGGGACCGCATTCTGGGTCAGGGCAACCACGTGCTGGATTTCACCGAGCTGGCGCACCGGCAAGGCTTGCCCGCCGAACGCGGGTTGCTGGAACGTTGCGCCGCGAGCCTCGCCCTTCTGCGTGAACTCTCCCCCGCCGACTTGCAGCGGGTCCGGAATGTTCTCGAAACCATCATCAGCGGACAAAAACTGGACTTGCAACGATTCGCGGACGCGTCTGTGGGAAACGTTCTGGCCCTGCAAAACGACGGCGAGCTGGACGACTACACGTATCGCGTTGCCGGCTGCGTGGGGGAGTTCTGGACGCTGATCTGCCGGGCACATCTATTTCCGAACGCGCCGCTCGACGAAACCAAGTTGCTCGCAGCGGGGGTTCGCTTTGGGAAAGGACTGCAACTCGTCAACATCCTGCGCGATCTGCCGGCGGACTTGCGGAAGGGCCGCTGTTATTTACCGGCGGACAAACTGGCCGCGATTGGTTTGCAACCAACGGACCTGGTACAAGCCGCGAACGAAAACAAATTCCGGCTGCTTTACGATCATTACCTCGATCTCGCCGAAGCGCACCTGGCGGCCGGCTGGGCTTATACGAACACCGTTCCCCGCCGTCAGGTCCGCGTGCGGCTGGGGTGCGCGTGGCCGATTTTGATCGGTCTGGAAACGATCAAGCGGCTGCGCGCCGCAAGCGTTCTCGACCCCAATGGCCGCATTAAAATCAGCCGTTCCGACGTGCGGCGCATCCTCTTCCGCTCGGTGTGGCGCTATCCCTGCCCCAACGCGTGGCAGCGGCTCGCGCCGTTGCCGGCGTGATTTTGCCGGGAAAGCTGTTGCGCACGCGGGGAATTTAACGTAGAAAGATTTCATGCAGACCAAAAAATTTCTTTTCGTCATCGGCTTGGGAGCAATGTTCGTGGCGTCCGCGCTAACTTCCGGCGCGCGCGACACCGAGGAGCAGATCAAGGCGCGCGAAGCGCTCCGGCAAAAAATGTCGGAACTTGATGGTTCGCCTGCCACCCCCCCCGCACCGCCGCCGGCCCCGGCCAAACCGGCAAAGCCCGCGCCGCCCGTGGCTGCGCCCGCGGTAACAATCCCCAGCGCTTCACAATTTGGGCCGATCCCCGAGGCGGTCGAGGACGCAAATGCCAGCCGGATGCGCGAAGCCCTGCGGCAGCAGATGGCTATCCTTGAATTTGCGCCCGTTCCCGATGCGATCGAAGACGCGAATGCCAGCCTGATGCGCGAAGCTTTGCGGCGGCAAATGGCTGTCCTTCAAAGCACCCCTGCCGTTGCCACTAAGCCCACAAAATCTGGCCGTGCATCGGGCTACACGGCGCCGCTCATGTCGGCGCCGCTCGTGATGGAAGCGCCTTTACCTCCGTTATCCGGCGCCAAGGCCGCGCGGCTGGCGGAGTTGCTGCAACGCTATAACGCGGATCTGATCACGCCCAAGGAATATCACACGCAGCGCGCCGCCATCCTCGCCGAGCCGTAAGCCGGGATTTGCGCCGGCGCCACGGGGCTTTAGGGGACGAATTTTTGTCCCGAAACTGCTTGCTCTCCGCTGCGGGATCATTACGCTTCACCCTGCCTGAACGCCGCGTGTGCGGACGTTCGTTGAGGCTGAGAAACAACAGTTAACAAGCAACCTAACCTCAGCGCCGAAGTCATTCGGTGTTGGCCCCGCAAGATCGGGGGTAAACCTCCGTTGCCCCGCAACGTCGGTCCGTTAGGCAATGGAGCTTCGCCGGGGGCTTTTCGCCCCGACCTAGCCCCACCGTTCAGTTCACAGGAAAATTATGCTCACGATGGAAGAAGCCCTGAAGCAAAGCACCGCCCCCATCCGCTTTGCCGCCAATGAAATTGTCAAAGGTACCGTAATCGAAGTCCGCAACAAGGAAGTGCTCGTGGACATCGGTTACAAAAGTGAAGGGGTCATCCCCGGCAACGAGTTCGACGACATCAAGACCGTCAAGATCGGCGACGTCGTGGACGTCTTGATCGAGAAGCTCGAAGACAAGGAAGGCATGGTCATTCTCTCCAAGGAGAAGGCCGAGTTCCAGCAGAACTGGGACAAGATTCTCACGATTTGCAACGAAGGCGGGCGCATCGCCGGCCGGGTCAAGTCCATCGTCAAGGGCGGCCTGGTCGTCAACATCGGCGTCGAGGCGTTCCTGCCCGCGTCGCAGATTGACGTCATCACGCCCAAGAACCTCGCGCAGTTCGTTGGCAACACCTACGATTTCAAGGTCGTCAAAATCAATCAGGAGCGGCAGAACATTGTCCTCTCCCGGCGTGAACTCATCGAGGCCGAACGCTCCGAGCGCCGGCAGAAGTTGCTGGCCGAAATGGTGCCGGGCGACATTCGCAAGGGCACGGTCAAGAACCTCACCGACTTCGGCGCGTTCATTGATCTCAACGGCATTGACGGCTTGCTGCACATTACTGACATGAGCTGGGGCCGCATCGGCCATCCGTCGGAAGTTCTCAAGGTCGGCCAGGATATTGATGTCGTGGTCCTCGACGTGAACAAGGACAAGGAACGCGTCAGCCTCGGCCTCAAGCAGAAGATGGAAAACCCGTGGGCCAGCATCGAAGGCAAATTCCCCATCGGCACGAAGGTCAAAGGCAAGGTCGTCAACCTCGTCCCCTACGGCGCGTTTGTGGAACTCGAACCCGGCGTCGAAGGCCTCGTCCACGTCACCGAACTGTCCTGGACCAAACGGATCGCCAAACCCGGCGACGTGCTCACGGTCGGCCAGGAGATCGAAGCCCAGGTGCTCGGCATCAATCGGGACGAGCAGAAAATCAGCCTCGGCATTCGCCAGCTCGAAACCAACCCATGGGACAGCGCCGAATCGAAATACGCTCCGGGCGCCCACGTCAAAGGCAAGATTCGCAACCTCACCAGCTACGGCGCCTTCATCGAGTTGGAGGAAGGTTTGGACGGCATGATCCACGTCTCGGATATTTCGTGGACGCGCAAGATCAATCACCCCAGCGAAGTGTTCAAGAAGGGCGACGACGTCGAAGCCCAGGTGCTCGAAGTGGACAAGGCCAACCAGCGCATTGCGCTGGGCATCAAACAGCTCTCGACCGATCCGTGGTCGAACATTGACCAGTATTACAAGGTGGGCGACCTCGTCACCGGTCAGGTCACCAAGCTGGCCAGCTTCGGCGCGTTCGTCGGGCTGCAACACGAGATTGACGGCCTCGTCCACATCTCGCAGATCAGCGAAGAGCGCGTGGAGAAAATCAAGAACGTCCTCAAGGCCGGCCAGGAAGTCACCGCCCGCGTCATCAAGATTGACCGGAGCGACCGCCGGATCGGTCTCTCGATCAAAGCCGCGAACTACTCGACCGAGCAACTCAAGGCCGAGCAGGCCGTTCTCGACTCGCTCAAGCCGGGCGAAGACCTCGTGGCGTTGCAACACGCCTTTGATGCCGCTGACGAAGCCGTAAAGGAATAAGTCGGAGGATTAAATTCAAAACGGCGGGCTGGCAACAGCCCGCCGTTTTTGTTTGGCAAGGATTGGGAGCGGATTCTCGGTCAAAGCGCCCGCTGCCGCCACCGGTGATTGGGCTGACGCCCAAACACCGGGATGAACAAACTGCGCAGGCCCTGGGTTGGAAAGGATTAAGAGGCTTGCCTGCCATCGGCGGGTTGCGCTAGGCTGCGCCAGCAACTTCAGCACACGAATCGCATGTCAACACCAAGCACGCAAACCAGCCGCATCAGCCGTCAGCAACTGAACACGAGCACGGTCTTGTGCGTGATCATGGGCGGCGGCCAGGGCACGCGGCTGTTTCCCCTCACCAAGGATCGCGCCAAGCCCGCCGTGCCCCTGGCAGGCAAGTACCGCCTCGTGGATGTGCCGATTTCCACGTGCATCAACTCCGGCTTCCGGCGCATCTACATTTTGACGCAGTTCAACTCCACGTCCCTGCATCGCCACCTGTCGCAATCCTACAAGTTCGATCATTTCACCGGCGGCTTCGTGGAGGTGCTCGCCGCCCAACAGACATTTTCCGACACGTCCTGGTATGAAGGCACCGCCGACGCCGTCCGCAAAAACCTCGTCCACTTTCTCGATCACGACTTTGAGTATCTGGTGATCCTCAGCGGCGATCAGTTGTTTCGCATGGATTTCCGCCGCATGATCGCCGAACACAAGGAGGCGGGGGCCGATGTGACCATCGCCACCATCCCGGTTGGCCGGGCGGAAGCGCAGTCGCTGGGGATCATGCAGATCGCCGAGGACCGGCGCATCACGCGGTTTGTCGAGAAGCCCAAGGATCCGGCGGTGCAGGATTCGTTGCGGTTGCCGGTCGAGTGGCACACCAAGTTGGGGATCGAAGGCGGGCACGAACAATTCCTGGCCTCGATGGGCATTTACGTCTTCAACCGCGACATCCTTCGCAAACTGCTCGACAACACGCACACCGATTTCGGCAAACACATCATCCCGCACTCCATCGAAACCCATCGCGTCTGCTCGCATATCTTCCAGGGCTACTGGGAGGACATTGGCACCATCCGCGCATTCTTCGAAGCCAACCTCGACCTCGCCGCCGAATTGCCCCGGTTCAACTTCTTCGACATGAGCGCCCCGATTTTCAGCCGCCCGCGCTTTTTGCCGGGTTCAAAAATTAACGGCGCGCAGATTGATCACGCGGTGGTTTCCGACGGCTGCATTATCAACCAGGCCAAAATCTCGAACAGCATCATCGGCCTGCGCATGCTCGTGGGCGCGGGCACGGAACTGCACCGCGTCGTCGCCCTCGGGTGCGATTATTACGAATCCAAGGAGTCAATCGCCGAACACGAAAAGACCGGCAAGCCCCGGGTCGGCATTGGTTCCGGCTGCCGTATCGAGAACGCGATCATTGACAAGAACGCCCGCGTCGGCAACAACGTCGTCATCTCGCCCGTCGGCAAGCCGGACAAAGTTGATCATCCGCTTTATTACATTCGTGATGGCATCGTCGTCATCCCCAAGGGGGCCATGATCCCGCATGGAACGGTGATTTAGGGCCGGCTTGAAAAGGGTTGCAACGGAAAGTCGTCGCCGTCCTCGTCCTCGAAACCAGCCCAAGATCGAGGACGAGGACGAAACAGAAAGAGCGGCTTTCAAACAGGCTCTTTGCTGCCGCGCGCCGCCCCGGAGCCAAATCCCGTTGACGCTGCCGTGTTGTTGTCCGCATGATGCCACGCAACGTGCGGCAGTGCGCCGCCCGCCTGGGAACTGAAACTGAAACTGATTATGAATCTGGACGCTCTTTATTCCGAGTTGACGCTGAAAACCAACGCCAAGCTCGCGCTCATCGTGCTCGACGGCCTCGGCGACCTCGCCACGCAGGATCAAAATTATCTCACGCCGCTCGAAGCCGCCCACACGCCAAACCTCGACGCGCTTTCCAAAAATTCCGCGCAGGGCCGCATGATTCCCGTCGCGCCTGGCATCACGCCCGGCAGCGGCCCGGGCCATCTCGGTTTGTTCGGCTACGATCCGCTCGAATTTCAAGTCGGCCGTGGCGTGATCGAAGCGCTCGGTTTGGGCGTTGAATTGAAACCGGGCGATGTTTGCG
>CAYHFK010000249.1:0-7331 GCA_964355895.1 uncultured Bifidobacterium sp. | reverse complement strand
GTGGGCTGAAACCAGTTCAACTCCGGAAACTTCACCCACTCGCCCGGATAATCGGGGTTCTCAGCGTGTTGCAGCACCACTACCCCGGAAGACCGCTGGGGATCGCCGAATTTGCCGGAAAGTTCCGCCCACGCCATACGCATCGCCGCATTCGTCGGATCGGTGTGGAACGTGATCTCCTGGTCCGTGACGCGGGCGAGCCGGATGTTCAGCCCGCCGTATTTGTCCGTCCCGCGACGCGCGAGCGCCACCGGGTCGTTCAGCGCCGTGAACTGGAATTCGAGATCAACGACGCGATCATCGCCCGTGTCGCGGTAGGCGCGGATGACCGCGCGTTCGTGAACGAGCGATTCCCCGGTTTCCCATTGCCAAACATTCTCAGCTTCGATCTGCGCGAACACCGGACCGCTGGTCGCAATGCACTTACCGATGGGCTTGGCGAATACCTTTTGCAGCGCGTGCAGATCCCCGCGTTGGCCGCGCCAATCCACCTCCGGCCAGGCCCAGTAAATACCGCGATGATGCGGATGGTCCACGGACCAGTGCTGCGTGAGCGTTTCGCCGTCGAGACCGAAGAGCGGATGGATGTAATCGCTCCGGGCGCGGGCGTAAATGCGGCTGGCCGGAGCGACATTCGTCAGCAGGTCGCCCGGTTCAATCGTCGCGTAGTTGTAACGGAGAACTGGCTGACCGGCGTCGGTGATGTCGAACTGACCACTCGCCGCGTCCGGCGTCGCGACCACATCCGGGTCTGTTGCTTGGCGAATTTCCTGAAGTTTGAAGGTGCGTTTGCCTTTCGGCCCGGGGGGCATGAGCCAGCAGACGCGCGCCGACGTGCTGCCTTTGTCCGCCACGAAAAGTTGCGCTGGCACGGCGGCCCCGACAGATGACGCCGCTGGCCGAAGTTCGCGGAGCTGCAACCGCCCTTCGGCGGCCGCGCGTCGCTCGCTCCGGCTCAACTTGACGGTCGCTACCACCGGCGCGCGCGTCGCGCTCAATGTGCCGTCAGCATCGTTGACGACGATCTCGGCGCCGCGGGTGGCGAGTGTGGTGAAAATTACCAGAACCAAGCTCTTGTAGAATTGCGTGTTCATCGTCGTTCAGACCATCGCGGCCACCTCGATTTAGGGACAGGATGCGCTGCGTGTCGAGCGGAATTTCGGACGGCTTTGGTTGGCGGACGATCTGCAATTCAATCTCCGTTCTCACGGCGGGTAGAGATCCTGGATGAATAGCGGATGCTCGGGCAGGGACGGGTTGAGGACCATGACGGGTTCGGTAACCAGCGCGCCCGCGAGGGCCTCGGCTTCGTGGTCGCCTGCAAGCTGGCGGCGCCAGACCAGATCGAACTGGAACTCCATCACGCCGGGACTGTCGCCCTGAAAATTCGTGTACCAAAAATTGTCGTAGAGAATGGCCAGCACGCGGCCGGTGCGCGCAGGCGGCGCGGTGAGATGCGACTTGGGATGCGGCCCATCGAGCGTGATGAGCGGGGCGTCGCGCGTGACCCACAGCCAATGTCCATCCGGCGTCGCGTAGTGCACCCAGCCGTCAATGGCGAAGTAGTCGCGGCAGGTGCCGGGAAACTGGTCGGTGAACGGTGTGAAGCCCATCCCGCCGCCGCTCAGGCGTGGCAGCGTGCCGTCGCACGGGAGCGGGTTGACGACGCAAAGCAACTCGGGGTCGAACGAGGAGCTGCGATTCAACCGGAACGTCAGCCGGGCGCGCGGTTCGCGCTTCCAGATTTCGAGCTGGCGCGTGGCCCACTTGAGGCGCGGGTGTTCCAGCGCTTGCGTGTAACGAATCGTGTGTGGTCCATCCTCGACGGTCGCCATGCCGCCGGCTTTGGCGGTGATGAACTCCAGCTTTTCTTTCTGCAACTGCTCGCGCTTGGTCGCATCCCCGGCGTTCCAGATGTCCTGCAGCGCCCAGCGCGGCGCGAAGGCGTTGACCTTCACGGACACGAAGTCGCCGAGACCCGCTGTGAACAGCGGCTGGTTCATGCCGGGCCACGCCGCGGTGGTGGGCCAGCCTTGGTCATCCGTCGTCAGGACCGGAACCAAGTTTGATTGCGGCGGTTTGTCTTCCACAGCTTCCCGGCCGAGTTCAAATCGCTTTACGCTCGCGGCTGGGAGCTGCTCCACCCAGAAGCGCGCGAAGCGATTCGGCGAGCGATCCGGGAACGTGGCGGAAACATCTTCACTGCTGAGGTCCGCCGGCTTCTGCGGGCGGCCCCACAGCGGGCCCGGTTCAAAATAGAGTTTCAGACGCGCGCCGGTCGCGGGGTCCACCAGCGAGCGCGAGTCGTCGCGCAGACAGGACGCGATCAGCGTCGCCCAACCGCTGAACGGCGCGGACGACGGATTGGCGAGCCACAAGCCTTCGGCTTCGCGGACGAGCCGCGTGCGGGCGCGCTGGCCGAGGAGCCATTCCGCCAGTGCCATCGGCCGCCAGGCGAGCCGCGCCTTCTCGTTCCACTGACCTTGCGCGTCGAGGCTGTACGGCTGACCCACGCTCATGCCGGAGCCCAATGTGTGCTCGTCGAAGAGGCAGAGGTCTTTCGTGAGCTCTTCGATACGGCGGCGGCTCGCGGCATTGAGCGGACCCCAGACCGGTGATTGCGCGGCGGCGAGCGAGCGTTTGGCGAACCGACTCGCGGCAACTTCTCGCGGCGCGCAGGCGGTGCCGTTGGCCCACCAGTCCGTCCACTCGCCCTGGTATTCGGGCGCGGTGTCGCCCGCGGCTTTCTCCAAGTCCTTCATCGCCTCGGTGACGGTGGTGAGCCGGAGCTTCGGCTGGAGGCCGAGTTTGTTCCAGGCAGCCACGAAGTCGGACAATGGCGGAAACGGCGGATCGTTGTCGTAGCGCCACATGCTTGTCATGGAGACCGCCAACACCGGATGCCGGTAACCGTCGCGCTCGAACTGGCGCAGCCGGGCGACGCAACGCTCGTGGGCCTTACGTAGCGAGGCTTCGTCGGTTTTCAAAATATCGCCGGCCCGCGGCGGACGATAAAGCCCGTCCGCCGCCCGCGGCAGCGGCCCGCGCCGCCACTCGTCCTTTTCGAAAAAGAAAAACCCGTCGCCGTAGGTCAGGCTCATCCAGACGAAAAGTCTCCGCCCATCCGGCTGCTTCCACCAAAACGCAGTGAGCCGGGGCAGCGGTGGCCCGCCGCTGTCGCTGTTGATGCCGGAGAACAGGTAGCGCACGCCGCGATCGAGCAACGCCTTCGCGCCGGCGCGGGGAAAACCGTTCACATCGTTCTGCACGGCGGTCTGCGGTTTGAATTCCTTCCACAATTCTTTCGGCAGCCAGTGCGTCATCGTCCGCCACTGATCACGGTCGAGAAACGGCGTGTTGTTGATGGGCAGCGCGGTGACTTCGATTTGTCCGGCGCGAACGGCCTTGAGGAATTCCCGGCGCCGCGCGGGTGTGGCCGCCTGCCACCAGTCATACACCGCCACGGTCGTCTCCGCCGTCCAGCGAAAACGCGCATCGTCCGGCAGCCGGCGTGTGGCTTGCGCCGTGTCGAGCGCGAGGTCGAGGTAACGGCGCTGCAAGTCCCGGCAGACCGCCGGGTGATCGGTAAAGCCGTAGTCCGTGTGCGAGAAGTGGATGAGGTCGAGTTGCTGCACGAACTCGGCTGAGGCCGGGGCGGATTCCACCGCGGAGAGAACCGGGGACATCACCGCACCCAAGAAAAACCCCAACCATCCGCAGACTTGTTTAGTTTTCACGGCGAGCCAAGTCTAGCGCAGAATGCCGGACGGTGCCAACCCGCTTGCGTGCGCGTTTAGGGTGCGCGTGTCGTGTGAATTTCAAACCTTGAAATACGGTGCCCGGAGTCGCCGGCGCACCTCCCCTGCCCTGTCGTTGAACTTGACTCCACTGCCGATTGCTGGTCTTTACGGACGCGCGCAAACCATGAATGCGGACCTCGATGATTTTAACGACTCACCGATGATGAAGTTTCTCCGGCGCGCGATTATTGCCGGAGTGATCGCCGCCATCCTGGTGGCGGCTTCCTTCGTGGCGCCCCCGGCTTACCGCCAATTCAAGGGTTGGCGAGCCAAACGGCTGGCGGTTCAGGCCGAACAATTGATCAACCAAAATGAGTGGCCGCAGGCCACGGAAAAGGCGCAAGGCGCCTTTCTTCTCAGCCCGACGGAGCCAACCGCGCTCCGCGCCATGGCCCGCGTGCTAACGCACGCCACCAACGTGACCGCGCTGCAATTCTGGCAGCAACTTCGCAACACCGGGCAAGCCACCGTCGCCGACCGCCGGGCGTTCGCGGAGTTCGCGCTGCGCACCGGTGCCCGGGAACTGGCGACCGTGGAATTGCAGCGGCTCCTGGCCGAGGGACCGAATGATCCGGTGAATCTCTGGCTCGCTTCCCAACTCCATCTGGCCTTGGGCGACTACCCGCAGACGGTTAATTACGCCATGCGGGCGCAGTTGCTTGACCCCACCAACCAGCAGTATCAACTTTTCCATTCCAGCTTGCGCTTCGATGCGCCCGAACCCGACCCGCAGGTGGAAGCCCGCCGCCGCGTCTGGAACCTCGCCCGCACGCCCGGCGAAATCGGTTTTGCCGCGCAACGGTTCCTGGGCCAGCGGGAGGACTTGACCCCGGCGCAACGGCAGGAATTGATCACCCTGTGGCAGCAGCAATCCCCCTACGGCATCAGCCAGCAACTCCTCGTGGCCGAGCAGCAACTGCGTTTGACGCCCCAGGGCCGCGCCGAAATCCTCGCCCCGATCGTCTCCCAATGCCAGACCTCCACGGTTTGGGTGGACCGGAACCAACTCGCCATCTGGCTGAACCAGAACGAAGAATTCCAGCGCACCCTCGTCGCCCTGCCCCTGGCCGACGCGCTCCAGCGCAAGGAACTGTTCCTCCCGCATGTGGATGCGCTCGCCTCGTTGGGCCGGTGGGCGGAGTTGGAGAAAATTCTGGACACGAACCCAACACCGCTGGAGCAGGTTTTTCTGGAAGGCTTCCAGGCTCGCTCCGCCATGCAGTTGAACAAGGAAACTTCGGCCACGATGCACTGGAACCGCGCTTTGCGGGCGGCGGAACGAAATCCAGCGCAACTTGTCTGGTTGGCCGCCTACGCGGAAAAATGCCGCGCCTGGGAATATGCCAAAAAAGCCTCCCGCTTCCTGCTCGCCTATACCGCCGACGTCCGGCCGACGTACCAGGCCCTGCAACGATTGACCCAGCAATCCGGCACGACCACGGAATTGCGCGACCTGATCGGCGAGATGCACCGGCGCTGGCCCCAGGACCCCGCCCTGCGCAACGACTTCGCCTACCTCAACCTGCTCCTGGCGACCAACCTGCCCGCGTCCCGGCAAACCGCGCAAGAGCTCGTGAACCAATTCCCCGAGAACCTGCCCTACCGCACGACCCTCGCGCTGGCCTGCTATCGGCTGCAGGATCACCCGGCCGCGCTCGGGGTGTACGACGGACGGCAATATGACTGGCGGCAGTCCCTGCCGGGCAATCGCGCCGTGTACGCCGCCGTGCTGGCGGCCAACGGCAATTCCCCTGAAGCCCGCCGACAGGCGCAGAGCCTCCCACGCGAACGCCTGCGTCCCGAAGAATTTGAACTTATCCGCTCCAGCGACTGATCCTTGAACCGGCTTCATTTCTGGATGCTCAATGTCGCCAGCCTGGTTCTGGCCGCATTGCTTCTGGGGCCGCGAGCCGCGCGGACCCACTTTGGTTGCGGTTACGCCGCGCCCAGCACCGTGGTGCACGGGTCCGGAATTGCGAGTAAGTTTCCGCACAATTTTTTTGACATTTTCGGCGGCTCCGGCTTTAGTCGCGTCAGAATTCCAAACCGAACCAGGTGCTGTGACCAATATCCTCTGCAACATGATGACGGAGCAACCCGCCCGCCCAATCCGGGCCTCGGGCCAGAACCGCGGAAGGCAACGAAATCTCCGTGTCATTGTAATTCAAACCCGTATGGAGTCATCGGCAAGCAACCAGGGTATTTCGCTTACTTGTCCTCCCAGTCGAATAACGCGCAGCCGCATACACCATCGCTCCACCACGCAATGAAAACTTTATTACTGAAACTCAGTTGCCCGTTCTTGGCAGTGTCGCTGGCGTTGCTCCTCACCAGCGCACAGGCAACAGATGGCACTTGGATTTTCAATGGCACTGTTACCGCCAACTGGAGTGACACAACGAAATGGAATGCCGCCACCATCGCAGACGGTGCAGATTTCACCGCGGACTTTAGTACAGTCAACATCACCGCCAGCAGGACGGTTACGCTCGATTCGGCGCGCACGATCGGCAACCTGAGATTTGGGGATATCGACGCGACCCACGACTGGACGCTGAACTCCCCCGGCGGCAGCGTTCTCACACTGCAGGTCAGTTCTGGCACTCCCAACATCGATATCGTAAATCGAACGACCGCCGTTAGCTTGGGCTTGGCGGGCAACCAAGGCTTTACCAAGAACGGGGTCGGCACATTGACACTGAGCGGAGCCAATACGTTATTGAGTGGCGAAACCACGATCAGCCAAGGGACTGTGTTCTGGAACAACAATAACGCTCTTGGAAGCGGCACGGTTACTCTCAACGACATCAATACCGGGGCTAACAATACTTCATTGTTCCGGAATAGCAGCGGCACCCTAGCAAACAACATCGTAGTGGCTAACCAAGGCTCGGTTACGGCCACGATCGGCTCGGACGTCAGCGCAGCAAGCATTACCTACAGTGGCACGCTAACACTGAATAAGGATGTCAATTTGAAAGCCGGTGTTAATTCCGGTCCATCGACCGTGACCTTCAGCGGCGACATCACCGGCTCGGGCGGTGTGACAATAACTGGAGGCGGTGTGGTCCTTTTTCAGACGGCAGCCAAGACTTATACGGGCGGAACGACCTTGAGCGGGGGCACGCTGAAGTTGGGCGACAACAATGTGATTCCAAACAGCGGCACCTTCAAATTTGCGGGCGGGATTCTGGATGCCAATAACAGGACGGAGACCCTCGGCTTGTTGTCGCTCACGGCCGATTCGACACTCAATCTCGGCGACGCGACGGCACGGCAGGATGTGACTTTCTCGTCGGCGCTCACTTACGAGGGTGGCACGCTCACCATCAGTGGTTGGGACGGTTCGACGGGGGTAGATTATGACCGACTCATCATTGCTTCGGACCCAACCGGCAGTGGGATTCTAAGCCACATCCAGTTCGACGGTTATGCTCTCGGGGCCACTTGGCTCAACGGTACTGGTGAAATTGTGCCCGTCCCCGAGCCGATCAATGTGGCGTTGGGCGTCTTCGGGGGCGTGTTTGTCGG
>CAYHFK010000248.1:4946-7336 GCA_964355895.1 uncultured Bifidobacterium sp. | reverse complement strand
CCGCGACAAGTTTTGGCAGCAAGACCACCTGGGAAAACTGCGCCAACACCTGAGCGGGGATTGGTCGGTCTGCCGCGCCGGTTCGTTGCCGCAGGTGTTGGAGCTGTTGCACCACCCGGTCACTCTCTCCATGCGCCACCAGCAGATGGGGCGACTTCGGACCGGTTGGGCCGAGAATTTCGGTCACGTGACTGGGACGAGGCCCGATGTAGAGCGCCGGCGCCCCGACGCTCAAGATATTGTAAATCTTGCACGGATGCACCAGTCCGACAAACGCGTTGCCCATCACGACCACATGCAGGTCCGCCGCCGAAAGCGAGGCGCTGAGTTGGTCCAGCGGTTGATAGGGGAGGCAGAGAATGTTGGCGGACGGAGACGAAGTTCGAACTTGTAGAAATCGTTCGCCCTCCGCCGTCCGCCCTCCGTCCTCTGCTCCTGCCGCTTTCTGCTTTCTGCTTTCCAAATCTTCCTTGATCTTCCGCCACTCGCTCCCACCGCCGATGAAGCAGAAGACAATTTCCGGCTCGTTCCGCAGTTTTTCAGCCGCAGCCAGCAACGTGGCCAACGGATGCACCGGGCTGTGATTGCCCGAATACATGACGACGAATTTCCCTTCGAGGCCGTGGGCCTGGCGGAAACGCGCGCGGCCCGCGGGATCGGAATGTACATGATCGTCGTGCGACCACGGCGGCACGACCACGATTTTTTCGGGAGCAATGCCTTTGGCCATGATGCGATCGCGCATGAAGCGATCCAGTGCGATAATCCGGTGCGCCCGCCGCAGACTGAAGCGCGACATCCGGTCCAGCAACCGGCCCGCGACGGAATCCGCGCGCAGCCAACCGGCCGCGATGGCTTCGTCCGGATTAAAATCCATCACCCAATAGTAAAAGCGGCTGCCGCGCCAGCGGGCCAGCCACGCGCCAATGAACGAAATCAACGGCGGTGAAGTGAGGGCGACCACCGCGTCGTAACGGGGCAAGGTCGCGAGGCGGACGCCGCAGGCGAAAATGAAACTGGCGAAGTCGGCCGCCCGCCGCCACTTGGCGCCTTTGCCAAAGCAGGTCGAGCCCACGCGATGAATCAGAATGCCCCGCCACGTCTCGCGCCGCGCAAACTGGGTTTGCGGATCATCGTACGCGCGGCGGCTTGTCACCACGGTGACCTGATGACCGCGTTCGGCCAGCGCCACGGCCACGTCGCTCAAATACTGGCCCGTCGCCATCACGTCTGGATGGAACGTTTGGTTGAGGAGAAGGATATTCAAGGTTCTGAGGTGAAATACTGAAAGGCTGAACGGGCCGGGGAATGCAAAATGTAAAAGGAGGAGGCGCAGGGAACAAATGCTGAAAGCGCTGCAAGGCGGACAGGCGGACAACGCGATCATGACCACTGCGGCTGATTTCTGCTTTTTGAATTTCCGGGTTTTGATTTCAACGTTTCAAGGTGAGGATTTCAGTTTTTGCCCGCGCAACCGCAGCGGGCGGAGCGACCGCCAAGCCCACCGGGACCAATCCGCCCTTCATCCGCGGCCCGGAGCCAGGCGGGGAATTACGCGAACGGATCAAGCCATGACTTCAACGGCGCCGTGGTGGATGCCAGTGTCGAGCGTGGCGAGTTTCATTTTGTGACGGGCCGCCAGGGTGGCGAGATAAATGTCCGTCATCGCATCACTGCGCCCGGCGTTCAAGCCCACCGCCGAAAAGTTGGCCGGCACGAACTCCGGCCGGTGCGTGGCCACAAAAGCCTCCAACGCTTGCCTGGCCACCGGCACGCTGAAGTGATACGCCTTCGGGTGAGTGCTGACGCGCAGGAAGCCCAACTCGGACAGCGGGCACAAAGCCAGTTGCTTTCCCGTCAACCACCGGTCCGCCAGGGAGTGTTGCGGATGGCCGGCGATGATGGCCGCCAGGAGGGCGTTTACATCGAGGAGGTATTTCACGGGAACACTTCCTGGATGATCTGTTTGAGTTGGGCCGCACTAAACTGCGGGCCACCCACAAGCACCGGATGGCGCCCCTTGCGGTGGCGCAGGGTGGCGCGGGCCGCGGTGGTTGGCGCGGGGCGCTCCAGCTTTACCAGGACAAACCGCCCCCCCTCCTGCACACAGTCAAACGCATCGCCCGGCCGGACCGGCTTCGGCAAGGTCACGCGCTTCTTTCCATCGGCGATCAAGGTCATAGTGGGATAATTCCACGTTGGCGGGGGAAGTCAACGCGCGGATATGTGACGCGTTGGTTTGGTGGTTGGAGGCCGGAGGACAGTTCAATTCAAAATGCAAACGGCGGAGGCGCAGGGAACAAACGCTGCCCGGTGAAATAGGCTTCACATTCCACGGGCCAAGGAAAAGCTGACATGCTGAAACTGCAAAAACAAACGCTGAAACCCTC
>CAYHFK010000248.1:0-4846 GCA_964355895.1 uncultured Bifidobacterium sp. | reverse complement strand
CTCACCAGCAAAGGACGAGGGGCGGCCGCGGGAGGAGTCGCGCGGCGGGGAAAGCGGTGACGGCCCGAGTGAAGTGACGGCCAATGACTCCACGGGCCAAGAGTCACCGCACTCCAAAGGGAGCGGAGATAAAGGGTCAAGGGTTGCGGGCGGGCGGCACTTGAATCAGGCGTTCGAGCTGGCGCTGCCCGGCCGCGTCGGCTTGCGTTTCATCCAGGTTGCCCGCCACCGCGAGTTCCAGAATGCGCAGGCCGTAGTTCCGGCTGCCGGCCCAGGCGGACGCGATCCGTTGTTGGGTGTTCTCGCGGTAACTGGCAAGAAACTCCGGGTTCGCCGAGTCCTCGTATTGCGCGTAGAAGACCCGCAACAACCGGCCGTCACTTTCAAACAACAGCCGGTTCAGGGCGAACCGGACCTTGCCGCAACGGTAATGGCCGACGCCGAGATCCCCGACCTGTTTCATGCCCGACCCGGTGAGACAGTGCTCCGGCCGGTGCGTTTTGTTCAACTGACTGCGAACGCGGGCATAGAGCGAACGCGAGGGCTGCCAGCGGAAATAGAAAGCCTGCCAGCAACCCCCGTCCGGGTCGGTCCAGGCGCCCTGTCCACCTGCGTCAAACGCCAATTGCGCCTTCACCGGTTCTGACAATTCGATCCGTTTGAAGGTTGGATCCTCCGTCGGCCAGCGCAGCGTCCACGCCTGCGCGGCCGAAGCCTGCACTTCGTGGGTGCGATACCACCCCTCGACGGCGAGTTCCGTGAAAATGAACCACACGGCGAGGGCGAAGGCCGGGCGGTGAAAAGTTGAAAGTTGGGGAGGACACCTCATCCGTCCTTCGGACACCTTCTCCCCGGTGCGGAGAAGGGCGTCAGCCGCGGGGCGGAGGGCGGCCCGGTGAGAAGTTGAAGGTTGCGAGCTGGGAGCGGGGAGCTGGGAGCAGGGAGATCTGAGATCGGAAATAGGGGACGAGAGATGAGAGGTGGGGGGCGAAGTGGAATTCGAAACCTCACGGGCCAAGGACGACGGAAGCCTGACGCCGGAGGACGGATCTGGCATCTGCCCATTGACATCCGGCTTCTGGCGTTTTGCCAGCCACAGGCCAACCAACCACAGGCCGAGGAAACAGCCGACGAGGATCGTGACACCCGCCGGATCGTGCCATTTGCCAATCGCAGCGATGCCGTCGCGGGACGCCACATAGACCAATAAGAACGTGCGGCCAATGTTGAACCCGAACGCCAGCGCAAAGCCCGCAAAACAGAGAACAACGCGCCGGAAAACGGAGAGCCGGTAGAGTTCGCCAAGGAACAGGGAAATCATCAATGTGGCCTGAAACGAACGGATGCCGCTGCAGGCTTCATCCACCCCCACCAGCCCCGTTGCGATTTCAATCACGTTGCCACGTTGCAGCGCCGGGATGCCGGCAAAGGCTAGCAATTCCGTCGTCACGTTGACATTGGCTTGCATGAACGATTGCGTCATCAGCCCTTCAAACCCCGTTGGCCAGGGCACGGCCACGAGGAAGAAGAGAATCGGGAAGACAAAATCTGTAACGCTGAAACGTTGAAATGCTGAAATGCCAATTACCTCCTCCGTCCTTTGGCCACCTGGTGACTCGGTCGCGACCGCTCCCTCGGCCCTCGACGGGCCTTCGTCGGCGGCAAATTCATTTCGTCGCTTCCCAATTGACCCAAGTCCCCGAAGCGGACAAGGGATGGCAGCGAAGCGCAGGACGAGGAGGGTCAGGCCGATGACCGTGAGCGCCAGCGTCCAACTGGTCAGTCGCCAGATCGGGTTGGCTTCGTGCAGCCAGCGGGCAACGAACCAGAGAACGGCCAAGAGCGCGAAGAGAAGGTAGGCAACAAAGCCCGAATGACGAATGACGAAGTCGGAAGTCTGACGTCGGAAGTCTGGAGCCGGGAGTTGAGGGCGAGGGGCGGAGGACGGGAGGCGCAGTCGTTGCCAGAGGAGGTAGGCGCAGAGGAAGGGTACGGCCCAACCATAATTATATTGCTCGTAGGCGGACCACTGCGCACCGAGTTGGTAGATCAGCAGCGCCCAGTAGCCGGCGAGGGCGAAAAGCGGCCAGAGGACGGAGGACGGACTCCGGAGGCCAGAGGGCAAAGGGCGGAGGACGGATGGCATGGCAAAGGGCGGAGGACGGATGACGTTTCAACAAAAAGAGTCGGGCATTTTCATCATCTTGCCCAGTTTCATTCCGATTTCGCTACAAATGTTGAGGAGTTCATCTTGGGTCTCGATGTCAAGATGGTGATAGGCCGCGGCGCGGCCCAGCCAATGAATGGTTTCTTGCAATTCGCCATCGGCATCCGTCAGCTTGCTGACGAAATGCGCTGGATATCGGCGCTTCGCCCAGCCGCGTATAAGCCGGAACGATGCCGTAGGACAGGCGTCGCGCCGGTCGCTAACTTTGAGCCAGCCGCGTTGGCGGGAAGCGGTTCGCCCTCCTCAAAGCGTCACCAAACGGTGGGTCCCCTGCTCGCAGATGGAAACCGGCGCGACGCCGGTCCTACGCCGTGACCGCGCGGGCGGTCCAATTTTCAACTGCAGGGTTCCGGATAAGACTGTGTCTCCCGCGGTGCGGGTGGTGCGCCACGGGATGGACATGGGAAGGCTTACGGGTGGCGCGGGGGAATTATGGTTTCGGGTCTTTGCCGGAATAGCGCCAACGAAGATAGAGGAAGAGCAACAGCACCGCTCCCCAAACGGCGATGGTCGCAATCAATATCGGCTTGTCCATAACCCTGTCGCCCGAATTCAGCCCGCAGTCGCATTATCCGCGGCCATCCTTTGTCGCAACTCGCAGGCCTTGCACACACCTTCAGCATTTCGTCGGTACCAAGTAAACAACAAAAGCTGACCGGGCGCGGCACGCCAGCAGTAGCCAGCAGAGCTTGATTGGAACGGTAATCGCGTTCGCCCGTGCAAATGATGCGCGGGACAACGAGCGAGTAAGATTATGAAGTGGAGGAAAGGGATTTGCCGGGTTTGGTGGTGATAAAGGGGCCGAGACAGAGGACATCCATGTCGGTGCGCTGGAAGCAGGCAACGGCCTGCGCGGGGGTGTCCACCACCGGTTCGTTTTCATTGAAGCTGGTGTTCAGCACCGCCGGCGTGCCGCTCCGCGCGGCGAAGGTCTGGATGAGATCGTAATACAGCGGGTTCTGCTGGCGACTCACGGTTTGCAGCCGCCCCGTGTTGTCCTCGTGGCAGACGGCGGATAAGGCTGCCCGCTTTTCTGGACGAATCTTCACGACGTGCATCATGAACGGGCTCGCCACGGTCTGCTCAAAGTAGTCGCCCACCGCCTCCGCGAGGATGGACGGCGCAAACGGACGGAAAGCTTCCCGCCGTTTGATCTTGGCGTTGATTAGTTCCTTCATGCCGGGCCAGCCGGGATGCGCCAGGATGGAACGATTGCCCAAGGCGCGCGGCCCCCACTCGCTGCGGCCCTGGTACCAGCCTGTGACATGGCCCGCGTTCAAATGATCCGCCGCCCGCTGCAATAACGCCGCGCCCGCGAAACGCTGAGCGGACAGGCCCGCCGCTTTGAGCGCGGCTTCCAGGTCCGCCGCCGGATATTCCGGCCCCCAGAAACCGTGCTCAATGCTCGCCGCGCGCGGCTTCCCCAGCACGGCATTCCAGACATGCAACGCCGCGCCCACCGCCGTGCCGTCATCCGAGGCGGCGCACTGGATATAGGATTGGGTGAACGGCGTTTCGCGCAGGATACGCGCGTTGCAAACGCCGTTGAGGGCACAACCGCCGGCGGTGACGAGCCGGTCCGTGGGCACGCGCCGATGAAGGGCCGACAAACAATCGAGGACGATTTCCTCGAAGCGGGCCTGGACGGAGCAGGCGATGTCGTTCTCGCGCTGCGTCAACTCCGTCCCCCGGGCGCGCGGGTGGCCCAGGCGCCGCACCAGCTCGTCCGAATACAGCGGCGGCAGGACAATCTCGCCGGTCGCATCCACGCACTCCTCGAGGTTCTTGCCGAGCGGGCGGAAATAGCGCGGGTCCAACCGAAACCGTCCGGAAGCCCCCGCTCCCCGCTCCCCGCTCCCCGCCTCCATTCTGACCAGTTCCCGCATGAGCTCGAGATAGACGGGTTGCCCGTAGGCGGCGAGGCCCATGACCTTGTATTCCTCGCCGAACTTGTGGAAGCCGATGAACTGGCAGAGCGCCGTGTAGAAGAATCCCAGCGAATGCGGGATGTGAACCCGATCCGAAATCTCAATCCGATTGTCGCGGCAACGAGCGAACATGGCAGAGGTGAAGTCCCCGGCGCCGTCGTAGGAAAATCCGGCCGCTTCATCAAAATCACTGGCGTAATACGAACTGGCGAGATGCGCGAGATGATGCTCGACGCGCACGACCTGAAACCGGCAGTCCGCCTCCCCGACCCCGCATGCCTCTGCCACGAGCTGCTGAAGGCTCTGCATTTTCGCGCGCCGCTGAAAGTGCGTCAGCACCCCGCGCGCGGACTTCACCGGCGCACGCAGCACATGGCTGACCTTGGCGCCGACGTTGGCGTTGCTGTCGTTGCCGACCGCGAGGTAATCCACGTCGCGAATCGTAGCGCCGGCCATCTGGAGCACGCGCTGGAGGGCGCGACCCGGGAAGCCGGCGACATGTTTGTGGCGCGGGCCGAGCCGTTCCTCGGCCACGGCGGCCACCAGTTTGCCGTCCACGAGCGCGCAGGCGGCGGAGTCGGGGTGGAAAGCGTTAAGACCGAGAATCAAACTCATAGAGAAAACGCTGAAATGCTAAGAGCCTGTTTGAAAACCCGCCCGGTGGGGGCACCGGGCCTACAAGACGAATGGA
>CAYHFK010000247.1:0-7399 GCA_964355895.1 uncultured Bifidobacterium sp. | reverse complement strand
ATCTGTTTCCGGGGAGCAACCGGCCGCCGTCGCCCGGCGAGACCGGGGTGTTGCCCACCCTCGAGCTTTCGGCCACGGAACAAAAAGTTTACGACGCGCTCAAGTCCGATGATGAAACCACGATTGACGAGGTCATCCGGGCCAGCGGCCTGCCGAGTTCGACGGTGAGCGTGGCGCTGTTGAGTTTGGAAATGAAACGTGTGGTCCGGCAGTTGCCCGGAAAGCTTTTCGTGCGGAATCGGTGATCCATTACGACGGCGGCTGGCGGGCGACTTCGCTCACTGGCCCCGTTTTGTAGGGTCGGGAGTCTCGCCTCCTTGAGTCGGGCGCGATTATCTCTGCGGCCACTGCATGTTGCAGCGACCCTACAGACGGCGAGCGTTAGGCTGCATCACGCAGAAAATTGTAAGAGAATTATGTCCACAAAAAAATTAAAAGAACTGACGACATGTCCCTACTATAAAAATCGCGTAAAACAGTTCGAATCCCATTTGGATCGATGTCCCCGTCGCAAGCAGTTAGAAATTGAATCCGTTCGCAAGAGGGATCGGTTGAAGAAACGTGCAGAGATGGATCATTACCAGCGGCTCAAGAGGCTCGGAGGCTATCTACGGGCTGCCGCTCCGAGCCGGTCCAGCAGTAAGTCAAAGGCTAATTCTTCAGGCTCTTGGCCTCCGGTCATTGCAGGCGGAGCAGTCGAGACAAACAAACGACATCACTGATGCCCCATTTTTTTCAACCAACTGCTGTCCAGCCAGCGTTGATTGTCGCGTGGCGCTAGCATCAAGGGTGAATGACAATTTACAGAAAGTGTTTTACAGCGGCTGACGCAACCATTACATCCTGATATTATGAATTCCAATCAGGTCATCGGCTTCTCACGGTTCCTAATCTTGTCTCTATTCTTGGTTGGCGTTGGCTGTCGAACCAAAGCCCCCAAGCCAGTGCCGCCACCTCCGCCGCAAATAAACACGATAAGAGTTGGCGACTTTCAATGTGATAATGCAATTACGGCCCAAGCGGTCCGTAATGTCTTTATTGAAGTCATAGGTCGCAATCGTCTCGTTAAGATAATTCGGGAAGGGGAGGCGGATGTTTTGATTGAGGGGACAGTCACATCCGGACACGCAGGTTCTTCTACGGGTAGTTTCGGGGCTGGCCCAAACTATGCCGCTGGCAAAAGCCGCGCAGTGGCTGGCGAATACGTCTCTGGAGTGACAGCAACCGCTATTCGTAATGGTGAGATTTTGACATCGGCCTCGTGGGGGCAGGTCATTGCAAAAGGTGAAGAGCTTCTGCCTCCAGAATATGTTGCCCGCAATGCTGCTAATAGATTAGTGGATTGGCTTCACCGCTTCGGGTTGAGAGAAGAGTGACGAACTTTACAACTTCGAGTCCAGACCGAAAGTTGCCGAAAGTTGCCTTGGAGAAGGCAGTTGACCCCACGACTTTTGTTTCTCTGCCCGACGAGCCGCACCGCTGGAAATCTGTGAAAAGCGTCTAGGATTTTGGATTGAGCGGGGGGCGTGACAGCGCACGAAAGCGGTCTGAATCACCATTCACAAGAAAATCCCGCCCTCAACACTCGCTCGGCTCCTCGTTTCCGCGTTGACCCACGGCCTTTGCCGGCTACCATGCGCTGTCGTTTTTTAACCTAAACTGAAATCGAAATCGAAACTGAAATTATGGCAGTGAAAGTTGCAATCAATGGGTTCGGCCGCATTGGCCGCCTGGTGTTCCGGGCGTTGGTCGAACAGGGCATGGTGGGCAAGGACATCGAAGTCGTCGCGGTCGGCGATATCGTTCCCGCCGACAATCTGGCGTATCTCGTCAAATACGACTCCATCCAGGGTCGTTTCAAAGGCGAAGTCAGCTCGAAGAAATCTTCCGATGACAAACTCGAAGACGATGTGCTCGTGGTCAACGGCAAGGAAATCAAAGTTGTCAGCGCCAAGTCGCCCGCGGAATTGCCGTGGAAAGCGCTCGGCGTGGAGCTTGTGATCGAATCCACTGGCCTCTTCACCGACGTGGAAAAAGCGCAGGGCCATATCACTGCCGGCGCGAAGAAGGTCATCATTTCCGCTCCGGCCAAAGGCGATTGCCTCACGGTCGTCATGGGTGTCAACCACGACAAATATGACGCGTCGAAGCATCACATTATTTCCAACGCCTCCTGCACCACGAACTGCCTCGCGCCGGTCTGCTACGTGTTGCTCAAGGAAGGATTCGGCATTGCGGAAGGCCTGATGACCACCGTCCACAGCTACACCGCCACGCAGAAAACCGTGGACGGCCCGAGCAAGAAGGATTGGAAAGGTGGTCGCACCGCCGCGCAGAACTTGATTCCGTCCACCACCGGCGCGGCCAAGGCGGTGGGCCTCGTGTTGCCGGAATTGAAGGGCAAGCTCACCGGCATGGCGTTTCGCGTGCCGACGCCAACCGTCTCCGTGGTGGACCTCACGGTGAAGACCGTGAAGGAAACGAGTTATGCTGAAATCAGCGCCGCGATGAAGAAAGCCAGCGAGACCTACCTCAAGGGCATCCTTGGCTGGACCAGCGACGAAGTGGTCAGTTCGGATTTCATCCATTGCGAACTGTCCTCCATCTACGACGCCGGTTCGGGCATTGAACTGAACAACAAGTTCTTCAAGCTCGTGAGCTGGTATGACAACGAATGGGGTTACAGCTGCCGCGTGGGCGATTTGATCAAGCACATGCTCAGCAAGGGCCTGTAAGCCAAACCACAGAAATTCGCGAACGGCGGTCCGGCAACGGATCGCCGTCTTTATTTTAACCGCGGATTACGCGGATAGCGCAGATAAGGATTACTGGGCGGGACTGTCAGGATTGTCGCCAAGCTTTCGGCTTTTCTCGTTTACTACGCGCTTCCATTCAAGCTTGGAGTTCTTGAAGTTCAGCAGCAGGGCGACTCCCAATCCGGTGATGTTCAGATAGCCGAGCATCTGAGCGATGGGCGTTTCATTGAAGGCTGTCACGACCTTGGGATCGGCAATGACTTTTCCGTCCACAATCAAATCAGGAATGAGTTTGCCAATGAAATGGCCGCGATAGAACACTGGAAACTCCTTCTGTTGCTCCACGGTGTGGCCGCGCGCCTGAAGTTCCAGCACTAGCGCGTTCTCGTACAGCTTTTCGTCGAGACCGGGTCTGAGTTCGTTCAGCACTGCCATCGCTGCACCGAGGATGTCTTTGGTGATTTCTTCGTGAAGCATGGAAAACAATTAACCGCGGATTGCGCGGATGACACGGATAAAAATTCCCCCATCTGCGCTATCCGCGTCATCCGCGGTTAAATTTCTCCGTCGTTTCATTTTTCTTGTCTCTCTGGTCGTGCCCGTTACCGTAGCCTCAGCTAAACGCATAATGAGTCCGCAAGGTATTGCCCGGTTGGTCGGCGTCGCCATCTTGATCTTCGTCGTGATCATCATGGCGGCTTCGGGCACGTACGTGGTGCATCCCGGCCATCGCGGGGTGGAAGTGACCATGGGCAAGGTTTCGGACGCGTTCAAGCCGGAGGGTTTTGGCCTGAAAGTGCCCTTTATCACGGCGGTCTATCCCACGTCCATCCGCCAGCAAACCGCCGAGGACAAGGCGGAGTGTTATTCCGCCGACCTCCAGCAGATCGTGATGCAACTGCAGGTGCTGTTCCGCATCCCCGAAGGTTCGGTGGTGAAATTATTTCAAGGCTACAGCGGCGAACTGTTCGAGAGCCTGATTTCGCCGCGCGTGCAGGAGGCGCTCAAGGAAGTCACGGCGCTGCAAAGCGCCGAGCAAATCGTCAAGAACCGTGACCAGATCAAAACCCGCGCGCTCGAACTGACGCGTCAAAAGATCGGACCGCTGCTGGTGGTGGAAGATATCGTCATTGAGAACATCGCGCTGTCGAAGGAGTTGGAACGCGCGATCGAGCAAAAGATGGTGCAGGAGCAGGAGGCGGCGAAAGCCAAGTTCATCCAGCAACGCGCGCAGATTGAAGCCGACACCGCCGTCATCAAAGCCAAGGGCGAGGCGGAGTCCTTCGCCATTCGCGGGCAGGCGCTTAAGGAAAACCCGACCTTTGTGGATTTGCAGATCGCGGATAAGTGGGACGGGATTACGCCGCTCATCATCGGCGGCGGGGCGGGTGTGATGATGGCCGCCCCGGACCTCGAACGCCTTCGCCAATCCCAGCCGACCAACGCGCCCACCGGAGCCGCTCGCTCCATCCGCAACCCCCAGCTCAAGCGATGAATCCGCCCACGCTCGCCAAACTCATTGCCGCCGCCGTGGTGGTGTTTCTCCTCGTGGTGTTCGGTTCGGCCACGAGTTATGTGGTTGAACCCGGCACGCGCGGCATCAAAGTCACGCTCGGCAAGGCGGCGGATGGTTTCCTGCCGGAAGGTTTCGGGCTTAAAACCCCGTTTATCACCCGCATTGTGCCGGTGAGCGTCAAGCAACGCACTTCGACTTTACGGGCGGATTGTTTTTCCTCCGACTTGCAACAAGTCATCCTGGACGTGCGCGTGCTGTACAAAGTGCCCGAGGCCTCCGTCGTCCAGATATACCGGCAATTCGCCGGCGATCCGTTCGACAGTCTCATCGCGCCGCGGGTGCAGGAGGCGCTCAAGGAAGTCACGGCCTCGCGCACCGCGGTGCAAATCGTCACGGACCGCGAGCAGATCAAACAAAAGGCCATCCTGACCGCGCGGCAGAAAATCAGCACCATCCTGTCGGTCGAGGACATTGTCATCCGCAGCATTGACCTCTCGCAGGAGTTGGAAACCGCGATCGAAGCCAAGATGGTGGCCGAACAGGAAGCGACCCGGGCGCGCTTCGTGCAAATGCAAACCAAGGTTGAGGCCGAGACAGTGGTGATTCGCGCCCGGGGCGAGGCGGAGGCGATCCGGGTTCGCGGTGAGGCGCTCACGCTCAACCCCGCCTTTCTCCGGCTGCAAATCGTGGAGAAGTGGAATGGCCGTTCGCCGCTGGTCATCCCCGCCGACCCCAGTTCGCCGGCCAGTCTGCTGCTGCCGCTCGGTGCCGCGGCGCCCGTCGCGCCATGAATCCGCGCGGGCGAGTGTTCCTGCAGGTCGTCGTCCTCGTCGTCGTGATCGGCGGGTTGATTCTGATTTTCCCGAGGGCCTATGCGTTTGCCGAAATGGCCGCGCGCGAACTGCGCTATTTCTGGTGGCTCATCCTGCTGCTGGCGCTGGCGGGCTGGCTGATCTGGGGCTTCAAGAAGCGCCCATGACCAAAGCGTAATTCCAGCGGCGCGCTATTTGATGCGCGAAATCTCCACCCTCAGTCCGGACAAGCCGCTTTCGAGCGTTTGCCGTAGTTTGTCGAGCGCCACGTTGGCCGGGACCAGAATCTTTGCTCGCGCCTGGAACAGCGCTTCGCCGGACATCGGCGCGCTGGCGCATTCGGTCGCCAACTCCTCCACGTTGATACCCTGCGCGGTGAGCGCGCGCGTGATTTCCCGCACAATGCCCGGTCGGTCCTGCCCGAGGACTTCCAGCGACACCAGCACTGCTTGGGCGGCACTCTGAACCGGTTCATCCCCGCGCACCACAGTCGTAAGACCTGGAAGTTTGCCGAGCGCGACTTCCAACGCCTGCCGCTGCGCCTTCGGCACGGCGACGCGCACGATACCGGCAAATTCACCGCCGAGCCGGCACATGCGGCTTTCCAGCCAGTTGCCGCCGTGTTCGGCCACAACCTTGGCTACAGATTCTACGAGTCCAGTGCGATCCGGCCCGATGACAGTCATCACGAGAGTTGTTTGCATGAACAAAGTGTTGCGACTGTCTGCGCGGATGACAAGTGAACTTCTCTTGTCTGGTGGAACTCGTCGCGCTGCGACGAGTAGCGCCGTGTGCAGCGGCGCAATTCTTGGTGTTCTTCATATCCCACTACGCTTTCTTTCCGCCCGCTCTGCGCGGGCGGGTTCGTCGCAGCGCGACGAACGCTACCTATCACAGGCTCGCCTTCAATCGCAGGAATTGGTAAGCCATCCGGCGGATGGAACTGCGTGACTTTGCGGAACAGGTTTTGTTCGCGACAACGCTGGAGGAAAAACTCCAGTGCCCCGACGTCATCACGGACGAGCAACCCGGCGCGGCGCTCGTGACGCCCGCCGCGCCGGGCCGCCCGGCGGAACTGCGCTTCAAGCTCACCGGCACGGGGCGCGGTGATTTTCCCGGCACCCGCCACCTCGAACAGGAACGCGAGCGCGGACGCCTGCTGCACTTCTTCGCGAATCACGAGTTGCTCGCCACCGAGTTGATGGCGCTGGTGTTGTTGCGGTTCCCCGAGGCCCCCGCCGCTTTTCGCAAGGGCGTTTTGCAAACCCTCAAGGATGAGCAGCAGCACACGCGACTTTACCTCGAACGCATGCAGACCTGCGGGATTCATTTTGGTGAACTGCCGGTGAGCGGCTACTTCTGGCGCATGGTTTCGCCGATGGAGAATCCGATGGATTACGTCGCGAGCCTGTGCCTGACGTTCGAGCAGGCGAATCTGGATTTCGCCCGTCACTTCGCGCAGCGCTTCACCGCCGTGGGTGATGCGGACACCGCGCGGCTGCTGGAAAAGATTTATCGCGACGAGATCGGCCACGTTGCCTACGGCTTGAAATGGTTTCGCCGCTGGAAACATCCGACCGAGAGCGATTGGGAGGCGTTTTGTCGGCAGTTGAAATTCCCGCTGTCGCCGCAACGCGCGAAAGGCATCACGTTGAACGTCGCGGGCCGGCGGGCGGCGGGCCTCGACGCGGCGTTCATTGCGGAATTGGACGTGTATTCGCAATCGAAGGGGCGAACGCCGGGCGTTTTCCTGTTTAATCCATTCGCCGAAGCCCGCATCGCGGAAGGGCGGGCGTTCAACCCGACGAAGCATCAGGCCCAACTTGCTCGCGACCTTGAGAACCTGCCGCAGTTTCTCGGGCGGCAGGACGATCTCGTGCTGGTGGAACGCCGACCGTCGGTGGAATTCCTGAGCGGCCTCAAGCAGGCGGGTTTCGCGCTGCCGGAGTTCGTGGAGATGCAAGGCATCGCCGAGCACCGAACCGGCACGCCGGGCGTGCCGACCGAGTTCGCAAATCTCGCCCAACGCAAGCTTGGTCGCCTGCGCCCGTGGGCGTGGGGGCCGGACAGCGTGGAAATGCTCCAGCCATTCTTCGCGAGCCTGACGGGCGAACAACGCACCGCGAATGGGAGTTTCAATCCCGAAATCGCGCAGCTTTACTCGAAGGCGTGGAGCGCGGCGTTGATGCGGATTTTTCTTCGCCAAGGCAGGGCGGGCTGTCCTCTGCCCGCCGCCCGGCGCGCACGGAGTGACGCGCCCTACCAGCCCGCTGACTTAAGTTGGCTCTGCACCGAACACGAAGTCGGCGTGGCGG
>CAYHFK010000246.1:0-7419 GCA_964355895.1 uncultured Bifidobacterium sp. | reverse complement strand
CGGACATTTATTCATTGGGCGTGGTGTTCTACGAAATGCTCACGGGCGAACTGCCGCTGGGCAAATTTCAACCGCCGTCGAAGAAAGTTCAGGTGGACGTGCGGCTGGATGAGATCGTTCTGCGCGCCTTGGAGAAAGAGCCGGAGCGCCGCTACCAGCACGCCAGCGAGGTCAGGACCGCCGTGGAAACAATTGCGATGACTCCAACTCCTGAAGGCGCGGCCACCGCAGCGGTAACAGATGATGTTTCCAAGGTTATCCCAATCACCGCCAAAGTTGGTTTCGTCTGGATCGTTTTGATATTTTCAATCCTCGGTTGGCTCGGCGTTTACGTGCTTCTCGGCAGCGATCTGAAATCAACGCTAAGGGAAATTCCGATTCTGCAGTTCGGTTTTGTTGCCGCAGTTGTTTCAACCGTATGCGGCTGGCTGGCGGTTCATAAAATCCGCAATTCGCGCGGCAAATTGGGTGGGCTTGGCCTTGCGGTGTTCGACGGGTTGCTGTTTCCGCTGCTTGCGTTGGATGTGTTTATTGGCGGGGTGTGCGTGGGATTTGCCCGGCTGATTGGGGATTTCTACTCCAACCTATCGAATCTAAACAATCCACAAGTTCATCCAGGGATCACGACGCAAATTGCAAACTTTCTCTGGCACCATCCTGAAATCGCGATCCTCGCCGCTGTTGCAACGGCAATTGTGGCGGACTTTTTTATCATCCGTTTCGTCTGGCGCGCGGTGAACAAGCCGTTGCCGGATTTAGCGCCGGGTGGTCGCGGACGCGAGTCCGCGCCAACTGAATCCGACCGCGCGGGAGAAAGTGAGCGCCGACTCACGCCGGCGGCTTACCTCGCGTTGTTTTTCACCGGCATGAGCGGAATCCTGGGAACTTTGGCTTTCTTCTCCATGCCAAGACCACCGCAAGTTCTGGTCTGGTCAATTTTGGCGGCGGCACTGCTTGGCATCCTCGTGGCGACCCCGGTGCGCAAGACACGGCTCGGAAAGAGGGCCTTGATGGGTGGCAGCGTCAACACGGCAATCTGGCTGATCGTCGCGGCCTTCACGACTGGGGAGCCACTTTATGAATTGACTGGCATCGTCACTGATGCCGTCACCGGCAAACCCATTGTCTGCGCACGCGTGGCCGACAATCGTTACGGCGCAGATGCCAATGAAGCGCCGAAAGAAGCATGGACTGACGCGGACGGACGTTACGCGCTTCGCACCTGGCCGGAGGAACATACCATCGCTGCGTCCACGCCCGGCTACGAAACCAAGCTGGCAACGCTGTCCACCTCGTTGTGGGGACGCGAACGCAAGGCGCACATGGATTTCCAGTTGCAGCCGGCCAACGCCTCGGCCGCCTTGACCTTCGGCCCGGTGATCGAGCGGGTGATTCAAGCAAGGCAGACCGGCACGAATTCTTTCCTCGATTTGGATACAGGCCAGTTGTTCACGCCACCATCAGATGTCACCAACGCACTTGTCCCCATTCAACCCGCCGACCAAGTGGAACGCTTCTGGCAAGGCTTGGATATTTTGGAAAACACGCGGCCGTTTCGATACATCGCATGGCTGCGTGAAAGTGGAGCGGATGTTATGTTCAATGACAATGGACAACTCATCGCGTTCGATGGCAATTTTGCCATCGCTCATGGAGAAAGTTCAACCAACTGGGATGATTGGGCAGGTCTGTCGCCGGAAATGACGCGCGCTGCCTTGGAAACCATCAGCAGTGCTGCTCTACACACGCAGAGCGGCACGACCACAATTACGCTTGTGACGAATTCAAGCAGCCACACTTACACTTCGGCGATGAGACTTGCGTCGCGGAATCTCAATGGCTTGTCCGCTGACCTCCTGACGCGTGAGCAGTCGGCAACATGGTTTTTCAAAACGCATAAAGGCAGCGTCGGCATTCTGCAAATCACCGGCTTTACCAACAACCCGCTCGGCGTGAAGATTCGCTACAAGCTGCTCCATCCGTCCGGTGGGACTTCCCAAGTTGACGCCCTGGCAGATTCCGACTGGCTCCGCGCAGTGGCGTTGTTCAATGACATCGAGGACTTCGGCCACGAGTTCGACGCGGCGTTTGCTGCAACGAATCTGGCCGCGGCACAGACCGGCGTTCGCCGCCTGCTGACGCTCCTGACCAACTTCAACGCAACCGTAAAGGGAACGGATTGCGAGTTTCCGCCCGCTGTTTTCGAGGACGTCGCGAAAGTCCGCCAGGCGCTGGATGAAGGCGACTGGGAAAAGGCGCGGCTTCGCGCGCGGCACAACGAGGAGTACGCCAGGCGTTTCCGTTTCATCGCCGCCAAGATGGCCGCGCTGGCCGTTCAATTCATTAACAACTCATCGCAACCAGCGCAGCCGAGAAACGCCTCAGCCGCCTTGACCTTCGGCCCGGTGATTGAGCAGGAACAGCCGTTTGGGGAAGCCTTCGACCCAGAGACGCGCTCGTCGTGGCCCTCGCCCTTCCGTCCGCCGGGTGGCTCGGCTGACCAGGTTCGACCTGGCTTTCAATTCAGCGTGAATGCCGAACGTAACGAACTGGCGCTTGGAGGCATGGCTGGCTTCGTGCCCCAGCTATCGAACGCGGATCAATGGGAACGCATCACTGACCGTCAGGCGTTCGACACGCTGCGAAACAAGTCCATGACTGACGGCATGACTGTTATCGCCGTCGCACCCGCGCAACCACCACAGACGTTTCTTTTCAAAACCCGCGCAGGCGGCGTGGGCATTCTGCAATTCACCGGTTTCACCGACAACCCGCGCGGCGTGAAGCTTCGCTACAAGCTGGTGCGAGTAGCTTCGGACTTCAACGAAAAGTCCGAGACGGAGGAGGCCGCGATTTCAGCGGCGAAGACATGGTTGTCGCTCATTGATGATGGCAGGTTTCCCCAGAGTTGGAAGGAAGCCGGAGCCATTTTCCAAGGCGGGGTCACGGAAAAGGATTGGGCCAAGTCCATGGCAACTTTTCGCCAGCCTTTGGGTAATCTGGTGTCGCGCAAGGTGAAAACGACGCAGCGCGCCACCGCTCTTCCCGGCGTGCCGGACGGTTCGTATGTTATCATGCAGTTTGAGACCTCTTTCACCGGCAAGAAGGCCGCGATTGAAACGGTCACGTTCGCACTGGAGAAAGACGGGCGGTGGAAGGCCGCAGGATATTTTATCAAGTAGATCACGGGCGGGCAGCGATGCGAATCAACAAATAGACATTTTATGGCATTGGGATTCAAATTCAACCTGCTCCCGGAGTTGCTGCCGGGAGAACGCGTGATGCACTTCAAAAAGTGGGTGTGGGGGATTTCGTCCAAGTCCCTTCCAACCTATCGGCTCTTCTTTTCGCTCCCGCCTTTGTGGGAAGCGGGCCTGTATGTCACGAACCGGCGCGTTGTGCTGATGGTCCACTGCTTTCGCCTGTTGACTCAGGAATTCAGTCTCTGGTTTCGGGGAAAGACGCGCGGCGATGACGCTGAGTTGTTCAAAGCGGTTTCCACCGGCCAATGCCGTTGGTCGGGCAGTTACCTGGAACTGGTCTCCGAAGATCCCAAACCACATTGGTATCGCTCGTGCAAATTGCGGCTGAGACTTTTCATGTGCCACCCGCAAGTGCTTGAGCAGATCATCAACGAGGCGAGCAGAGGTGGTTGAGACAGCGGCTGACATACGGCTGACGGCGCCTGCCTTTCCCTCGTGCGGCGTTACGCTCGCGCCGGTGAGCACTTCCACACAAGCTGACTCGCCGGAGACGACTTCGACTGGAGATGTAACGCCACGCCAGCCGGCCTTCGCCACGACGCATTGGACGGTCGTGCTCGCGGTAGGCAAGCGGCACATGCCGCAATCCGATCACGCGCTGGAGGAGCTTTGCCGCACCTACTGGTTTCCGCTTTACGCCTACGTCCGGCGGCGCGGCCACTCGAAGGAGGACGCCGAAGACCTCAAGCAAACTTTCTTTGCGCGTTCTCTGGCAAAGAATTACTTTCCGGCAGACTTACCCCCTGCCGCGACGCTCACTTGTATCCCGCCATGTCTTCGAGGCGGAGCAGGACCACCGAATTGATGCCGAAGGAGAAACGCGACGGGGCCATGGTTCGCCGATTGGGCGACGCCCCGCGCCCGGCGAGCTTGAGCGTGTGTTTGCCCGGCTTCAAGTCGTGCAAGTCGAAGCTGAACCAGGTCCAATCCTCGCCCGAGTTGCAGAGGTCCAGTTCCGGCCCGACGGCCTCGCCGTCGAGGAAGGGCTGATAACGCGCGCTGAACAGCGACAGGACCATGACGGCGGCAACCTGGTAGCGACCCGACTCCTTCACGTCGAAGTCGAATTCGATCTCCGCGTCCGGCTTGCCCGGCGCGTAAATCAAACCCACTTCCTCCTGCGTCACGGACGCGGGTGGGTTGGCGCGGAAGGTCAGGGCTTTGGCCGGCAGCACGCGGTACGGGGCCACGCGGTTCGTGGCGGGCGGCAGCGGTTCCTCGCCCGCCACCGGCGGCGTTTGATACCAGAAGGCCACGGAACTCACCCAGTCCGGCCGTTCATTGGACGACGATACCTGCACGCCCGCGTCGGTAAAGCTGCTCCCTCTGTGTTCGATGGAAACTTTGAGCGCGGATTTGAAGCGCACCGGATCGGACAGGTGCCAACGATAAGCGCTGACCCGGTCGCCCGCGAAAAGGCCTTCATACATGGTCACGCCATGGGCAGGCGCGATGAACGGGCGGTAGCCCCAGGAGTCATTGAAATAATCCTCGGTGCCCGTGCCGCACAGCGACGGCACCGTCTCGCCATCAATGTAGAAACGGTCGTCGCCCTCGCCGAACCAGCCGGTTTTCACCTGGTGGACGGAATGGACCGTGCCCACGTAGTTCCCGCGCCCTTTGGTTTCGAGGATGGTGTATTCGCCAGGCGTCGCAGGGAAGGCCTGGTGATAGCGCGCGTGGAAGTAGAGCGCGTCCTCCGGCAGACTCGGCAGCTTTTCCCAGTCAATGTAGTAGTACACCTCCATGTCACCGAACCCGCGCGCCTCGTTGGTCAACGTGATCTTTGCGCTCTTGCGAAACGGCATCCGCCAGAAACAAGTCCGCGAACGGCCGTAGGAAGAGACGCTCACCGGCAGCGAGTGGAAGTTGGCAACCGCGCCGTGGCCGACGCCGAAGAAATCGCCCAACGGCGCTTCGATGCTCGGCTTCGCCATTCCGTCCCAGTAAATCCGCAGCACGAGCGAACGACCGGCGAACGGGTCCTGCGCGGCAATCGTGTTCCAGATGTGCGTGATTGCACCCGGCCCGGTCAATTCGGCGAGCACCAGCGTTTCGCCTTCCTTGATCACGCGCGAGTCGCCGTTGCTGTTCAGGTCGGGACTGGTGCTGGAGACACGCCGGGTTTGGGCGTCCGAAAGATGCGTCAGGGCCGCTAGCGGGTTTCCGCCCGGACCGGTGGCGCTCGGGCCGGTTGCCGCAGGTTGCGCGCGTCCACTGGCAAGGGTGAGCAACATTACTGCGAGCGCCGCCGTCACCCGAACCGGATTGCCCGGCGTGTTTTGCAGACGGACAAGGAGTTTTATTTTCATCACGCGTAAACCCTTCATTGCTCTCGCAACGGAGACAAGCAAAAAACTTAACCGGCGACTCAGCGGGTCACGGTTGATTCGCCGGATCTTGGGCCGGCGGCCGTGCGGACGTTGTCAGCGACCGGATCGCAACCTTGGCGGCCAACCGGCGTGCCGTGAGGTTTTTGACACCCTGCGGCGCCCGACGTTGACGTGGGTTTAGGTTGGTTTGGGTGCGGCGACGAACGGGGCGGTCCACGACCCGGGCGGCTTCCTTCAGCGTTGCAACCGGCCATCGTCCTCAGCACGCTGGCAGCCCAGGGCGCGCAGTTGGCGCTGCGTGAATTTTTGGCACGTGTTCTCGAAGGCGCGATCGCCACACGCCCCCAGCAGCGTCGAGACCGCCGCGCAGGCCAGGACAAACCGCTGGCGATGCCGCAGCCGGTAAGCCTGCCGCGGATCGGGCAAGGCGCCGAAACGATTGAGCAAGCGCTCCAGGCGCGGCGCGCGGAAGGGCCACGGTCCGGCCCGTTCAGTTTCGTAGGCGGCCAGTTCCGCGGGCCAGCGCGCCTGACGCAGCCGCCGGCGCGCGTTGGGGCGCAGTTCGCGCAGATACAGTTGTTTGGGCTGGCCGTGTTCGAGATAGAAGTCACGGCTCGCGCGGGCGAACCCCTGCGTCAGACCTACGGCCTCAAAACCGCAGGCGCGATAACAAGTGCCGCGGTATTGCGACTCATCCACAAAACTTTCCACCACCAGCACGGGATGTTGCCAGCATTCCTGCCAGTCCTGGCTCAACCGGCACAGACACAAGCCAAGGACGCGCGAGGCCAGATTGGGAAAACGCGCGTGCGCGGGCAGGACGAGGAAGCGGCTGTGGTTGACGATCAGGCCCAGCCGGCGGGCGCGCTGCCGCAGACTCCAGCGCAGCCACTGTTCGCGCGCCTTGAGATGGAGCGCGGCGGCACTGAACGCAATGAGGGCGACCCATTGACCGTCGAGTTCGGCCACGTAACGCAACGACTGGCCCAGCAGCCCGGACGCGTGCAGATAATGTTTTTCCTCCAGCAACCGGTCAAACGGGGGCCGCTCGTGCTCGTCCAACAGGCGGACGCGGACGCGCGGCAAGCGATCGGTTTCGTTAGCAACAGGTGCGGGAACCCTGCGGCTAGGATCGCGCATGGGCGCGCAGAAGTCCAGTCATTCGTTATCTCCCGCATCCCTGCCTGCATTCCATGCCCGTAGGCGAATCAACCTTGAGGCGGGAGAGTGTTTCCGCGAACCCAAATCGGGGCTTGTCAGGAGGCTGCGCTCCCGTGGCATCGCGGGTCCTGTCGCCTTGGGCATGGGGATTTCACCCCATACCGCCCGGCCTCAAATTCGGTAGAGTATGCCTGAGCGCCTGAAAAGCGCTGACAGCAAATTGTAAACAACCAAGACTGGAAATTATGAAACATATAATACTGGGAATCCTCGCCGCATTCGTCCTCGTGGGCTGCAACAAAGAAAAGGCGGCAATCGAAAACAATAAAGAAGCGACCCAAAATGCGATCGACAATCGCAAAGACGCTGTGGACGTAGCCGCTGCGGCCGCCAAAAAACAAGCGGACGTTGATGCGACGATTGAAAAAGCGAAGATCGAAGCCAACAAGGTTGCGGCCCAAGCGCAACTGGATGCGGATAAGAAGAAAGCCGAAGCCCAGGCTGAATTGGAAAAGGCCAAGGTGGATGCGGCAACGAAGTGAACTGGCTGCCATTGGCAAAAGGGTTCTGAGACCTGCGCCGCGGTTTAAGTGGCGGGCATTCATGGCACTCGACAAGCGCCGGGAGATTTTGAAATGCTGGGGGCAATATGAAACCTCGCG
>CAYHFK010000245.1:1679-7483 GCA_964355895.1 uncultured Bifidobacterium sp. | reverse complement strand
CGGGCGCCGGCGTCCATCGTTGAATTTGTAGCGTTGGGCGTCCCGCCGGACGTAGAGGGCGCGCGTCTCGCCGCCCGGAATACGCATTCGCTTTGTTGAACGGCGATGGCCAGCAGCAGCCCGTCTGAACTTTCACGCGCGGATTCCGCCGGGCGGGACGCCCAACTCTACGGCAGGCCAGAGGCCCGCCGCTACGGTCAACAATGAACATTGAACAATGCCGCCGCATTGTTACTCTATTTTGGGGTGAGGAAAATTTGCCCGCTCAAACTTTTTAAATCGCAACCGAATCTGCCATGAACGACATCAAAGCAACGTCCAGCCAACCCCGGCGCCGCAGCGTCGGCCGCATCCTCCTTGTCATTGCCGGAGCGCTCCTCGTTCTGGTGATCGCCCTCTACTTCGTCGGCACGAGTGCGGCGTTCTTCAAGGGCGTCATCCTGCCGCGCGTCGGGGCCGCCCTCAACGCGGACGTGACCGTCTCCGATGCGGCGATCAGCCCGTTCAGCAGCGTGACGTTGCGCGATCTCAAAGTCCAACCGCGCGGCGGCGAGCCCGTGTTCACCGCCCGCGAAGTCCGCGCCCGTTACAGCCTGCTGTCCATCCTCGGCGGGAAAATCGTCGTGACGGAAGCCACCATTGAATCGCCGGTCATCAGCGTCATTGAAAACGCGGATGGCACGAGCAACCTCGACGCGTTCCGCCCGACCCCGGCCAAGGCCAAAAAAACCGCGGCGCCACCCGCTGCCAAATCCACTCCCCCGCAAGTGGACGTGAAACTCGTGGCCCTCAACAACGCCACCGTGCGCCTGGTGAAGCATCACAAAGACGGCGCGCGCGACGTGACCGAAATCACCGGACTGAACTTCTCCGCCCGCGATCTCAAGAACGGCTCGTCCGGCAAAATCGAGTTAGACGCAACCCTCGCGCTGGACAAGGCCGCGCAACCGTCCGCGCCCGCCGGTTCATTCCGGGCCAAAGTCGGCGGTAGTTTCACCTTCGACCTGTTGGCCGATTTGCAGCCCGCGTCCGTCAAGGGCAACACCACGTTCACCGTCGAGCAGGCCGCCGGCGCCCTGGCCGAACTGGCCGCCCTCGGCGCCCGGCTCGATTGCGAGGTCACCCCCACGGAACTGAAACAGGTCGCGTTGCGTTTCACCAAAGCCGGCGCGGCGCTCGGGGAAGTGCGCGTGAGCGGCCCGTTCGCCCTCGCGAAACAGGAGGGCAAGTTGAAGGCCGAGATCCTAGCCCTCGATCGCCAGGTGTTGAACCTGGCCGCGGCCGGGAGCGGCATGGACTTCGGCACGACCACGATTAATTCCAGCACGGAGATCGAACTCACCAAAGGCGGCCAGGAGATTTCGCTCGCTGGCTTTTTGGAGGTTGCCCGCTTCCAGGTTACGCGCCTCGGTCAGACTTCCCCCACGCTCGACTTGCGCAGCGACTACAATGTTCTGGTGGATAACACCGCCCAGTCCGCGTCGCTCAAGACCCTCAACCTCGTCGGCAAGCAAAACCAGCACCCGCTGCTGCAAGCCGGTCTCGACAAACCCCTGACCATCGCCTGGGGCAAAACCAGCGGCGCGGTCGGCGATGCCACGCTCAATCTTGCGGTGACGGGTCTGAACCTCGCCGATTGGAAAGCATTCGCCGGCACAGCGTCCCCGGCGGGCACGTTCAACGCGAAGTTAAAACTGGTTTCGACCTCGGGCGGCAAACAACTCGCGCTCGACCTCGACAGCCGCGTGGACAAGTTTTCCGCGAAATTTGGCAGCAACCAGGTCAGTCAGGCGGATTTGCAACTGCAAGCCCATGCCTCGGCGGTGGATTTGAAACAGTTCAAGCTCGCGGATTATCGGCTGGAAATCGCGCCCCAGGGTCAGCCGGCGTTGGTGGTGTCCGGTTCCGGCACGTTCGACCGCGCGACGCAGGACGCGGATTTGCAGATGGCGGTCCAAGCCAAGCTGGCACCATTGCTCGCGCTCCAGCCGCAGCCGGAGGCCAACGTCATGGCCGGTGCGCTCGACGCGAAGTTAAAACTGGTTTCACACTCGGGCGGCAAGCAACTCGCGCTCGAACTCGACAGCCGCGTGGGAAAGTTTTCCGCGAAGTTTGGCAGCAACCAGGTCAGTCAGGCGGATTTGCAACTGCAAGCCCACGTCCAGGCAGCGGATTTGAAACAGTTCAAGCTCGCGGATTATCGGTTGGAAATCGCGCACCAAGGTCAGCCGGCGTTGGTGATGTCCGGTTCCGGCACGTTCGACCGCGCGACGCAGGACGCAGATTTGCAGGTGGCGGTGCAAGCCACGCTGGCGCGTTTGCTCGCGCTCCTGCCGCAACCGGAGGCCAACGTCACGGCCGGCGCGCTCGACTTCAAAGGCCACGTGGTGAGCAAGGACAAGAGCCAGACCGTCACCGGCCAGTTGGCGTTGACGGATTTCACCGGGCGCTACGGCAATTTCCGTTTTAAGAATTACGGCGCCGCGCTGGATTTCGACGCGGGCATGAAGGAGAGCGCGATCGAGATTCGCAAGGCCGCCGGCGACCTGCGTGAAGGCCAAAACGCGGGCGGACACTTCGAGGCGAGCGGCAGTTTTGAAACCGTCAAGAAGTCCGGCCAGATTGCCGTGAAGCTCACCGATTTCAATCCGAACGGCCTGCGTCCATTCCTCGAATCCGCGCTCGGCGACAAGAAACTGGTTTCCGTTGCGCTCAACACCACTGCGGCAGTGAACTTGGCCGCGAACGGCGACGCCGCGATCAAAACCGATTTGCAGATTACTAACCTCGTCGTCAACGATCCGACTGGCGCGCTCCCCGCCACGCCGCTCGAAGCCCGCGTGCAACTGGACGCCACCGTGGCCAAACAGCTCACACAAATTCGCCAGGGCCAGCTTACGCTCACGCCCACCGACCGCGCCAAGAATGAGCTGAACCTGACCGGTAGTGTGGATGCTTCCAAATCGAACGCCATTTCCGGCACTCTCAAGCTCGCCGCCGAGTCCCTCGATGTGACGCGCTACTACGATTTGTTCGCCGGGAAAACGAAGCCCGCCGCGTCACCCACTGCAACGAAGCCCGCGCCCGCGCCCGAAACCGCGCCCGCCAACCCGGACCAGGAACCGCCGGCCATGACCCTGCCCTTCCAGAATTTTACCTTTGATCTGAACATCAGCCGCTTCTATCTCCGCGAAGTGGCCATCACGAATTTGCTGTCCACCGCGCGGATTGACGGCGGACACGTCGTCCTCAAACCGTGTTCCCTCACCCTCAATGGCGCGCCCGTCAGCGCCACGGTGGATTTGGACCTCGGGGTGCCCGGCTACAAGTATGATGTCGCGTTCGATGTCAAAGTCGTCCCGCTCGCTCCATTGGTGAACAGCTTCATGCCGGATCGCAAAGGGCAAATGGCCGGCACCACCACTGCCAGTGCGCAACTCAAAGGCGCGGGCATCACGGGCGCCAGCCTGCAAAAAAATCTGACCGGCCAGTTTGATTTTGCCGCCACGAACCTGAACCTCGCGGTGGCCAACGTCCGCAGCCCGCTGCTCAAAACCGTCATCAACGTCATCGTCAGCATTCCAGACTTGATCAAAAATCCCACGGCGGCGCTGGGTAATTTATTGAGCGGCCTCACCGGCAGCGGCGCAGCCAAGAGCAGTTGGACCGATGCGTTGACCGCCTCGCCCATTGACGTGATCCTTGCCCGCGGCACCGCGGGCGGGGGCCGTGTGCAGTTGCAACAGACCGAAGTACGCGGCGCCGCCTTTCAAGCCCAGGCCGCCGGCGATCTCACCCTCGCCCCCATCCTGACCAACTCGACGATTCAAATTCCCGTGTCGGTCGCGCTGGGTCGCTCCCTGGCAGCCCAGGCGGGACTGGTCAGCGCCAGCACGCCGACCAACGCCGCGTATGTCAGCCTGCCTGATTTTCTAAAAATGAAAGGCACGCTCGGCAATCCCAAGGCGGAAATTGACAAACTTGCGCTCGTGGCGTTGGCCGCCAAAGCGGGCGGCGGCATTGCGGGTCAGATCGGTGGCACATCCGGCGATAAAGTCGGCAGTGCACTCAACGCCCTCGGCGGCCTGCTCGGCGGCGGCAAAAGCGCCCCCGCCGCTGGCACGCAAACGAATTCCACCGTCACCAACGCGGCGCCCGCGCCCAATCTCCTCGACCTGTTCAAGAAGCCGAAGAAGAAGTGATTTCAAAACCGTAGGCGACGATGTGAGGCGTCTCTAAATTCATAGTCAAATAACTGTCCGGGAAACATCAGAAGCGACCCGTTCCGTACCAGTTCACGACCGGTCCATACACGATTTCCGCTCATCTGCTGCACGGTGAGCGCAAGAAAGGGAGTGTTCATGCCAGCAGAAAACGGTTGAAGTCGGCCCGGGCGCGGCGCAGGGTGTCTTCAGTTACTTTATGAAAACCAACGTGTTCCGGCTCGGTTTCTGGACCATCCTTTTCGGGATCAGCTTTCAACTTTACCCACAAGCGCTGGCGGTCACGGTCACCAACCTCAACGACAACGGTCCCGGCTCATTCCGGCAGGCCATCGCCGATACGCCGGTTGGCGGAACAATTGATTTTGCGGTGACCGGCACCATTGTTCTGATGATCGGCCAGCTGGTCATTAATAAAGACCTGACTGTCACTGGGCCGGGAGCAACCAACCTGACTCTGAGCCAGAATTCAACAAACCGGATCCTCGTGGTGAGCAATGGAATCGTATCCATCTCCGGCCTGACTATTGCGAATGGAAGTTGTCTCGGATACGAAGACGGGGGAGGAATCAAGAATCTCGCAACGCTCACGCTGAGGAACTGCCTCATCGCGTCCAACCACTCCCAAAACTACGGGGGTGGAGTCGCTAATTTGGGGACCCTGGTTGTTTGCGACTCCCTCATCACATCCAACGCCGCCTACTTCTTGGGCGGTGGCATTGTGAATGGCGGTACTACCACGATCATCGGCAGCACGGTTTGCAGCAACAAGATCATACTCTCAGGCTGGGTCGCAGCAGGTGGAATCCAGAACGCGGGGAATCTCATTGTGAGGAATAGCACTGTCTCCTGCAACCAGCGGGGAGGAATCGTGCATTACGGAGGCACGATTGTCGTGTCCAGCAGCACTCTGGCAGATAATCAGGGCGGTGACCTCGGAATTGACACTGGTGACCCAAACAGCCAAGTGACCATCCGCAACAGCATCTTCACTTCTTGCGGCGGCGGCAGATTCACCTCCGAGGATTACAATCTCATTCAATCAACCGACATCTCTGCATCTTTCGTTGGCGCCACAAACCACAACATTTACGGCCAAGATCCGAAACTCGGCCCGCTGGCCGACAATGGCGGCCCGACACCCACGCACGCGTTGCGGTTCGACAGCCCAGCGATTGATGCGGGCCACAGCGGCGGCGCGGCCACCGACCAGCGCGGTTTGCCGCGCCCAATTGACGATCCAAACACTCTCAACGCCGGCGGTGGCGATGGCTGCGACATCGGCGCTTACGAATCCGATCCGATTTTGAAAGTCATGGGCATTGAAACCGCGGGTACGGAGGTTCGAGTCGGATTCAACAGCGTGCTTGGCAGGAATTACAGGTTGGAATCCGAAGGCAATCTGGACAACTCCTGGACGACGCTTTCAAATAACGTCGCCGGCACTGGCAGCGCCAACCAGACACTGAATGTCGGCCTGAGCAACCTGCCTTGGCAGTTTTACCGCGTGGTGTTGTTGCCGTAGCACCGGAAGTCAATTTGAGCCGTCCACACGTCTGCCTGTGCGTCGCTGCCAAGCCA
>CAYHFK010000245.1:0-1579 GCA_964355895.1 uncultured Bifidobacterium sp. | reverse complement strand
CCGAAGCCCGAACCCGCGCGCATGGAATCCCGCCGGCGGGTTTTCGGATTTCGACAATTCGAGCTTCTCTCGTCATTCGTCATTTGTCATTTAACCTCCGTTTCCCGATACTCCCGCGCATGGATGCCGTCCTGAACTATCTCGCGCGCCACGAAGCCCGCTTCGTGGACGAGCTTTGCCACTACGTGCGCTTCCGCAGCGTTTCCGCGCAGCCCGAACACCGGCCCGACCTGCAATCCTGCGCCGGGTGGCTCGTGAAGCATTGCCAGAGCCTCGGCCTCGACGCCCGCCTCTGCCCGACCGACGGCAACCCCATCGTCGTCGCCAAAACGCCCGCCTCCGCTGCGCTTCGGCGCGGCAAGCCGCGCAAACGCCACTTTCTCGTCTATGGCCATTACGACGTACAACCGCCCGAGCCGTTTGAACTCTGGAAAACGCCGCCGTTCCAGCCGACGATTCGCGGACGCTCATTGTTTGGACGCGGCGCGAGCGACAACAAAGGTCAGAACCTCGCGCACTTGAAAGCCGTCGAGGCGTATCTAAAAACCGGCACTCCCCTGCCCTGCGATCTGACATTCGTCATCGAGGGCGAAGAGGAGGTCGGCAGCAAAAGCTTGGGCGCGTTCTTGCAAACGCATCGGGCGGAGTTGCGCTGCGACGCAGTCGTGATTTCGGACACCGGCATGCCCAGCCCGAAACATCCGGCCCTCACCTACGCCCTGCGCGGCATCGCGGCCTTTGAAATCATTGTGCATGGCCCGTCGCGCGATCTGCACTCCGGCATCTTCGGCGGCTCGGTGCAAAACCCCGCCACCGCCCTCGCGCAGTTGCTCGCCCGGGTTCACGATGCCAACGGCCGCATCACGATCCCCGGATTTTACCAGGACGTCATTCCGCTGTCCGCCTACGAGCGCAAGGAACTCGCCCGCCTCCCATTCAACCGCGCCGCGTATCGCAAGTTTCTCGGCGTGCCCGAACTCTTCGGCGAACGCGGCTTCACGCCCGACGAACAACGCGCCGCCCGGCCCACGTTTGAAATCAACGGTCTCACCAGCGGTTATCAAGGCGAAGGCAGCAAGACCATCGTCCCCGCCTGGGCCCGCGCGAAGATCACCACGCGCCTCGTCCCCGGCCAGCACCCGGCGAAAGTGATTAAACTCGTGCGCGCGTTTTTCAAAAAGCATTGTCCGCCGACCGTGACCCTGGAAATCGAAGCCGGCCACGGCGCCGAGGCGTACCTGGTTTCGCCGAAGAGCGCCGACGCCCAGGCGGCGTTGCGCGCGTTACGCGCGGCGTTCGGGTGCGAACCGGTGCTGCTGCGCGAAGGCGGCTCGATCCCCATCGTCAACCAGTTCAAAAAAATTCTCGATGCGGACACCCTGCTCCTCGGCCTCGCCCTGCCCGATGACAACGCCCATTCGCCAAATGAGAAGTTTGATCTGGATATCTTCGCTCAAGGCCAGCGCCTGAGCGCGCTGCTGTGGCAGGAGTTGACTCGCGCTTGAATCGCCTCCCCCGTATCGGCTAGTTTAACGCCATGAGCACCGGCGAAGAAATTGAACAGGCCGCCGAGAAACTT
>CAYHFK010000244.1:2819-7484 GCA_964355895.1 uncultured Bifidobacterium sp. | reverse complement strand
ACCACCTTCACGGGCTGCTGCGGTGTGATTAAAACCGGGTGAGGATTCTTGCCTCGTCCTCGTTCTCGTCCTCCTCCTCGTCCTCGAATCCCGCCTCTTTCGAGGAGGAGAACGAGAACGAGGACGAGGACGAACCGGAGGCCTCACCCGCTTTTAATCGCACCCGCCGAGCGGCTTACTCCGTCTGTTGCTTGACTCTCACCGCTCAACCCTCAACCCTCCAACCACGAAATGATCGCCCGCGTCAGCCTCGAAATCGCCCTCCGCAAGGAGTTTGATTACGCCATCCCGCTCGAACTTGCGGACCGCGTGGACGTGGGCAGCCGCGTCCAGGTACCGTTCGGCGCGCGCAAAGTGTTGGGCGTCGTGACCGCGATCGCCGAGGAATCGGCGCACACCAAACTCAAGCCCATGATCAAAGTCATCGGGGCGCAAACCCTGGTGACGCCGAAAGTGCTCAAGCTCGCGCGCTGGATCGCGGACTACTATTGCTGCGCGCCGGAAATTGCGTTGAAGTCAGTGCTTCCCGAAGCCGTCCGCAAGGAGGACGCGGGCTGGCGCGAGCGGCTGTTCGTCCGTGTCCTCCCGGCGAATGGTGAATTTCCCAAACTGCCCAAGCGCCAGCAGGAAGTTTGGAACGTGATCGAAGAACGCCGCGAGTTGCCGCTGGCGGAACTGCTCGAACTCACCGAGACCACCGCCGCCACCGTCCGCAAACTGGAGGATCGCGGTCTGGTGGAGGTTGCCCCGCAAATCTCCGAGCGCGATCCCTACGCCCGCGAGGAGATTTTGCCGACGTTGCCGCTGGTGTTGAATCCAAGTCAGGCGTCGGCGCTTACCGCGATCATGGAGGCGATGGAGGGCCAGAAGCCGGAAGCCAGAAGTCAGAAGTCAGAAGCCGACCCTCCGACCTCTGACCTCCGACCTCTGACCTCCACCTTCCTACTCCACGGCGTCACGGGCAGCGGCAAGACGGAGATTTACCTCCAAGCCATTGCCCACGCGCTCTCCCAGGGCAAGGGCGCGATCGTGCTGGTGCCGGAAATTTCCCTCACGCCTCAAACCGTCGAGCGCTTCAAGGCGCGGTTCAGTTCCGGCCCGCAACAAACCCTCGTGGCCGTGTTGCACTCGCATCTGTCCGCCGGCGAGCGCCACGACGAGTGGCACAAGATTCGCCAGGGCCGCGCGCGCATTGTCATCGGGGCGCGTTCGGCGATCTTCGCGCCGGTCGAACCGCTCGGCCTCGTCATCGTGGACGAGGAACACGAGCACACCTACAAGCAGGAGGAAGCCCCGCGTTACCACGCGCGCGACGTGGCCATCGTGCGTGGTCAGATGGAAGGCGCCGTGGTCGTGCTCGGCTCGGCCACGCCGTCGCTGGAGAGTTATTACAATTGCAAGAAAGGCAAATACACGCTGCTGGATTTGCCGGAGCGCGTGGACAATCAAAAGATGCCGCACGTCCGCGTCGTGGACATGCGGCAAGCCGCCCGCGGGGGCAAAGGCCCGCCCCTGTTCTCCCCGCAACTCAAGGAAGCCATCACGCAACGGCTCGAACGCAAGGAGCAGACGATTCTGTTTTTGAACCGGCGCGGCTACTCGACGTCGTTGCAATGTCCGCTCTGTGGCTACGTCGCCGAGTGCCCGAATTGCAGCCTCTCGCTCACGTATCATCGCCCGGAGCAAAAGCTGCGCTGCCATCTGTGCGGCCACGTTGAACCGGTGCCGGCGGTTTGCCCGCAGGCGAAATGCAGGAATCCGGCCATTCGCTTTGCGGGCACGGGCACGCAAAAGGTCGAGGAGACGCTGGGAAAACTCTTCCCGCACGCGCGCGTCAAACGCATGGACGCGGACGTGATGAAGCGCAAGGACGACTACCGGAAAGTGCTCGGCGATTTTCGCACCGGCAAGATTGACATCCTGATCGGCACGCAGATGATCGCGAAGGGGCTGCACTTCCCGAACGTGACCCTCGTGGGCATCATCTACGCCGACCTCGCGCTCCACCAGCCGGACTTTCGCGCGGGCGAGCGAACCTTTCAGTTACTCACGCAGGTCGCTGGTCGCGCGGGACGGGGCGATGTGGAAGGTGAGGTGTTCGTGCAAGCCTTCACGCCGTTTCATCCGGCGATTCAGTACGCGCGCCGCCACGACTTCGTCGGCTTTTACGACCAGGAACTGGAGTTCCGCGAACAACTCAAGTACCCGCCCGTGAGCCGTGTGGCGTTGCTGACCTTGAAGGGGCGCAACGAGGAAAAGGTGAAGTTTTCCGCGGAGCATGTGCGGCGCGAACTCGACAAACTGCGCGGAGAAAGTGGGAAAGCCGGAAAGTCGGAAAGTGAGAAAGTTGACGCTGAACTAGACCTTGGTGACACCGTAGCTGCCAATCCATCGGCTCACCTGCCCACTTTCCCACCCGCCGCCTTTCGCGATCTGATCATCGCCGGCCCCGCGCCCGCGCCCTTGCTGCGCGCGGAAACCTTCTACCGCTACCAAATCATGCTGCGCACGCGCGCGATGAGCCGACTCAGCCACGCGCTCGCGCAAATCACGACGACGCTTGCGCTGCCAGAGGACGTAACGCTGACGGTGGACATTGACCCGGTGAGTTTGAGTTAACCCGGCGACCAAATCATTGCTGTGTTTCGCCGCTGGCCGTGGTAAAAGTTTCGCCACTCAATCTGAGTCTTTAAGCTGATGAAAAACTTTCGCGCCTTTACGCTGATCGAACTGCTGGTGGTCATCGCCATCATCGCCATCCTGGCGGCGATGCTCCTGCCGGCGTTGAGCAAGGCCAAGCAGAAAGCCCATGCCGTGGTCTGCCTGAATAATCTTAAACAGTGGGGACTGGCGACGCAGATTTACGCGACCGACAACGGCGATTATCTGCCGCCGGACGGCACGCCCAATCCGGGCAACAGTTCGACGAACACGGGTTGGTATATTCAACTCCCCCAGGTTCTCAGCCTGCCGCGTTACCACGACATGCCCTGGCGGACCAACGCGACGGCGGATGTCGGGCGGAACGTCTGGATTTGCCCGTCCAACCCGCGCCGGAGCAACGGCAACAACCTGTTCCATTACTGCCTGAACGAATACATCAACGGCACGGGTGCGGGGAACCTTCCGGTGAAAATCTCCTCGCTCCGCCAGCACTCCGCGCTGGTCTATTTGTTCGACAGCAAGAACCTCCCCGCCGTGGGCACGCCCAATTACGTCCATACCAATCTCCACTCCGGCGGCGCCCAATTCACCTTCCTCGACGGCCACTCCGCCCGTTTCAATAGCAGGGAGTATTGGGACTACGCCACCAGCAAAGGCCGCACGAACAATTCCTCGATCGTTTGGATTCCGTAATAAGCCCGGTCAGAGCAAATGGCCCAACTTCTCGCGCTTGGTTTTCAGATAGCGCGCGTTGTGCGGATTGGCCTTCACCCGTATCGGCACTTGCTCGACGATTTCCAGGCCGTAGCCCTCCAGGCCCACCACTTTCTTGGGATTGTTCGTCATCAACCGGATGGTTTTCAAACCCAGGTCCGTCAGGATTTGCGCGCCCAAGCCATATTCGCGGAGATCCATGCCGTAGCCGAGCTTCTGGTTCGCTTCGACCGTGTCGTAGCCCTGCTCCTGCAATTTGTAAGCCTTGATCTTTGGCGCGAGGCCAATGCCGCGGCCCTCCTGACGCATATAAACAATCACGCCGCGCCCCGCGTCGGCCACCTGCCGCATGGCCCGGTGGAGTTGCGGCCCGCAATCGCAGCGGCGCGAGCCGAAGACGTCGCCGGTGAGACATTCGCTGTGGACCCGAACCAGCACCCCGGGTTTGCCCGCCACATCACCGCGCACCAACGCGAGATGATTCTGATCGTCGAGTTTGGAGCGGTACAGATACAAATCAAAATCGCCATAGTCGGTCGGCAGCTTCACCACTTCCACCCGCTCGACCAGTTTCTCCCGCGTCCGGCGATGCTCGATCAAATCCTCAATGGTGCAAAGCTTCAGCCGATGTTTGCGCGCGAACTTCAGCAATTGCGGCAACCGCGCCATCGTGCCGTCGTCGTTCATGATTTCGCAAATCACGCCGATGGGCCGCGCGCCCGCAAGCGTCACCAAATCCACCGCCGCCTCCGTGTGGCCGGCGCGTTGCAGGACGCCGCCCGGTCTTGCCCGCAACGGAAAGACGTGCCCGGGTTGCACGAGATCGTCCGGCACCGCAGTCGGCGCGGCCATGAACCGGATCGTTTTCGCGCGGTCAGCGGCGCTGATGCCGCTGGTGATGCCGTGCGCGGCATCCACGCTCACTTGGAAATCCGTGCGAAAACTTTCGCGGTTCTGCCGCACCATGCGTCCCACGCCAAGCTGTTCCAGCCGTTCGCTCGTGGTGGGCACACAGATCAACCCGCGCCCGTGTTTGGCCATGAAGTTGACCGCTGCGGGCGTGACGTGTTGCCCCGCCATGACCAGGTCGCCCTCGTTCTCGCGGTCTGCGTCGTCCACGACGATGACCATTTTGCCGCGGCGAATGTCGGCGATGACGGACTCAATGCTATCGAACTTTTTCATCTGTTAATTCCTGGTAGGGCCGCGCTGCTGGGCGGCCCAAATTTCAGGGACGAGCGGCAGTTCGTCCCTGCCTTTTGAAAATCTATTTCATCGCGGCCTTCA
>CAYHFK010000244.1:0-2719 GCA_964355895.1 uncultured Bifidobacterium sp. | reverse complement strand
GGAAATGAACCTGCGCCGGTGGCAAGCCGTGGATTTTCCCCTCCGCTTCCGCGATACGCTGGAAGACGGCGACGGATTTTTTCTTCACCCACGGCGAGAGCTTGCTCTGGTTGATGAGTTTTTTTATGTCGGCGAAGTTGCGCTGGTCGTCGTGGCCGTGCTCGTTGTGCTCGTGATGGTGGCCATGGTCGTGTTCGGTGTGATGGTGATGGTGCGCATGACCCGGATCATGTTCGTGGTGATCATTGTGTGCGAGATGGACGTCAAACTTCACGCCTTCGATGGTGGACTTGTGCTGGCGCGCGACATGGAGGTGATAGCCGTCGAGCTTGAGTTTGCCGAGTTCGTGTTCGAGTTTGTGCGCGTCCACCCCCAAGTCAATCAGGGCGCCGATGAACATGTCGCCGCTGATGCCGCTGAAGATGTCGAGGTAAAGGGTTTTCATTTCAAAATATCCGTCTCAGGAAAACCAGTAATTTTGAATCCACCAATAGTGACACCATCCAAAAAACCACACAACCAGTCTTCGCCCGCCGACACCAGCCAACGGTCCCCATTGCGCTCCAGCTTCGTCTACAATCAAAAATGGAGCGACCGGTACACCTGTCGTTCGGCAACGCCAATATTGGCTGGGGGTGTTCTTTGCGTTCGCCGGATTTTCCAATCCGTATGGGTCTCGAAGATGAACGTCTTTTCCTCGAACCACCTTTGTTCGATCAGAATCCGCCGAACCAAGACCCGGATGAGCCCACGCAAATTCACGTTCAAATGAACGATCTACGTCTCTTAATCCCCATGTAGCAGTTAACACCCATAAAAAAACGAAAATAAGCGCAATTCTGTTAAACCACCTTTTATGTTCCAATTTCATTTTGGACAGCCGCTTGACAACGAATTCATCTGGCTCGCCGCGCAGCCCGCGCCGAAGCCGTTGTCGATGTTCACCACCGTCACGCCGCTGCCGCAACTGTTCAACATGCCGAGCAACGCCGCCACGCCGCCAAAACTCGCGCCGTAGCCCACGCTGGTCGGCACGGCGATGACGGGTTTGCTCACCAAGCCGGCGACCACGCTGGGCAGCGCGCCTTCCATGCCGGCCACGACGACCAGCACGTTCGCTTTTTGAATCGTTTCGAGCCGCGACAGGATCCGATGCAAGCCCGCCACGCCCACATCCACAATCCGCTCAACGCGATTGCCCATGATCTCGGCGGTGATGGCGGCTTCCTCCGCCACCGGCAAATCACTCGTTCCGGCACAGATGACAGCGATACTGCCCGCGCGCCGGGGCAAAGGCTTTTTCTCGATGGTGACACAGCGCGCGAGTTCGTGATGGACGGCGTGCTTGAATTTCTTCCGCAAGGCGCGGGCGTGTTCGGCGGTGATGCGCGTAATGAGGACCCTCTGCTCGTGCGCCACCAGGGTCGTCGCGATTTTCACGATCTGGACGGGCGTCTTGCCCGCGCCGAAGATCACCTCGGGAAAACCTTTGCGCAGCGCCCGGTGCGTGTCCACCTGGGCGAAGCCGAGATCCGCCACGGGCGCGGCTTGAAACGCGTGCAGCACCTGATCGCGGCCCACGCCGCCGGCGCGAAATTTTTCGAGGAGTTGAATGGCTTCAGCCGTCGTCACTCGGCGACGATGCCACAGCGCTCAGGCCGGGTCACGCGGGAATTCTTGATCGCGGCTCAGAAGTTGATCGAGAAGAGCCTCAACCCGACCGGTTGTTTGGTAAACAGGTCGAAGATGACGTTCTGTTCGCCGGTGCCGTAACTATTCGGGGCGAGCGGATTCAGCAACTGGAGCGGCTGTTCCGCCTGGATCAATTGCACCCCGATGCCCGTGTAGGTAACCCCGCCGCGAATGGGCTTGGCGTTGGATACGGACAGCGCCTCAGTGACGATCGCTCTCGCCCACCAATCCAGGCTGGTTTCGGGCGAGCTTTCGATCGTGTTCGACTGGGCCAGCAGTCCCAAGGGGACGATCGCCATTGCCATAATGCGAATCAATTTCATACATCACCTCATTCCTCTCTGTGAGAAAAGCTCGGCCCGATCAGTCTATCCGTCAAATGGGAGAATGACTTTACCCATCCTTGCCAGAAGCGGCGGGATTGGCGAACTCTTGTCGCCGCGCGCAAGCCGAACGGCTCAAGGCTTGAGCGACCCGCTCGCCATCCCTTATCCGCCGCCGACCTTGCCCGGCCCGATGAAGTTGAACCCCGCCTTCGCCGTGGACGATTTCAGTGATGATGATGCCGGAACAGACGGTGACGGTTGGCGAACAGATACCAGACGATGAAGATGTTCAACCCGAGAATGCCCGCGACCGTCCACGATGGATGATAGACGAGTTCGAACACTTCAATCGGAATGAAGAACGCGGATTCGCCAATCGCCAGCCAGCCGGCCCAACTTACGCGGAAAATCAGCCCGATGCCTTCCACCAACGAAAACAGGCTGTAAGTCAAAGTGCCCACGGCGACCCAGACCACCCGGGCCTCGGTCAGGTGCCCAACTTGTACCGCCAATTGCGTCCAGAACTGCTTCTCCGGGTTGAGCCGGAGAAAATGCAGCAGGTGCTGATACTCTGTCGGCAGGTTGTTGTCGGAAAGCGCGTAGGCCACGAAGGCCAGCGTGACGAACAACGCGCCTTTGACCAATTTGATTCCGATGATGACGTAAAGCGTCGGCGCGCGTTTCTTGGGAAAGGAGGGTCG
>CAYHFK010000243.1:0-7495 GCA_964355895.1 uncultured Bifidobacterium sp. | reverse complement strand
CGCCCGTCCGGTTCGGAGGGAGGGGCAAGGTCAATCCCTTGTCCCTACCCCTATCTTCAAACGAATACCAGCCCGCTCTGCCTTTCGTATGTTTTGTGCATTTCGTGGTTTCACAACAAATTCACAATCGCCGCCGCCGCACGATTAGCGGCGCCGGGGTTTCCCAGCGACGCGACGACTGCGGCGAGCTTCGCCTTCACCGCCGCCCGCCGCGATTCATCCCGCAACAATGCCAACGCCGCGCGGGAGATATTTCCCGCCGTGGCCGCGTCTTGAATGAACTCCGGATAGATCTCTTCCCCCGCCAGGAGATTCGGCATCGCGAGATATTTCACGTTCACAATCTGCCGGCCGATGAGATACGTCGGCCACGAAGTCTTGTAGAACACCACCGCCGGCACGCCAAACGCCGCGCACTCCATCGTGATCGTCCCGGATTTGGTGATGGCGAGGTCGGCTTCGGCCAACGCGGCGGAGGTTTCCCCCACCTGAAGTTCCAAGCCGGACGGCAGGCCGGATGACTTCACGGATTGAAGCAACGCCTCGTTGGGCAAAACCATCTTCGCCCGCAAACCTGGCAAATCCCGCCGCAACAATTCGAACGCTCCGGTCACGACCGGCAGATGCCTACGCACTTCGTCCGCACGGCTGCCGGGCAAAAACACAACTACCGGCGCCGTTCTTGCATTTTGCATTTTGCATTTTGCATTTTGCATTCGTTCCACCATCGGATGCCCAACGAACTCCACGCACAGCTTCGGCACACGGCGCGCATACCACTCCTTCTCGAAGGGGAAAATGCTCAGCAGTAAATCGTAGTCGTCCGCCAGTTGATAAGCGCGGCCCGGACGCGACGCCCACACCTGCGGCGAAACGAATTGCACGATCTTCGGATTCCAGTTGTTGAACCGACTGCGATTGGCGCGGACGTTCTGCTTGATGGCCCGACCGAAACGCAAATTGAACCCGCCGTAATCCACGCCGACGATCACATCCGGCTGCCGTTCAAGGGCGAGCCGGAACAACTGCTGGAACAAGCGTCGGAACTTAAGGTAGTTCTTCAACACATCCGAGACGCCGATGACCGAGTGTTGCGTCAGGTCGAACGCCAATTCCACGCCCGCCGCCGTCATACGTGGTCCGCCCGCGCCAAAGAATCGCGGTGCGAGCGCCGTGCGCAGCGGCTGCACATCCGCTGTGGCGTCCAACGAACCGCCAACAGCTTTCTGCCGCAACGCACCGACGAGTTCCGCCGCGAGCAGATCGCCGCTGGCCTCGCCGGCGATGAGCATGATGGAAAGGGGCTTCATGCGGCGGCATGGAGGAGCCATGCCCAGCGGTGATGCCGTGTCACGCGGGCGGCGTCCCATGCCCGCGGATAAGGCCGCAAATCGCGGATGAAGCCACGCCGGTTGATGCGCGGGTGCAGACCATGAGGCAGTTTCCGGCCATTGCTGAATTCCACCGGCAGGCAACGATGCAAATCTGGCCGTTCCAAACCCAGCAATGAATCCAGCCAATGCCGCATATAAACACAAAGCCACTCGCGCGCGGCGTTGCCGCTGCTGCGTAGCTTGCGGTAAAACTGCCGGCGCGCGGAGTAACAAAGCTCCGCCTTGGCCGCCAGCCAGACGGCATAGCGGACCGGCAATTCTTCACCGAGAAAATGCTCCACTTCCTGCACCACGGTTTCGGCGATGACCTCCGGCCAGAGCAACGTGTCGCGTTCCAGCCCGGCGGGAAGCGCGGCACGCCAGGCACAGAATTCGTGATGGAGACTGGTAGGGCGGCGTTGCTGCGCCGCCCCATTGTTTCGTTCGTCGCAGCGCGACGAACGGGAAGCTTGGGCCGCGCGGCAACGCGGCCCTACCGGGGATTTACGCTGCACCTGCGACGAGAGCGATTTCTTCGGATGTGAGTTGGTAGAGTTCATACACGAGTTGATCTATTTGCCGGTCGGTGGCGGTGGCGGCGTTTTGCCGCACGGCCTTTTCCGACTCCGCCGTGGCCGCGCGCAGCTTGGGCATCAAACCCGGCAGCTTGTCCACCCGTGCTGTCACGTCAGTTAAATGAAGGAAGGAGTTCCGCCACCAGCGGCTTTTGCCGGGACAACTTGCTCACCTGCATGATGGAAAAACCGATTACTTGTCCCCGCTCATCCACCCGCTCCATCACGGCGTCGTTGTTTGTCTCCTTCATGTAGCCCGCCGCATCCGAGAAGCGGACTTCGAGAAAGTCGCCCTCCGCATCGAACCATACTTTTATTTTGTCGGCCATAATTGTTCGCCTTTCTTTGATTTATCGGTCAGATACGCCGTCAGGACAAAGGCATCGTCTGCGGCATACTTTACCACAACGCACAGCCATTTGTCGCCTACTCGTGTGCCGAGGTAATAGCGGTAGCTCAATGCGGCGGCGGGATCGCTCTGGGACTGCAGAACGAGCGCGGGATGCTCCAGCGTCTCGACCAGCGCCGATTCCAAGCCGGTCATTTCCGCGTGTTCCAAGATGTGCGCCAGTCGTTCGTCCGTCAGACGCACGGCACGGCCTTGATAATCCTTGAGCGTTTTCATTGCATGGTGCCTTCCACGATCTTGATTTCGTCCCCGGTCAGGCCGTAGAGGTCATAGACGAGGCGGTCAATTTGCGTGTCCGTGGCGGCGATCTGACGTTCGAGCGCGGTGCGGAGCAGATGCACATTCTCCGTGGCGTCCAACGAACCGGCAAGAGCCTTCTGCCGCAACGCGCCGACGAGTTCCGCCGCCAACAAGTCGCCGCTTGCTTCGCCCGCAATGAGCATGATGGACAACGGTTTCATGTGAAGAAATAGCGCGTGAGGTGAAAGAACACCGGCGCGGCAAAACAAATCGAGTCAATCCGGTCCATGACCCCGCCGTGGCCTTCGATCAAAGTCCCATAATCCTTCACGCCGCGATCACGCTTGATCGCGGACATCACCAAACCGCCGGCAAAACCCATCAGAGTGATCGCCAGCGACATTCCCGCCGATTGCCAAGGGGTGAACGGTGTAGCCCACCACAGACCCGCGCCAACCAGGGTCGCCGTAGCGATGCCACCCACGAATCCCTCCCAGGTTTTATTCGGGCTGATGTGTGGGGCGATCTTATGGCGACCCAGGGTTTTTCCCCAAACGTATTGCAGCACATCGCTGATTTGCACGATCAGGACGAAATAGAAAAGCAGTTTTCCATTCTGCCCTTCGTAACCGGGAATGTTCAGAAGGAAAATCGCCGGCGCGTGACTAACGCAATACACACAGACCATCAAGCCCCATTGAATTTTCGCCGCACGCTCGAGAAATCGCTCGTAGTCGCCGCTCATGGCGATGCGCACCGGCACAAAGAGAAACGCATAGACTGGAATCAAGATTACGAACAGCCCATACCAACCCGCTGCCACCAGCCAGTATTGCAGCGGAGTGATGAGGAAGAACACCCAGAACAACGTTCGATGATCACCCGCCTTGGTAGGCGTGAGCGTAATGAACTCGCGCAGGGCCAGGAATGAGGTCAGCCCGAACAGCACCACCGACCCGATCCCGCCCGTCAGCATTGCCAGTGCAAACACCGTCACCATCATCCACCAGGCTTTGGTGCGGGCGTTAAGGTTCTGGACGGTCTTTGCGCCCGCCGCACCACGCACCCGCAATCGCAGCCATTGCCCAATCAAGGTGGCGACGAGCAACAAGGCGAGAACGCCGCCCACCAGCCAGTAGGTCTCGTTGTCGAGTTTGAGTCTCATGATTCGCGCAAACGCATGACCGCCGCCCGCGCCCGTTCAAGGAACGCCAGCTTCGTTTCGTCCGGCAAGAGTCTCATTGGCCCGCCGAACGTTACGCCACCAAGCAAGGGTACGGGCAGGATTTCCCCCTTCGGCAGGATGCGATTGAGATTGTCCATCAGCACCGGCACGAGTTCAACGTCGGGACGCTTGTACGCGAGATGATACAAGCCGCTCTTGAAGGGCATTGGTTCCGGGCCGGCACCGCGACCACCCTCGGGAAAAATAATGATCGAGCACTGTCCCCCCATTGCTTCGAGAATTTGCTCAATCGGATTGTCGTGTGCCGTCGGTTTCTTGCGTTCAATGAGAATCGCGCGAAAGATTTTCCCGGCGATGAACCGGCGGAGTTTACCGGCAGTCCAATAGTCCTTCGCCGCCACCGGGCGCGTGAGGGCGCGCACTTGCTCCGGCAACACCGCCCACAACACGAGCGCGTCCAGATGACTGGTGTGGTTTGCAAAATAAATCCGCTGCCGCGTGTCCGGGGCGCATCCTAGCCAGCGGCCCCTTGCGCCGCTGATCAGTTTCGCCAGTGCCACCAGCAGGCTCGCGGTCATTTGGATTCCAACTCCCTCACGATGCGAACAACGCGGCGCGCGATCGTCACCAGACATCCGGCGCAGATGATTCCCAAACTGAGTTGCATCAAATCAAATGAAACTTTGCACAAAGTCAAAACCGCCAGCGCCACGCACGTCACCGTCATCACCGCCATGCGCTGCGGCTTGGCCATCGGACCGATGAAATGCTGTGTCGCGCCCGCAGCCACGCCCATCGCGCGCACGTAAGCCGTGATCACCGCCAGCGCCGCCGCCAGCCAGCCCAACGTCTGCAACCACAGCGAGAACGGCAATGAATATCCCGCCCCGGCGAGAATCAACGCATCGGCAAACCGATCCGGCAACTCGTTGTAGATTTCGCCTGACTTGGTTTTGAATCCGCCCTCTACCGCCACCATGCCGTCGAACAAATTACACAACAGCCGAAGTTGCATGCCCGCCGCCGCCGCCAGAAACAAAACCACCCGCCACCCGCCGCCAAAACAGCCCGCACCAATCAGCGCCAAACTCGCGAAGCTGGCAAAGACGAGACTCAACACGGAAATCGTGTTCGGCCTCATGCCGACCTTCACCAACCAGCTTGCACCAGCCGCCGCCCACTTAGTATCGCGGGAGGTCAACGGGCGGCGTGAGAATTTTGGATCGGTCATCGGTAGGGGATCAGTTTGAATGGAAGGAACGGCGATCCGGCAATTCACAACCGGCGTTGTAGTCACCCGGCAGCCGCGCGTGGAGTTCGGGATGATGTTTCGCGATCAGCGCGGCCAGCCAATGGCAACTGTTCACAATCCTCCCACGTCAGACCGAACGCGCGAAGGTCCGCCACGCCGAGGCGCGGCACGACGGCGCGCAGAGCGGTCATTCCCTGTTCGGCAAACTCGCCTTCCATCATGGCGCACTCGGCCCAGTCCACCAATTGCGCCAGCGTGATCTCGTGGTGAAGATATGCGGCGAGCTGCTTGGCGACCGTCTGTTTTGTGATCACCATGGCTCACGCCGTTTCCAATTCGCGGACATGGCTGATGTCCCACTGTCCGACCGGGCGCAATCCAGCCGCTCCGACCGTTGCCACCGCCACGGTTCGACCGGCGAGGGTCACGAATTCCACCTCGTAAGCCGCGCCGTTTTGGTGGATGTGAACCACGGCGCCAACATCACCTGCCTCCAGGCCTTCTTCGGGGAGCCTTTTTGTCAACACCACGCAATCGTGTTCTTTAATCATAATTCAGCCTCCGCGCCAAACTGGACTTTTGCCGGGGAGCACCACGCTGCGGGCTCAGGCCGGTTGACTGAGTGTTTCAAACGCCATTCGCACCGGCTGGGCGGTCTTGCCGGGATAGTTCAGCCGCTCAAAACCGATGACGTGTCCCTTGCGGTCTTTCATCAGCACGATTTCCTCGCCCGTCTCCTCGCAGACGTATTCCGACTGCGGACGCCCGAACCACACAGTCAACGTGCGCCCGGCGGGATCATAATAAACATTCACTTCGGCCATATTCGTTCGCCTTCTTTGATGGCGTCGGTGGGATACGCCGTGATGAGGAAGCCTGCGCGGCCCTCGTGTTTGGTCACAGCGCAGACCCAACGCCGGTTACGTCGGCTGCGGTAGAAAAGATACACGTCCGCGTCGCTTTTACTACGGCGAATTTCCTCCGGCGATTCCAACACGGCTTTCACCTCCGCTTCGCATCCGGCCATCACGGGATGCTTCACCCTAGTGATGATGTCCCAGTATGCGCGCGTCACACGCACCGTAAAACCAAGCGGGGTGACGGCCTCGAACAGGATTCCGCTTTTGCGGCTCATTTATTGGGGCCTTCCACGATGGCGATTTCGTCCCCGGTCAGGCCGTAGAGGTCATAGACGAGGCGGTCAATTTGCGTGTCCGTGGCGGCAATCTGGCGTTCCAGCGCGCTGCGCAGCGGCTGCCCATCCGCCGTGGAGTCCAGCGAACCGGCGACAGCTTTCTGCCGCAACGCGCCGACCAACTCCGCCGCCAGCAGATCGCCGCTCGTTTCGCCTGCGATGAGCATGAAGGAAAGGGGATTCACGGTTAAATTTTAGTGAAAAGAAGCAGAGGCACAGCCACTAATAAATTTCGTAGACGCCTTCCGCAACTTTCTTGTAAGTCGAATGACTATTGCCCGATACGCCACCGCTTTTGCCCTGCTTTGGTCTGTATCTTTCCGCGCCAGTGCCGCAAACCACTTCTAACCCAAAATACGGCGTCGAGTATCCACCGGTGGAATGCATACCGAATAGTCTGATGTGCATTACCGCGACATCCTGCTTGCCTGGATAAAATCTGATTTCTCTCGGTTTCAAGGCTGCAACGGCTGGGGGCAAGGGGCCATAATCAATGTTGGTCACATAATACTTTTTTGGCTCTGTTTGTGGATTCGGGTAGACCCAAGCTCCCGTGACTGGTGGTTGCCAGTAGAACGGTTCGGGTTTGTTCATTGTCAGCAACTCACAACCTTGACGAACAGCACTCCAACCACCCGCAGTTTGAACGCGCTCGCTAACCGTCTTGCGCTGCTCACGTCGGTCCCACCAAGCCGGTGGACCGGCCGGAAGTAACACAAAGAAAAAGTAAAAGCTCACTACCGAAAACAATCCCCAAATCACATGAAGAATAGGATGGCGGCGCATTTGTGCATGTATTTTTGGAGAAAATGGGCCGAGCAGAATACGAACAAGAAACATTAGCCCGGCTAGGGAAGCGAAAAAATAGACCAACTGAAACAGGATTTGGACGGCAACCATAGTTATCCTTTGCGCCAATAACCAAAATCGTTTTGGCGTTCGCTAGTATCTGGTTCAGACTCTACACCTCTTAGTTTCATTTACTCTGCTGCACCTGCCGGGTGATTTCGAACGCCAAATCCAGCGCGCGCTTGGCTGATTCACCGCTGACCATCGGGATTTGTTTTTCACGCACGCACTCGACGAAGTGTTGGAGTTCCAGCTTGAGCGGCTCGTCCTTCGCGATGGGCACGGGTTCGCGCACGATGCGTTTGCCGGCGAATTCGCTCACGATGGTTGAGTCTTTCGACGCGAGCAGTTTCTTCAACAACGAGCTTTCCTCTTCGCCGTCGCGGGCGATGCGGTAGATGAAACCTTCCTGCGCC
>CAYHFK010000242.1:3366-7534 GCA_964355895.1 uncultured Bifidobacterium sp. | reverse complement strand
CACATTCGCGCCGTTCTGTTTCCACTGATAGCTCAACGGCGCCGTCCCACTCGCCGCCACCGTGAAACTCACGTTCGCCCCCGCCGTCACACTCTGACTCACCGGCTGGGTCGTGATCGTCGGCGCGATCGTACCACCGCTTCCGCCACCATCAACAATCGTAAGTGTTAGATTGGTTCTCACCGTTCGACTTGCCTGGCCGTTGTCGGATGCCGTCAATCCGACTACGAACACGCCCGAAACCGTGGGCGTTCCCGTGATTCGCCCTGAACTCGTGTTCACGATCAAACCCGTCGGTAACGGAGCGGCCGCATACGTGTTGGCCACGTCCGGCCCGGTTGTGATGCGATACGAGAACGCCACGCCGTTAGTGCCCCTTGCCGTCTTGGCACTGGTGATGGTGGTGGAGGCACCGGAAACGGCGTCCACACCCCCCATCAATGCCAGCGCTCCGGCAATCCAAGTCGAAATGATGGCAAAGCTCGATCCCGTAGCCGGGGTTGAAGCGATAAAGACGCGCGTGATGGGAAGGACTTGGAGCGCGACGGCCAAGCCCAATGAGGCAACTTTACGTATGTTCATATTAAATATTTTTTACGACTCGTCACCGCGTTACTTTTGTGACGACAACACTTGTTCGGCGGCGGCGAGACCGCTGGGTTTCGGGGTCAACACGACGTACGACGGCAAGCCCATGACATTGAAGTGATCGAGGACTTCCTTCGCCGGCGATTGATTGGGCCGCTCCGCCTGCAACCGGACTTCGTGATAACCCGCCAGCCGGTCCTTCACGGCCGGCGCGGAGAAAGTGCTGTGCTCCATCGCCGAACAGTTCTTGCACCAGCTCGCCCAGAAATCTATGAACACGGGTTTGCCGTCGGCCTGCGAAGCCTTGAGGGCGTTCGCAAGTTCCTCGGTGAACTTTGCGTTTGAATCACCGTCGCCGCTGAAGTTGCGGGCGCGGGCGACGAATTCAGAATCGCTCCGGAAAAGTCCATAGGCCAGTTGCCCATAGTAGGCGGCGAAGAGAATGATCATCACCCCGAAGCCGTACTTCACGCGCACCATCCATTTGCCGGGCTTGGGCAGAAAGGAGAGTCCCGCCCCGGCAAATGGCCAGGGCAGGCCCATGCCTAGGCCCAGCAGAAATGGAAGCAACAGTCCGACCGTGATGCCCTTTGCGTGGAGCGTTGTCGCTTGCAACAAAACCGAAATCACCACCGGTGCCACGCAAGCACCCGCCAGCATGGCCGCCACCGTCCCCATGGTGTAGGCCACGATGAATTTGCTCTTTGCACCCGAGGTCTCGCCCGAAGAACTATTTTTGAAACGCGACAAGTCAACGGATACGATGTCGAACATGGCGAGGGCCAGGAAAAGAAATACCGAGGCGATGGCGAGATTGAACCACGGCGAGGAATTAAGCGTGCCGAACTTGGAACCCGTGAGCACCACCACGAGCCCCAGCACCCCATACGCGATGGCCATGCCTGCGGCGTACGTCGCGCCCAAGGCGAACCCACGCTTCTTCGAGCCCGCCTGCGCGCCCGCGCCAATGATCGCCAGATTGATCGGAATCATGGGCAGGATGCACGGCGTCAGATTCAAAGCCACCCCGCCCAGCAAAATCAACCCCATGGTCAGCAACACACCCCAAAATCCGCTTCGGGTCGGAACCCCCTCCGTACCGGTAGCGCCGGACTTGGTCTGGTCCAGGAAACCCAGGAACTCTTTCTCGTTGAGGTAACCACTCCCGCGATTGGCGACGGTGAAGCCGGCCACTGCGGTCTGCCATCCGGCGGTTGCCTCGGAACGGGTTTCCTCCGCCGGCGACTCCAGCCGCGCGATGACGCCTGCCGCCGAGATCAAAAAAGTCTGGTCTTCCGGGAAGAAACAGTTCGCCGGATCACACCCTTGGAAGTGAACGGTCAGTTTCTGCTCGCCGACGATCCCACTGGTCACCGGATAAGTGGCTTCAAACGATTGCGCCAAGACCTTTTTCTCCTTGCCGCTGAACTTGTCCTGGATCGTACTGGCCTCGGGTAATTGAAATTTAACCGGCGCTTCGCTGTCGCCCAGTCGGAACGCGAGTTTGTCCGCATAGAGCACATGGTTCGTCGGCACCCCAAACGCCACATGCAATACTCCGGAGCCATTTTGCATTTCCAGGCGCGGGGTGACCGTAAACGGACTCTCCGCACCGGCCGGGTGCGCCCCCATCACCAGAGCCAAAGACAATAAACTTCCCAATAGCTTTTTCATACGACAAGACCAGTAATCGCTCCTTAGTTACAACCACAACCACCGCCGCCCACGCCGCGACCGCCCGACGCCGCCTCGCGGGAGAACCACATGTGCTCCGAAAGCGAGATCGTCAAAGGGTCGCGATCCGCCCGCATCGTGTAATCCGCGAGCGTGCTCCGCTCCCAGGGTTTCACATGGGCGCATCCGCTGCCGAATGCGAGGATGCCGAAAGCGGCAAGAACGAGAAATTTTCGCTTCATGGTTACTTGCTGGCTACGTTGCCGGCCAACAGCTTCTCGATCTCTTCCGCGTACTGCTTGGCGCTATCCTTGCCGTGGAATCCTTTGTGGATCGAGACCACCTTGCCATCTTTCCCGATGACGAACGAGGTCGGCATCGATCCAATGTTGGCGGTGCCGACCAGTTTTTTCGTGGCATCGTGCAGGATGATGAACTTCGCCGGATGGTTCTTGAGGAAATCCTTCATCGCCGCCGTGTTTTCATCCACATTCACCGCCAGAATCACCAGGCCCTTTGAACCGTATTTCTGGTGCAGCTCATCCATCACCGGGAACGATTCTTTGCACGGACCGCACCACGAGGCCCAAAAGTCCAGCAACACAACCTTCCCTTTCAGATCGTCCGGCAGTTTGCCTTCCAGACCGAACGTACTCAGCTCGGGAAGCGCATCCCCGACCTTGATTGCTTTGCCGCCAGCAAAGGTCGAATTGGCGCACACGGTCAACGCGATGGCGCCGACCAACATTGATTTTTTAATGAGTGACATATTCATGGAATCTCCTGGTTTCGTAACGTGATTTGTCCGTACTGATGCACCCATCGGCACCCATATAGTTGCCGATGAGGTTCAAGCCCTCCGTTGGGCCTAAAATGAAAGCGGTGGTCGAAAGTATCCCGGCAATCGTGCAGGACGGCGCGATCACCGAAACCGCGCGACAGCCGTTGTCCACCGGATAACCGGAACGCGGGTCAATGATGTGGCCGTAGCGACGGCCGTTGAATGTGAAGTTGCGGAGGTAATCACCGGAAGTTGCCACCGCCTTGTCCTTGATCGCGAGACCGGTCCAGCATTTGCCGGGATTGGCCGGATCCTCCAAACCGATGTGCCACGCGGGCTTGCCCGCAGGCGCGCCCCGCATACACAGGTCCTGACCGAAATCCACCAGCAGGTTCGCGATGCCGTGTTGCGCCGCCAGTTGCATCACGCGATCCACGGCGTATTCCTTGCCGACGCCCCCGAGATCAAGGCTCATGCCCGCTTGCGGCAGGTAGATCGCGCCCTTGCGGCGTTGAATCTTTGACCACCCGACCACCTCCTTTGTCGCCCGGATTTGTTCGTCGGTGGGAATGACCGGCGGACTGGCCTTCCAATTCCAAAGCCGGATCAGCGGCAACGCGGTCGGGTCAAACGCCCCGCGCGTCATGAAGACCAGCTCGTGGCACAACGCGAAAATGCGGTCGGCCTCCTCGTCCACTTCAATCCAGCTCTTGCCGGCCGCCTGATTGATCTGGCTCACCAGGCTTTCCGGGATGAATCGGGAATAGCGCGCTTCAAACCCCGCCACCCACTCCACCACCGCCGACTTGAACTGTTCGCCCGCCACGCGCGAACCGGTCGCGAACGCGACCTGGCACAGCGTTCCCATCGCACGGAACGAAAATTTCCGTCCGTTGGCCACCGGTGCTTCGGAGACCGAAGCGTTGATGCGATCAAGCACCGTATTGCGGTTCAGAACCATATGCGTACTCCAATCGAGAAGACGTTGGCTTTGGGGAACAGGAGCGGCGAAGTGACGCCATCCGTCCCGAACGTGTCGTAGCGCTTGTAGGCCAGATCAATCGAAACCCGGTCCTTGATCTTCGCGGTGGCGCTGATCCCGTAAGTGAAGGTTTGCATGGCCGC
>CAYHFK010000242.1:0-3266 GCA_964355895.1 uncultured Bifidobacterium sp. | reverse complement strand
TGCGCGGTGCCCACCGTGAAATTCGCGGTCAGGAAGGTTTTGGGTCCCAGTAGTTGGGTGACGCCAACCAACAGATCCCCGCTGTCCTTGTGCTTCGTACTGGTGAGCGTGCCGGCAAAAATGTTGTCGTGGGTGTAGGCCGCACCGATCGCAAGCGTGGTGTTCTTCTCGTTGCAATCAATCGTGTGGTTCAACGAATAACCGAACGACTCGTAGTCGTTCTCGAGGCTGTAGGCGAACTGCGGCGTGCTGGTGTTGCGTCCCCAAGCCACACCGGCCGACACATTGAAGGCTTTGCGCACATCCGGCTCGATTTCCGTAAGCCAGCCCGGGTCGCCGGCCACCGGCAACCCCCCGTTCGGCGTCGCGCCCGAGACCGCGTCATAAACAAACTCTCCGTGAGCGGACACCGAGGGATGAAGCTGCACGTCGCTGTACAACGCGAACGTCTGCACATGCATCCGCCCGTCTGCTTCCTTGTAGTCCTCGTAGCGCGCGTCAGCGTGATTTTCCGCGCGACCCCGCTGCAGTTGCAGAAGCTGCAACGCTAAAGCCAACGTGACAGCCAGGGAAGTTTTGCGCGCGCACGCGCTTTGAACCTTCGCGACAGAAGTCCAATTCAGCATATGAAAGTGCATTCATGTCTGGAACAACCTCTCCTTGAAGCCCAGTCAACCGCCGTTTAGCAAAGCCAATGCCAAGGCAATTTTTCCGCGCAAAGGGGCAACATTTTTTGGAGTAACAGGCAACAATTCGAATATGAAGAGATTTCCAAGCGCGGAAAATGGACGGCCAGTGTTCAAAAAATGAATCCGTCCATTTTCTATTCAAGAATTCGCCCGGGGGCAGCCCCGCTGCTCCGCGACGTTCCGGACACGGAACCAAACCGTTCCGGACACGGAACCAAACCGCGACGCACACTCCTCAGAATTTCGTTACCACTTCCGCGTAAGCGAACAGTAATGGTGCGCCCCCGGTGTGCCAGAACAAAACCGTTTCGCCGCGTTTGAAAATTCCCCTCCGTATCAAATCCACCAACGCGCCGAACGCGCGGCCCGCATAGACCGGATCGAGAAGGATTCCCTCACAACGTGCCATCAGCCGGATCGCCTCGCGCTCCAGATCACCGACGCCGTAGCCTTCGCCTTTGTAGCCGTAAAAGACAGTGACTTCATCTTTGGTCAAACGCTCCGACGATCCGATGTATTTCGCACACTCATTCGCAATCAGCGTAACCTCGGCGTTATACTCGAAGTGATCACGCTCATTCTTGTCAATGGAGACTCCGATTAGATTTCCATCGAACCCGGCAATCCGCGCACCCAGCACAATGCCCGCCTGCGTCCCGCCGGAACTCGTGCCGAAGACGATGTGACCCCCTTCCTGCCCACTCGCGCGCAATTGCTCCATCAACTCAATCATCGCCACCACGTAACCGGCTGCACCAACCCCGTTCGATCCGCCGACCGGAATAAGATACGGCTTTCGTCCCGCAGCATGAAGCTCTTCGTCCAAAGATTTCAATTCCGCGGCCCGCTGCGGACGCTCGATCCAATGCACAGTCGCACCCAACAAATCGTTGAGCAGCAGATTCCCGTTCGCCACGTCCGGCTTTTTCCCATTTAGAATCAGCTCGCATTTTAACCCCGCCTTGGCCGCCGCGGCCGCCGTTTGCCGGCAATGATTCGACTGCGCCGCGCCCTGCGCCAATGCCAGGCCGACCAGGAACTCGAGCTTGCGGGTCTTATTGCCCCCGAACGCGAGGCCGGTCTGGTCGTCGCGTTTGATGAGCAACTCCGGCCCCCCGAGTTCGCCGGAAAGTCTCGGAAGTGATTCCAAGGGCGTCGGCAATTGAGCCAGCCGGAAACGTGGAAGCTTTTCGATGTGCATCGGGGAAGTTTTAACCCCGACGCAGCGCTGGCGCAATCACCACGTGAAGCCGGCTCAGTGCGCGACCGAAGTCATCGCGCGTTCGATCAAGCCGACCAACCAACCCGGGAAAAAGCCCAACAGCGCTACGCCCAGCGCGAGAACCGCCAGCGTGAATTGCGTCACCCACGGCACAGGGATGGACCGCGCACCGGCGGGCGCGTCCGAGATGTAGATCCTCTTCAACACCTGCAGATAGTAGTAGAGCGACACCGCACTCATCGCAATGGCGAGAATGACCAGCCACAACAGACCGAGGTTCGGCGCGCCGCTTTTTACCACGGCCGCGAAGACGTAAAATTTCCCGAAGAAGCCGGCCAGCGGCGGAATGCCCGCGAGCGAGAGCATGAAAATCATCATGCAAAGCGAAACCACCGGCGCCCGGCGGCTCAAACCCGCGAAATCACCAAGCTTCGAGTCCCCGGTGGCCTGCTCCACCACCGACACCACGCCGAACGCCCCAACCGTCGTGAGTCCGTAGGTGATCACGTAATAAACCAAAGCCGCCACGCCCTGGTTGCTGTTGGCCAGAATTCCCAGCAGGGCGTAACCCGCATGGGCAATCGCCGAGTACGCCAGCAAGCGCTTCACGTTGTCCTGCACAATCGCCGCGAGATTTCCCAGCACCAAGCTCAACCCCGCCACGATGACGATTGTCGGCACCCAGCCAGAATCAAAGTTGCGAAACGCTCCGCTTCCCTCCGCGCCTTTGAACCCGATCATCATCACCTGAGCGAAAATGAAAAAGCTCGCCACCTTCGAGCCGGACGCAATGAACGCCGCACTCGGGGTCGGCGCCCCCTCGTAGGCATCGGGCGCCCATAGATGGAACGGCACTGCGGCGACCTTGAAGCCAAAACCCATTACGGTCATCACGATCGCCACGATTAGCAACGGATCGAGTCCCCTGCCCTTCAAGGCCGCAGCGATTTCGCCCAGGTTCGTCGAGCCGGACAAACCGTAAATCAAACTCAACCCAAACAACATGAAGGCCGCCGACATCCCGCCGAACAGAAAGTATTTCAGCGCCGCCTCGGCCGACTTGATATTCCGCTTGTTGAACGCCGTGAGGATGTAGAGCGAGAGGCTGGTCATTTCGAGCGACACAAAAATCATCAGGATGTCCTCGGCGCTGACCATGAACATCATGCCCACGGTCGCAAGCAGGATCAGCGCGAGGTATTCGCCAACGTGAGTGGTGAAATTTGATTCGATGGAAATCAGGACGGTGAAAACCGTCAGTGCCAGCAGCGCCACCTTGACCAGTTGCGTCAGCGGATCAACGACGAGCATCCCCGCCATCGCGTTCACATGCTCGGGCATGACAAGCATCCAAA
>CAYHFK010000241.1:0-7592 GCA_964355895.1 uncultured Bifidobacterium sp. | reverse complement strand
CCGTGCCGGTGGCGAGCTTTGGACCGCGCACCAATCTGGTCCAGGAAGTCTATTACGCCGGCGAAACCTTTCAGGGAAAACCGACCCGCATCTTCGCTTATTACGCCCGGCCAGCGCAGGGAAGCGGCCCGTTTCCGGCGATGCTGCTCGTGCATGGCGGCGGTGGCAAGGCGTTCCGCGAATGGGCCGAGCATTGGGCCAAACGCGGTTACGTGGCGCTGGCCATGGATTTGGCGGGCCACGGCCCGGACGGACGCTTGCCCGATGGCGGCCCGGATCAGAACGATGAAAACAAGTTCCGCGATTTCTCCGAGACCGAGGCCAACCAGATGTGGACGTATCACGCGGTGGCCGCCGTCCTGCGCGGGCATTCACTCCTGGCGGCGCAACCGGAGGTGGATCGCAGCCGCATCGGCATCACCGGCATCAGTTGGGGTGGCTACTTGACCTGCATCGTCGCCGGACTGGATGATCGGCTGAAAGTGGCGGTGCCGGTTTATGGCTGTGGTTTTCTAAATGGCAACAGCGCCTGGCTCGCTCGCTTTGAAAAAATGAGCGAATCCCAACGGCAACGGTGGGTGGACTATTTTGATCCCTCCCGATATCTGAGCGGGGTGAATTGCCCGATTCTCTTTCTCAACGGCTCCAACGACTTCGCGTATCCGTTGGACAGTTATCAAAAATCCTACCTTGAGGTCAAAGGGCCGATGACCTTGTCCGTGAAAGTCCGGTTGCCGCACGGTCACATCTGGACCTTCGGCGAAGTGGATTGTTTTGTGGACAGCGTTCTGAAAAACGACGACCCGCTGCCCAAGTTGAAGCCGATGAAAATCACGGACGGCGTGGCGACAACGTCCTTCTCTTCCAAAGTTCCGGTGACGAAAGCGGAACTGAACTACACGAGCGAGACGGGCGAATGGCAGAAGCGGCTGTGGAAAACGGTGCCGGCGGACATGGCCAACGGCAAGGTCACGGCCCGACTTCCCGCCGAACGGCCGTTGGTTTGTTATCTCTCCATCACGGACCAGCGCGACGTGACCGTCAGCACGCCGCATGTCGTGCTGTTAGCTCCATAAGGCACGCGCCCCACCATCCCGGCCGTGAGGAACTCACGGTTGTGGTTCCATATAGAACCTGCGGGTCATCAACATGGACCGATACGATTCGTGCAGTTGCTCTGCCTCGGGGCCGAGTGCCGGCCGGATGAACTGCTGGTATCCCCAAGAGATGGCGGTGTCGGTGTAATCTCCGGCCAGCTCGAGTTTTTGGCGCAATTTGTCGGGGGCGATGCCCCGCCAGGCCGCCGTTGTCCTCGGATCGTTGACAGAAGTTTTGTAACCGAATCGGTTCGTGTAAGCCGAAAGACTCTCGACGCCCAATTCGCCCACTTCGATATTAACCCAGAACTTTTTGTGAGCGGTCGCACAGGCCGCCTTCATGGCCGCCAGAAAGGGCCGGCGCTCATCCATTGTGTAACAGGACAGATGTTCGCCGCTGTCTTGCAAGGCCACAATATCCACTTGGGTTTGCTGGAGCAGCGCGGTCCAGAATTGCTGATACTCCGCGGGGGCAGCCCACCGAAAACTGCCGAGATACCCCGCCTGATCCAAAATAAAAAAGGGGGAGATCATCACCGGCTTGTCGGGTGACACTTGTTTGCAAGCGGCGGAGATGTCGCGGTACAAGGCCGCAATCAACTCCGCTGGGGCATCCCACATCACATACAATTCGTAGGGAAGGTACCAGCCGGTGAAGGACGGATGCTTCCCGTAGCGGCGGGCCAGCGCCTCGACGCGCGTGCGGGCCCGGGCAATTTCCGTCGCGGGATCGGTCAGCGTCCACCAGTTCGGCGCGGCCAGGGTGTCGACGTAAATGGACAGGCCACGGCGGTCGGCCTCGGCGAAAAAAGCTTCCAACGGATCCGGTGTGCCCGCCGGCGGATTTTCGCCGACGAATGGCCCGTTCAGCACCAGGAGGCGAAGGCCGAGAGCCTGCAACTGATCCAATTCCGTCTGCCACGCCGTGATCGGCCGATTGAGATCCTTGGGCGACATCCACCAGAGCGTGCCAACCAATCGGGCCTGCGGGTGGGCGCGCGCCGTGTGGATAGGCTGGCAGCCCGTGGCCATCAGGATCAGGAGCAACATGCCTAACGCGCAGTGCAGCGCATGGAATGACCAAAAACACCTGAGCCGGACCCATGCCGTTGACCTTGGGCTGGACTTAACGCAGAGACGCGGAGAACGCGGAGGAGCGCAGCGGTTGGCAAACCAATCAGCACTCACCGTTTGGTGTGCTTCGCCGGCTTCACTCTGCGCCTCTCTGTGACCGCTGCACTGCAATTCGTCAGAGTCTTTGCGGGCCGCGAGGATTTTCCGGCGCGCGGCACTCCGGGCCGCACCGGGTCGGGAAAATTTACGAGCCCCGAATGTTTCTGCGCTTACTGGCAGAATAATTGCAGAATAATTGAGGGCAGAATAATGATATCCCATTTCAATTATCTGCCTCTCCGCTCCTATTATTCTGCCCTCAATTATTCTGCCGGGCTGCTGCGGCCCGGAGTGCCGCGCGCCGTTGGTTGCGGCTTGAGCCGCGCTGTGCCTCTGCGTTAAAGCCAGACTCCGTTTTCCAACTGCATGGATCCGGCTGAGAGATGAGCCAGGATATCGCATTCTTTAGTTCGCCCGAGAGCCGCGATGAGTTCGGCTTGGCCGCTCAAGGAGCGAGCGGTGCGCCGAACGTGGAGGTGGTGATTCGCACGCGCGGGGTTACACCCGGCGCACTGTCGCAGCCGAAACGCATTTGATTGCCGCCGGTCGCCAGCGTCGGCACTCCGCCGGTGAGCTTCACGTCCTGGAGGAAGCCGCCATCCGCGCCGAACATTTTGCAGTCCTCCGGCGAGTTGAATTCCAGGTAGCTGCCGCTCTCCATTTCCACCGGCAGCAGCAGTGTGCGGTCGCCCACCGTCACTCGCGGATTGCGGATTTTCGCCTTCACCAGCGGCGTGGCGTGCATGGGGCTGAGATAACACTTCGCAGTGCCGTTGGCGGGCAGGTTATTGATCCAGACGTTAAGCTTCTCGATCTGCTTGTAATCAATCGTCTCGCGGTAGATGGCGTAGTCATTGCCGTAAGGCCAGGAATAATTCGCATACCGCTCGCCCTCGGGTTCGATCAATTCGAAGTAGCGCCAGCCCGTGAAGTCCACCACCACGTAATGTTCGCCGATGCCCGCGACGACGTGAGCTGGGCAGTGCAATTGAAAGTTCAACACTTCGCCCTGGCCGTCACCGTGAACCCAAACGCCCAGCGCCCGTTCGCCACGGAGATTCAGCGGCGGCGTGAACGTCTTGCCCAAGCTGGCCCACGTGGCGGTGCGCTCGCCCTGTGGAGTAGTGGGGTCCGGGGTGCCGCCGGGAGGGGTCCGGCTTACTCCACGGGGCGAGGGCCGGGTGTTGGTCGCTGAGATCAACCCGCTCAACGCGCCGGCTTTCACGAGGTTCGTTGACGGCTCAAGCGTCGCCGAGACGCCGTTCGCCTGGGTGCGGTCGGGAAATTCTTTCGCGTCTATGAACTCGGCCAGCGCGATGGCGTTGGTGGCGTCGTAAGGCTCGGCCGACATCAAAACTTCCAGGCGCACGCGCAGCGGTTGCGCGGCGAACATGTTCGTCACCGTCCACACCGCCGTCCAGTCGTCGAGGCTTTCGACCTTGTGCTTCGCGTAGCGCGCGGGCCGGAATTGCCATTTCCCGTCGGGTGACTGGTCGAGCGTGAATTCATCTCCCGGAACACGCAGCCGGGCCTTCACCGATTCCGAAAAATACTTCGCGTGACGCAACTCTTCGTATTGGCGCGTGATGCCGCCGAGCCGTTGCAACGCGGGATTCCTCGCGAACTTCGCCGGGTCCACGCCCATGAGCGAGAAGCCGACGTTGTTGCCGATCGCCTTGCCGCAAAGATACTCCATGTCGTCCGCGAAGGTCGGTTCGCCTTGCGGCCCGGTCCAGGTTTTCACGGCCCACCAGCCGAGGTGCATGGGCAGGAACATCCGGTGGCCATCGGCGTTCGCGGCGTTGTGGATGTCAATGAACCGCTTGTGGCTGCGGGTCGGATGATCCCACGCGCCCATCCGCGAGCGCACATACCACAGGTGATGATGAAACGTGCTCATCTCCATCAGCGCCGGATGGTCGAGCCGCTTCCAGAGTTCGAACACGAACTTCGAGCCGTAATGCCAGGTGTTCTCCCCGCCGCCGAGGATGTCTTCGCCGTCCAGCGCGTCGAGATACATCATATCGAAGCCGCACTCGTTGAACGTCCGCGCCGTGGCGGCCGCCACATCCGCCAGCATCGTCGTGTCGCCGTCCGGCACAAACAACCCAAAGCACTCCTTCAAGTGGTGGACCTTCGCGCCCTTCGCATGCGGCGCCACGCGCGTGCCCCAGGCGCCGCGCTGACAGTTGGTGAAGGCGTAGGGCGCGGTCTGGCTCGCGCCGGAATAGGTGATGAGTTCGTCGTCCACGTGCAGCGTCACGCTGTTGCGCACGAAGAAGCCGGTGATGGCGGACATGTTGCCCGTCGGCTCGGTGACAAACACCGAAACCTTGTTCGTGCTGGCGTCGAGCGGTTCGGCCAGCGTGAACGTCACGTCCTTGGCCAGACGCTTATCCGGCACGGGCGTGACCCACGGGCATTTCTTGTCCATGAAGAACGCGTAGGTGTGCAACCCGGCCTTGAGTCCGGCGGCGTGGAGTTTGTCCACCACGGCCTTGAGGCTCGCGCGTCCATTCGGATACGTCTTCGGATTCGGTTCGCAATCGCCGAAGCGGAACGAGCCGCCGCCGTGGAAATCAATCTGGTTCAGCCCCAGACTGCGCGCGAGTTTGATCCAATCGTCGGCCTTTTCCTCGGAGAGGTCCGAGAAGTTGAACAGGTAGGAGCCTTGGTTGATCTCCGCGTCCAGCGCCCACGGACCGCCAATCGGCGAATGTGGCAGGTCCGGCGCGGCGGTCACGACTTCCTGAAGCACGCGCCGCAGTTCCTTCTGCGGGCAGCCGATCAATGCAACCTTCGCGCCGGCGAAACCGAAGCGCGGATAACAACTCGCCTCCAGCCGGCTCGACGCACGCGGCAACTCGCGCACGTTCGTCTGAAGATTCAACGCCAGCGCGCACGCGGCGAACGGTTCCGCCTCCGCGCCCTTCAAGGTGAGCGGCACGTCGGCAAACACGAATTCCTCCACGCCGTCGCCGGTGACCGAGAGCACCTCGACCGTGACGCTGTGCTTCGCGCCGATAACCTTGAGCGCGGCACTGACGCCCGCGCCGCCGAATTCGAGAACCAGGCGACCATCGGTCAGCGCTGCCGCCGTCGCCTCAAAAAACTTCCCGGCTTTCTTCACCCGCGCGAAGGCAACCGTGGGGTTTTTGGGGGCGTAATTCGTGCCGGAGGATTTGTCGGTGAACTCAAGGGTGTGCGCGTTGGCCCCGACGACCAGGCGCAGCGAATCACTCTCGACGGTGAGGGCTGGTTTCACCTGGCTGGTTTCGGCGGCGACGAGTTGCAAGGCAGCGGAAAAGGCGACGGTCAATAACGAGAAGCGAATAAGTGAAGTGTTCATGTGAGGTTGGATTGGTGGCCTTCGCGTTACCAGGCATTGAAATATCCGCCGCCCGGGGCCGCCCAGTAGTTGCTCATGCTATTGATGTTCTTCCAGCTCACGGAGCCATCGAGCAACAGGCTGTTGCCACCCAGGGCGCCGGCCGCTTTGGACGTGGTCGCAGTAGGCATATAAACGAGTAGAAAACCTCCTTTTTTGAATGCTCCACCCCGGCAGTGAGGAGCGATCACCCATAAATCCCCAGGAGCCCATGCATTCAGGTCGCAGGCAAGGGTCAGGGTCGGATTGTCGGTCAGTTTTTGCGGGGAAACCCATTGTGGCTTCGGCTCGCCCGACCAACCGGTCGCCGGCTTCTTGTGGCCGCCGTTGTAGCTGTAACCGATCACCCGTCCGATACCGAGCACGGGGTACTGAAAAGTCCCCTCCAAACTCGGACAACTGCTCATGTTAGTGCCACTGTACTGTTTGATGGCGTTGAAGGTGTTCGTGCTGATCCAGATCGTGTGCGAAATGCCGTCGTCTCGGTTGCCTTGGGGGAGCTTGTCATTGTTATCAACGCCATACATTTGCAAGGCGAGTCCCAATTGATGCAAAGCGTTCACGCAACCCGTGCGCCGGGCCTTTTCCTTGGCCGACGACAACGCCGGCAGGAGCATCGCCGCCAGGATGGCGATGATCGCGATGACGACGAGGAGCTCGATCAACGTAAAAGCCGCCCATCGTCTCCTTGCGCGACGATTGGCAACGGCGCCGTCGGGAGGGCCGGGGACAAGTGACTCCAATGGGTCACGAGCGCAGGCCGCGCAATTGGTGAACGGTTGTTTCATGGCTTGAAGTTTGGTTGGCGTGTCTATTGGTTGAAAGCATTACGCGGGTTTTTCTGGCGGACAAGAAGATTCGCCGGCCCGCGTTTTTTCAATGCTTCTCACTTCGGGGTGATGGTCTGAGCCGTCAGCAGTTTCACCGGTCCGAGCAAGCCCGACTCCACCAGCGGCGCGTCCTTCTTCCAGAGCCGCCAGCTCGTGAACGTGGAGCGGCCGGTCGGACTGGGTTTACCATCCTGCAACCACTGCGGCCATTGCTTGAGCGTGCCCTCGGGATTGCGCTCGCCGTCCTCCGGCAACTGCTCGTCGCCGATCATTCGATTGACCCACTGATTGACCACTCTTACTTCGAGCACATTCTCGCCGGGCTGCATCGCATCGGTCACCTCGACGCGGAAGGGCGGCTTCCAGAGAACTCCGAGGTCCTTGCCGTTCAGTTTCACTTCAGCAATCACCTCGACGCGTCCGAGGTCCAGGAAGATTTGCGATTGACGATTTGCGATTGACGATTTCTCCGAAACCCAGTCGAACGATTTGCGATACGTCGCGTGGCCAGAAAAGTATTTCACGCCCGGGTCGCTGTGCTTCCTCCAGGAAATCAACGGATCAAACGTGACGGGATCCGGCGCGCCGCGATCCGGCTGAAAGTGGACCTGCCATGGTCCCGTCAGTTCCACGGGCGGTGGCAATGCCGTGAAGGTGGCGGTGCGGGTTGTGCCGGACGCTGTCTTCAGTTCGTATTGTCCAGGCTCCCTTGCCTGCAAGCGCATGGCCTCGCCTGGTCCGCCAACCAGATCGAACGCCGGTGGTGCATGCAATGAATGTCCTTGGTCCGGCAAAACTTCCTGGCCATCGCGGCTCACGGCGATGACCCGATTGGCACGGGTGCGGGCGGTCGCTGGCTCCCGAAACACAACGAATACGGAGCCTGCCGGCTCCAGCCACAAAGGCAGAACCGTCCGGCCGTCGCGCTCATCGTAAACCAACGGTTGCCGGATTTCGCCCGTGAGCGGATTCCACAGTTCCGGGACTTTGCCGGTCACGCGAAACGAACAGGTTGCCCCGCACCAGTCGTTCGAACGATTCGAGACGAAATAGAAGTCCGCGTCGCCCATGCGCCGATGGATGTAACGCAGGCTGGGATCGGCT
>CAYHFK010000240.1:0-7626 GCA_964355895.1 uncultured Bifidobacterium sp. | reverse complement strand
GCTGGCGGCGGCGGTTATCGCCAGTGGCAAGGCGCAAGCGAAGCTGGAAGAATTGACCACCCGTTAGCGCGGCGGCACGCGCAAAACCTTCCGGGGCCGGTGCATTTCGATTTACAGCGCAGATGAGTTGGCGTATCCAGCAGGTGACCAGTGCGAAACCTGACATGGCCGACCGACCGACCAGACCCGCAACCCATACCTGCATGAAAAAACTTCTCGCCCTCGGAATCTACTGTGTCTTCGCCGCGACGGCGGTGCTGGCGCAACCGACCAATGCGCAGCCGTTCACCCGAATCGAAGACGTGATCTACGGCCGCAAATCCGGGACGGCGCTCACGCTGGATGTGTTTCAGCCGGCCAAACCCAATGGGTTCGGCATTGTGCTGATGGTGAGCGGCGGATGGTTTTCCTCGCACGAGGCGATCAACCCGGCCAATTTCCAGCCGTTGCTGAATCGGGGTTACGCGGTTTTTGCCGTGGTGCATGGTTCGCAGCCGAAGTTCACCATCACGGAAATCGTGCCGGACATTCATCGGGCGATCCGTTTCATCCGGCACCACGCGGCGAAATACGGCGTTGACCCCAACAAGCTCGGCATCACCGGCGGCAGCGCCGGCGGGCATCTCTCGCTCACGATGGCGGTGCAGGGCACGCCGGGCGATCCGAATGCCAAGAACCCGGTTGATCGTGAAAGCAGCGTGGTCCAGTGTGTAGCCTGCTTTTTTCCGCCAACCGATTTTCTGAATTACGGCCAACCCGGCGAGGACGCGGTGGGCGTCGGCACGCTGAAGGATTTCAAATCCGGCTTCGGCCCGCGATCCGATACGGCCGAAGAGCGGCAGAAGCTGGGCCGCGACATTTCGCCAATTTACTTCGTCCACTCGAACCAACCGCCCGTTCTCATCATTCACGGGGACGCGGACAAGCTCGTGCCGATTTACCAGGCGGAAAAGTTCGTCGAACGGAGCCAGGCGGCGGGCGCGACGGCGAAGTTGATTGTGCGTGCGGGCAAAGTTCACGGCTGGCCCGAGATGATCAAAGACGAGGAAATCTTTGCGGATTGGTTTGATGAACATCTGCGCGGATTAAAGCCTGGTGCGGCCGGAAAATGAGAACGCCGCGACAGCGATTTCTCAACCAGTGAATCCAAGCTGCTAATCAGCGGAACGATGCGGTTGAGGTCGCGGCGGGTAGCGGCGACGCCTCATTGCCACAGGATGAATGCGCCGCCCCCGGCGCATCCTCCCGACCGCACCAAACCGTTTGCCTCCAGAAGTCCGGCAACAAGGGCGTCGCCCCCCCACCGCCAAACGACGACGCGTCGCTTCTACTCGCACGCCACGCACGCCAACGGCATCGTTCCGATCTGAGGTTCCGTCAGGCTGACATTGAGGCTGTGAGGCGAGCCTGAATTCCTTCAGGCGATGGCCATTTCCTTCTCCCGTGCGATATACGGCGGCCAACCGGTTCACAAACCCCTTCGGGTCAATCATGCAGATAGCCGGAGGTGATGCAGCAATAGTCGCAAGCGCAATTTACCCAGCCTTTCCCATGTTGCAGCCCTTTCCACTTGGAACTTTGACAGCCAAACCCCTGCCGGGCATGGCCGGCATCATCGCGGCCTGCCACGTTCCAAAATAGCTCCTCACCCCGCGGAACTTCGGTCGAAAACTTTTTTCCAGAATCTTTTGCCTTAGACCGTTTTTGTCCGACCCCACCGGCCAAACTGGGATCGTAAATAGAAAGGCATTTATGACAACAGACCAACAGTTGGAACTCGGATTCGGCGGCGGGAAGCCGGCGACGCGGATTGCGCGCCGGGAAAATCGCCTGGCCCGCGCGGCCTGGTGGTTCGATAAAATGCGCGCCGTGGTGAACGACGCGATGGACTGGCCGCCCGCCGGGCAGCCGCGGCCGCAGCAGGACTGGCTGCCGGGCGCGTATCGGCAGGTGCGGATTTAATGGTGACGCGCGTCGGCTACGCCCCCACAACCTCCGCGAAGCCGGCGCGCACAAATTTTCGGATCACGCCCAGCTCCTCCTCGCCCGCGATGGTGTGCGGCTTGGCGAACTCGCGCCACTCGATGCGGAGGCCCGCCGCTTGCAGTTGCAAGATCTGCGGGCGCGTTTTCTCGAACGGGACCACCGGATCAAACGTCCCGTGCGTGACGAGAAAGCGTTGTTCGCGCGCCACCGGTGAAAGTTCCTGCAAGACTTTCTCCGGCTCGAAAACATAGCCGCTGATGCCGACGCCGCCCGCAAACCGATGCGGGTAGCGTAACGCGACGTCCAGGGCCATCAGGCAGCCCTGCGAAAACCCGCCGAGCGTCGTCTGTTCCGTCGGGTAGCCGCGCGAGCGCAGGTCGTCGAGCAAATCAAACAGCAGCTTGCGACTGCGCAGCACGCCGGGCGCGTGATCGCCGGTGTGGTCATACCAGGAAAATCCGCCGTAGTAATCGTCCGGCGCGTTGACGAGCAGATAATTCAGCCACGGCAGGCGCATCGCTTCGGGCATCCAACGATAACCTTCAATGCTGTCGCCCAGCCCATGCAGCATCACCATCAGGCGGCGCGAGCCGCGTTCGGCGGCGGGAATCAATTCACTGTGCAGCATGATAAAACGTGGTCCGCTGGCCTCAGATTCGGAGCGAGGGGAGAGTTCATTGGTTTTTCGCCGGTTCGATGACAGGTGTTTTGGTCGGCGCACCAAGGATTTTTAGAATCTGCGGTGGCGGATTCAACTCCTGAACCGTCTTGTCCGTTGGGGCGCCGGCATCGAGCCACCAGCGCACGAGCGTCAGTTCGTTGGCCGACAATTGCCGTTTGCCGTCGGGCGGCATGTGCTCTTCAACCTCCAAGGGCAGCGCGAGCCGTTTGCCCAGAAGACTCTGGGTCGCGCCCGGCGGCTCAATTGGTGAGCCGGAATCGCCGCCGGTCAACAAGTTCGCCGCCGTATCGAGCCGCAGACCGCCCTTGGATTTGTTCGGGCCATGGCAGTTCACGCAAGACTGCTTGAAGATGGGTTGAATCACCGCCGCGTGAAACAACTGCGTCGCCAAATCACCGGTCATGCCTGCCTGGCTGCCTGACAATTTCGCTTTGGGCCAGGAAAGAAAATCGTTCCCGTGCGTAAGCGAGGCGCCGAAGTGGCTGGCCGCGACGAGCAATCCCAGCGTGACGGCGAGCGCCCAGCGATAAATCCGCAACTGCCTGCGCCAATGCAATGCGAGCAACCCGGCGCAGGCAAGGCCCAGGCCCGTACCAAGCCAGCGATGCCAGAAGAGCGATCCCCCATCGTAATCGCCACTGTCCGCCAGCAACCAGCCGCAGACGATGCTCGCCAACGAAACGGGAAGCGTGAGGATGAGGATCACCCGGATGGCCGCCGCCAGATTTTGCCCCCGGGGACGCCGCGCCAGCACCTCGAAGATTCCGAGCAGCACCAGAAAGCCGATGGGCAGATGCACCAGCAGCGGATGAAGCCGGCCAATGAACTCGCTCATGCGGGGAGCGCCGGATTCCCGTTCGGCGGGAACCGATGGTTACGCGCGCCGCCCCCCCCGCCGATCAGAAGATCGGGGCGCCGACGGCGACCAAAAGAAACACAAACGTGCAACATGCGGGGAAAGAGTTAGCGAAAGCGCCGGCTGCGCTCAACAGCAATATCACACAATTTGACGATTCGCCGTCCAAGGGCGACCGCCCAACGGCCCCGGTTCGAGCAAACAAAATCATTTTCCTCCCGCCGGGAAAGCCCTAGTTTCGGCGGGTGAAACCAGTGGCACTCATCACCGGCGCATCCCGGGGCATTGGCCGGGGCATCGCGCTGGCTCTGGCCCGGCTCGGCCATGATCTTGTGATCAACTACGCGCAGAACACGGCGGCGGCAAGGCAGACAGCCAAAGATTGTGTATCGGTGGCGAAGGCAGGCGGAAAACAAATCCGCGCCGAAGTTTGCCAGGCCGACATCAGCCAGAGCGCCGACCGAAAACGGCTGATTGAGTTCACGCGAGAGAAATGGGGACGACTCGACTTGTTGGTGAACAACGCCGGCGTTGCGCCGGACGTGCGCGCGGACATTCTCGAAGCGAGCGAGGAGAGCTTTGACCGGCTCATGGCGATCAATGTCAAAGGTCCGTACTTCCTGACCCAACTCGCAGCGAAGTGGATGATCGAGCAATGCGGAGCGCCGAACTCCGATTCGGCGTGTTCCTATCGTCCGAAGATCATCACCATCTCTTCCATTTCCGCCTACACCGCCTCGACGAATCGTGGAGACTACTGCGTGAGCAAAGCCGCGCTCGCCATGCTTACCCCGCTGTTTGCATCACGGCTCGCGGAACACGGAATCAACGTCTATGAAATTCGCCCCGGCGTCATCGCGACGGACATGACCGGAGCGGTGAAGGAGAAATACGACCAGCTCATCGCCGATGGGTTGACGCCCATCCAACGCTGGGGCACGCCCGAAGACGTCGGTCGCGCGGTCGCCGCCATTGCGAGCGATGGGTTTCCGTTCAGCACGGGCGAAGTCATTAACGTGGATGGCGGGTTCCACCTCCGCAGATTGTAGGAGACGACGTGAGGAGTCTCTGACTAAATTCCCGGACTGCCAACAGCCAATCACCAATTGAAAGAATGAGACTCGTTACCTCGTCTCCTACGAATAGAGAACATGGCCATCAGAATTGATTCCAACCTGACCGCGAAGAAACTCGTGCCGCAGATCGAGCGCGTGTTCGACCTGTCCGGCCAGAAAATCCTGAGCCTCGAAAAATCCTGGAAGCCGGAAAAGGGAACGCCAGTGTTCACGGTGAAGGGCAAATACACCTCGCGCGGCTGGACGGAATGGACGCAGGGCTTTCAATACGGCTCGGCGCTGCTGCAATTCGACGCGATGGGCGACGAGCGGTTCCTGGCGATCGGTCGGCGCGGCACCGTTGACCACATGGCGTCGCATGTGTCGCACATTGGCGTGCATGACCACGGATTCAACAACGTCTCCACCTACGGCAATCTGCTGCGATTGATGCGTGAGGGGAAAATTCCCCACAACGAGGACGAGAAAAATTTCTACGAACTAGCGCTTAAGGTCAGCGGCGCGGTGCAGGCGGCGCGCTGGACGAAGCTCGCTGACGGCACAGGCTTCATCCACAGCTTCAACGGCCCGCACTCGCTGTTCGTGGATACGATCCGTTCCTGCCGCTCGCTCGCAATTGCTCATCAACTTGGTCACGCGTTGATGGGCGAGCAGGACGAGAAAATATCTTTGCTGCATCGTTTGTTTGAGCATGGCTTTAATACAGCCCGCTACTCGATTTACTTCGGGACGGGTCGGGACGGGTATGATGTGTGTGGTCGCACCGCGCATGAAGCCGTGTTCAACACCGCCAGCGGCGTCTTTCGTTGTCCCAATTCGCAGCAGGGTTACTCGCCGTTCAGCACCTGGACGCGCGGACTGGCGTGGGCGATCTGTGGCTTTGCCGAGCAGACGGAGTTTTTGCGTTCGGGAGTGGAGGGGTGCAGTGAGCGGGTTCTTGAAAATGCCATCACGATCTTTGAGGCCGCCGCGATTGCCACGGCCGATTTCTATCTTGCCAACTCCTGCGCCGACGGCATTCCGATGTGGGACACGGGCGCGCCAAATCTGCATCGCCTGCCCGCGAACTATTTGAACCAGCCCGCTGATCCGTTCAACCAGTTCGAGCCAGTGGACAGCTCCGCCGCAGCTATTGCATCGCAAGGTTTGATCCGTCTCGGCAATTTCATTCTGCAACGTGATCCGAAAAGCAAACTTGGTCGGCGCTACCGTCAGGCCGGTTTGTCCGTCGCGCGCACTTTGTTCAGCGAACCCTACCTTGCCACCGACCCGAAGCATCAAGGATTGCTGCTGCATTCGGTGTATCATCGTCCTAACGGCTGGGATTACATCGCGCCCGGCCAGAGCGTGCCGAATGGCGAAAGCTCCATGTGGGGCGATTATCATCTGCGGGAACTGGCGCTGCTGATTCTCCGCGAAGCCCGCGGCGAGGTTTATCTGACGTTCTTCGGTGGGGTGCCGGCCAAGCCGTAAGGCGACGACGTGAGGAGTCTCATTCTAAAACCACAGTTAGAGACTCGTTACCTCGTCTCCGACAGTTAAATTATGTCCGAACCGTTCAAACTTACACGCATTCCTTCGCTCAAGACGGTGGATGATTTTCGCAAACACGTTGCGTCGCTCGAACTCGATTTGCCGTGTGAAGATCGAATCGCCACGGGCGCGGATTCGCCGCTGGCGCAGCCGATTGACGATGTCACCATCAATGGTAAACGCATCGGCAATCGCTGGGCGATTCACCCGATGGAAGGTTGGGACGCGACGACGACCGGCGGCGTGACGGACGACGTGCGCCGACGCTGGCAGCGCTTCGGTGAGAGCGGGGCGAAGATGATTTACGGCGGTGAAGCCATGGCGGTTCGCCCGGACGGTCGCGCGAACCCGAACCAGATCATCCTCGTCGAGGAAAACCAGGCGGGCCTCGCGTCGCTGCGTGAAACACTGGTGAAGGCGCATCAAGAACGCTACGGAAAGATGGATGATTTGGTCATCGGTTTTCAACTCACGCACTCCGGGCGGTTCTGCAAGCCGACGGACAAGCAGCGCCTGGAGCCGCGCGTGGCCTTCCGGCATCCCATCCTCGACCGCAAGTTCAACGTCACCAGCGATGCGCAGATGTTCACGGATTCGGAGATTGAGGAACTGATCCAGAGCTACATCCGCGCGGCAAAGATCGCGTGGGCCGTCGGCGCGGACTTCGTGGACATCAAGCATTGCCACGGCTACCTGCTGCACGAATTCCTCGGCGCACACACACGGCCCGGCAAGTTCGGCGGCAGCTTCGAGAACCGCACGCGGATTCTGCGCGACATCATCTCGGGCATCCGGGCGAGCGGAAACCCGGTCGAGATCGGCGTGCGCCTGAGCGCGTTTGATTTCGTGCCGTTCAAGCCCGACCCGGCCCGCGCCGAGCCGGGCAAACCGGGGCCGGGAGCGCCGGAAGATTTCTCGCATTGCCTGCCGTATCGCTACGGTTTTGGCGTGAATCAGAGCGATCCGGTGGCATACGACCTGACCGAGACATTCCAATTCGCTGAACTGTGCGGGCAACTCGGGGTGAAGATTCTGAACCTGAGCGCGGGTTCGCCTTACTACAATCCCCACATCCAGCGGCCCGCTGCGTATCCGCCGAGCGACGGCTACCAGCCCGCGTACGATCCGTTGATTGATGTGGCCCGGCAGATCAACGTGGCGCGGCAGGTGAAACAGCATTTGGCCTCACGGTTCCAAGCCGAAGCCGGAAGTCCGAAGCCAGAAGTCCGACTTCCGCCCTCCGCCATCCGCCCTCCGGTCATCATCGGCACCGCTTACAGCTACTTGCAGGAATACCTGCCGCACGTCGCCCAATACGTCGTACGCCACGGCTGGACGGACATGGTTGGCCTGGGTCGAATGGTGTTGAGTTACCCGGAGATGCCCGCCGATGCGACCACGAAAGGCGCGCTGACGCCCAAGTTGATTTGCCGCACCTTCAGCGATTGCACCACCGCGCCCCGCAATGGCTTGAAGAGTGGCTGCTATCCGCT
>CAYHFK010000239.1:6438-7686 GCA_964355895.1 uncultured Bifidobacterium sp. | reverse complement strand
CTCCCGGTCGGCGTCACTCAAACCGGGCGGATCGAAGCGGTAGCGATAATGCAGGCGCAACAACGCCCGCAGCGGCTCCTGCAAGCCGGCGAGCGCAGGATTTTCCGCCACACGTCGTAGCCATTCGTTCAACGGTTCGCTCGGCTTGCGCGGGACGCCGCGTCCGGCGATTTGCTTTTCCAGTTGGTAAAACTCGGAGTCCAGCCCCGGCCATTGGGTGATGAAGGCCTGGTCGGTTCGCTTGCCGGCCTGCCGTCGGCGACCGCGCCGGAAGATGATTTGATAGAGCAACAGCGCCAGCCCGGGAATCATGATCCAAAGGAGATATTGCCGGAGTTTGCTTTGACCCCAGCGAAATTTCGCGAACTCAAACTTGAGGCGCGACCACACATCGGACAGCCATCGGAACGGCGACCGGTTCTTCGCTTCCTCCGCGATCCACGACGCCGGCGTGGTGTCAAAGTCCTCCCACGTTCGTCGCGCTTCGTTCCAGACCAGACACCACGCGTGCGCATCGCTCAACCGCACCACGTAGCCGCTGCCGGACGGTTCATGCACGGCGTAGCCGACGGCATAGCGCGCGGGAATTTCGAGGCGGCGCAACAACAACACCGTGGCCGTGGCGAAATATTCACAATGGCCCTTCCGGGTTTCCCGCAAGAACCGGCTTAGCGGCGTGGTGCCGGGCGCGCCGCGAGCCCGTCCCTGCCAGGTGCTGTAAGTGAACTTGTCCGCAAAGTATCCACCCAACGCCGGCAGCACTTGCGCCAACGGCTTGCCGCGCAGTTGCAATTCCTCAATCACCGCATCCAGCGCGGGCTGTTCCGCTTCCGGTACGTTGAAGTCTTCACTCGTTTCGGGATTGCCGGACGGAGGCGCATCCATCGTCAGGCCGGGGCCAAATAGCGCGTCGAACAACACGACGCCGGGACCTTCCGCGACCACCGCCCCCGCGCTGTTTTTTTGCAGCACGAAAACCGGAAGATTTTCCAGCCGTCCGCTGCCGGTCGGCAATGGCAAGAGTCCCTGCGGCGATCCGTTGGTGCTGGTGCCTTCGAGATAACACGCGATGTTGACGCTGGCGGGGTTGGTCTTGCCCGGCAGCAGGGGCCAGGAAGCGCTGTTCGGCGGGTCTTCGGCGACGATTTCAAAGTCATCCTTGGAACTCCCCGCAAACCAGCCGGGCGATTTGAACAGGCGATAACTCGCTTCGCGCAAGTATTCGGGCGGCGCGCTGCCGGGTTTGGG
>CAYHFK010000239.1:0-6338 GCA_964355895.1 uncultured Bifidobacterium sp. | reverse complement strand
TTGTCGGCGGGCGTGAGCTTTTTCCAACGGCGGCGCGCGATGAGTGAAATGACGGTCAACGGAATTGCCTCGCGCGTGCTGAAGGTTTGCGCGGCGAGAAAGGGGAAGAAGATCATCGGCAACCACCGCATCATCGCCCCCGCCGTTCGGGCGGTCGCCGAGCTGGCCCGCGTGGTGGTGATCGGATTCGCGTCGGAGAAAAAGCCGCCGAAGCTGGCCGGCCCTTCGTTGGCCGTGAACGCATACAGCGCCGACGCCAGCAGCAACAGTGCGCAGAACGTCCAAACGCGACTGAAGTCCTCGTCCGAGAATTCCCACCGCGTCCGGACGATCCGTGCGCTTTCCAGAATGGCCGCCATCACCGCGCCGACGACGAGAAACCCCGACTGCCAGCCCCAGAAGAGCAGCGCAGCGCCGAGAAGAAGCGGCGGCGGTTTCATGTTTCCAAGGTAGGGCGCGTCACTCCGTGCGCGCCGATGCCCATCCGATCCCTGAGCGGCGCGCACGGAGTGACGCGCCCTACCAACTCAACTTTCAACTTGCAACTCATCTTAGCCTCGCCAGTTGTTCCTGGATCCGCCCGATTTCCAGTGCGTGCAAGCGGTCTGGTTCATCGCGCATCGGGCCGGGATCGAGGGGCTGGATTTCGCCGGGCTGCCGGATGACCAGCACGAGCACCGGCAGCCCGAGGACTTTTAATTTTTCAACGAGTCGGCGTCGTGCCTCATCCCACGCCAGCAGCACGCAGATGCAACCGCTCACCGCGTTCGCATGGTTCAGCACCAGTTGCTCCAGCATGGCGAACGGCTGCGCGTGACACGGACACACCGACGCCAGGATTTCCAACATCTGATCCGCGTGCGCCAGGCCGCGACCGGCTGTGAAGCAATACGCCTGCGGCCCGACGAACAGTAAATCCAGCAGCGATTCCTGGGTCAGCACCGTGCAGGCAAACGATGCGGCCACGGACACCGCCTCCTCGAACACCTCGCTGTGCGGGCGTTCGGTGAACGTGTCGAGGATCAGGGCGTGTCGCACGAAAAACTCGTCCTCGAATTCCTTCACGATGGGTTTGCCGGTCTTGGCCCAGCTTCGCCAATGAATGTGGCGCAGTGGATCGCCGCGCCGGTAATCCCGGAGCGCCACGAACTCGTCGCTCTGCCCGATGTTCGTCGCCAGCGCCACGCCGCCCGGTTGATATTTCATCGCCCCCGGCAACGCGAGCGGCGGCAACCCATAGCGCTTTGGCAGAATCAACATGGATTGCGGCAGCGGAATGATCCGCAGGGCGCGAAACAGCCCGAGCGGATCCGGCCGGGCCAGGGTCACGCCGGCGAAATGCACGATGCCACGCCGCAACGGCGTGAATTCCACCGAGACTTCCGCCGGTTGATTCATGGCCAGGGATGGCACGGGGACCTCCTTCACCGTCGCGAACTTGAACGGCGTGCGGCGTCCCCGCTGATTCAAGCGGAACGGACGGACGTGCTTGGTTTCGTCGAGCTTGTAATCTTTCCAATCGTTGAATGACGGGCGCGGATCGGCGAGGTCTTCGATCAGGGCCAGGCCGGACTGCGGGTAGGCCATGAGACTCTGGACGGCGATCCGATAGTTGAGCGTCTGCCCCACGGTGCCGAAACGCGGCAGCAAGCGTTCGACGGTGAACCGCGCTTTGAAACGAAACCCGGACAGCACCGCGACCAGCAGCAGCGCGAGCAACAACGTGAACGCCTGATAGCCCACCGAGCTTTCCGTGTCCAGACCCATGAACGCGGCCGCCATCACTGCGCCCAACACGGCCTGGCCGGGGCGCGTGAACCGCCGCAGGGTCCAATACTTTGACCACGAGAAGACCCGGTCGGCACGGTAGAGCAGTCTGAGGGCGAGGTTCATCGCGATGCCCCGCCGAATGACGATGGAAAAACGAAGCCGGAAGAAATCTCCGTTGGATGGCGGCCACCAACCGAAACTGATTCTTCATTCTTCATTTTGGCTTCTCCATTCGCCCCTTCACGCCGGCACTTTGATTTTCTTCACCACGCCTTCAACCACGCCCCGCGCCGTCAGTCCGGAAAATCGCGCCTGCGGCTCCATCACCAACCGATGGGCGATGACCGGCAGCGCCAACTCCTGGATTTGCTCCGGCGTCACGAATTCCAGCCCGTCAAAGAGCGCCAGCGCTTGCGCGGCCTTCATCAATGCGATGGAGGCGCGCGGGCTGGCGCCGAGTTGCACGCCGGTGGTCGTGCGCGTCGCGCCCGTGAGGTCCACGACATAGCGCTTGAGTTCCTCGCTGATCCGAATGTTCTGCGCCGCGTGCTTGAGCCCCACCACGTCGGCCAGCGTGACGCAGGGTTGCAGTTTGTCGAGCGGATGGTTACTGGCCTGCGCCGTCAGCACCGCGACTTCCTCGGCGGGTTGCACGTAACCGAGGGTGAATTGCATCGCAAACCGGTCCATCTGTGCTTCGGGCAGCGGATATGTGCCGCGAAACTCCACCGGGTTTTGCGTGGCCACGACGAAGAAAAGCTCGGCGAGGTGCCGGCGCTCGCCGTCCACACTCACCTGCGCTTCGCCCATGGCTTCGAGCAGGGCCGACTGCGTGCGCGGGGAGGCGCGGTTGATTTCGTCGGCGAGCAGGATGTTGGTGAACACCGGCCCTTCGTGGAATTGAAACTCTTGCTCGCGCTGGTTGAAGATGGAAACGCCGAGAATGTCCGACGGCAGCAGGTCGGGCGTGAACTGCACCCGCTTGAACCGGGCGTCAATCGAACGGGCCAGCGCCTTGGCGAGCGTGGTCTTGCCCGTGCCGGGGAAATCCTCAAGCAACACATGGCCGCCGCTGGCCAGCGCGGCGAGCAGCTTGCGTGTCGCCGCCGACTGACCTTGCATGACTTGGCCGATGTTGGCGGCGATCTTTTGGTAAATTTCACGGGCGGATTGCCAATTCATCATTATCTCCTTGGGGAATTGAAACCACGGACGCGGGAAAAAGTTTCGGCGAAGTTCGCGGCATCCGCGCCTTCGGTGGCTCTGGGTCGGCTGTGCATGACCGGAGGTTAGCGGCAACCCGTGGAGGGCGCGAAGAAAATATTGGTCCGGCACTCGTCAGCGGTTGGTGGGGGCGGTTCAACGCCCGAGAAAGATCCGGCTTGCGCGCGAGTTTGCTTGCTTTCAGGTCGCACCTTTGGCGTGTTGACACCCGCAACATGAAAGAAATCGTGCCCACACCGCCGCCGATCGTCCGCAACCAGTTCGAGACGATCCGCGAGTTGTTTACCAAGAACGTCGTGCCTAGCTATGGGCGCTTCGATCTCGCGCTCAGTCACGGATCGGGGAGTTATCTCTTTGACGTGAATGGCCGGCGTTACCTCGATCTTGGCGGCGGCATCGCGGTGTGCGCGCTTGGCCACGCGCATCCGGCCATCACCGAGGCGCTCGTGGAGCAGTCGAAGAAGCTCGTTCACATTTCCAATCTGTATTATCAGGAGCCGCAGGGCCGGCTGGCGCAGGCGCTGGTTGAACTCTTGGGGCCGGGTAAATGTTTTTTCTGCAACAGCGGCGCGGAGGCAAACGAGGGGTTGTTCAAGCTCGCGCGCAAGTTTGGCCACGAGGAGGGCCGCTTTGAAGTCCTCACCACGATCAACTCGTTCCATGGCCGGACGCTGGCGGGCATTGCGGCCACCGGCCAAGACAAGGTGAAGAAAGGTTTTGAGCCGATGGTGACGGGCTTCCGGCATGTGCCATTTAACGATCTCGCCGCGATGCGAAGTGCGATTTCGCCGGCGACGGCAGCGATCATGATTGAGGGCATCCAAGGCGAAGGCGGCGTGACGCCTGCGACGCCGGAATATCTGCTCGGCCTGCGGGCGTTGTGTGATGAGAAGAAGCTGCTGCTGCTCATGGACAGCGTGCAATGCGGACATTTTCGGACCGGACGATTTCAAAGCTTCCAGCGCATTCTGGAAGGCGTAGCGCAGGCTTCCCAGCCTGCGAGTGCTGGCGGCATCCCTGCCGCCAGCGACAGGAACACGGAGCTGGGAAGCTCCGTGAACCCGCAGACAGGGATGTCTGCGCTACCGGAATTTCTACCCGACGGCATTTCGATGGCCAAGTCGCTCGGCGGCGGCTTCCCGATGGGCGCGTTCTGGGTGCGTGCGCCGTACGCCGACCTGTTGAGCGCTGGAACGCATGGCACGACTTACGGCGGATCGCCGCTGGCCTGCGCGGTGGCGCTGAAAATTCTGGAAGTAATCGAGCGCGAGAAGCTGGAAGCAAATGCCCGGAGTGCGGGCGAATTTCTCATGGCTGGATTGGCGAAGCTGGCACAAACGTATCCGGGTATCATCCAAAATGTCCGCGGCCTCGGCCTGATGATCGGCATCGAGTTTGCCGCGGCGATTCCGAATCTGCCGGGCGATCCGAGCAAGTCGCAGGCGTTGCGATTGACCAACTTGTTGCACGCGGCGGGAATGCTGGTCATCCCGGCGGGCGCGAGCATTCTTCGACTGTTACCCGCGCTCAACCTGACACGGGGGGAAGCAGAGGAGGGGCTGCGCATTCTCGACTCGGTCGTTGCCAAGCTGGCGGTGTGATTTGGTGACGGGCCGCCGGATGGCGCAGGCTGGAATGTCGCTCCTACGGAGCTTGAGCTTGCGCGCAGGTCGTTGCTATACACATGGCGCTCCCGACGGAGCTGTGGCAGCGAAGAAAAATAGCTTGGTTGGTTACTAATGGAGCTGGGGTTGCGTGATCGAACCGCTTGAACAGCTTCGCCGGTGTGGACAGCTCCTTTAGGAGCGCCATGTTTATAGAATTTGGCGACAAACAAGAACAAGCTCCGTAGGAGCGACACCCAAAAGCCAATGGCCAATACCTACACCCAGATTTATGTTCATGTCGTGTTCGCCGTCGAAGGAAGACAGAGCATCATCCCGCACGATAAGAAGGAGGAGCTTCACAAATACATCACCGGTATTGTCACGAACCAACGCCAAAAGCTGATCGCGATCAACTCCATGCCGGATCACATTCATATTTTGATCGGACAGAAGCCGGATATGGCACTCTCGGATTTGGTTGGTGACATCAAGACCGGTTCCACCAACCACATCAATCGGAGTCGGTGGGTGTTGGGGCGATTTTCGTGGCAGGAAGGATTCGGCGCGTTCTCATATTCGCATTCGCAGTTGGGGACGGTCATTCGTTACATTCAGAACCAGGAGCGACACCATGCAAGGAAATCGTTCCGGGACGAATATCTGGCGTTGCTGGATTGTTTTGAAGTGCCGCACGACGAACGATACATTTTCAAGCCGGTCGAGTGATTTGTGTATGAGCAATTCCATGCCGCTCCTACGGAGCTTGAGCCTGCGTGCGGATTGGTGCTATAAACATGGCGCTCCTAACGGAGCTGTCACCGCGGGCGTTGGCAAAATCACGCTCCTGGCGAATTGAATTGTGAAACATCTCTTAAGCATCGAAAAACTGGCGCGGGTGGACATGGAGAAAATCCTGGCCGACGCGGTGGTGATGAAGCGCGAGCGCGGTCAGCACACGACGCAACCGCTGGCGGGCCAGACTTGGGCCCTGATTTTCTCCAAGTCGTCCACGCGCACCCGTGTGTCGTTTGAGGTGGGCGTCGCCGAACTTGGCGGTCGCCCCATGTTCCTGAACGCGGGCGACATTCAACTCGGTCGCGGCGAACCAATCAAAGATACGGCGCGTGTGATGGGTCGCATGTTGCATGGCGCGGTCTTCCGCACCTTCGCGCAGCGAGACGTGGAGGAGTTCGCGCAATTCTCCGGCATCCCCACGATCAACGCCCTCACGGACGAGGAACACCCCTGCCAGATTCTCGCGGACATCCAGACGATCCAGGAAAAACTGGGTGCCATCACCGGCAAAGTGGTGACGTTTGTGGGGGATGGCGCGTGCAACGTGCCGGTATCGTGGATATTCGCGGCGGCGAAGCTCGGTTTCGAACTGCGCATCGCCGCGCCGAAAAAGTTCCAGCCTTCCGCCGCGTTGCTCAAACGCGCGGGTGGAAAAATCATTTGCACCGCCGACGTGAAAGCCGCGGCGAAAGGCGCAGACGTGCTCTACACCGATGTTTGGGTTTCGATGGGCAAGGAAGCCGAGTCCGCCGCGCGGCTCAAAGCGTTGAAGGGTTATCAGATCAATCAAGCGCTCGTGAAGCTCGCCAAACCCGGGGTGCTCGTCATGCACTGCCTGCCGGCGTATCGTGGCAAAGAGATTGACGACGCAACCTTCGAGGCGAACGCGGATACGATTTTCAACCAGGCGGAAAACCGGCTGCATGTGCAGAAGGCGGTTTT
>CAYHFK010000238.1:6361-7721 GCA_964355895.1 uncultured Bifidobacterium sp. | reverse complement strand
ACGACGCTGACGCTGCCGGGCATCGCGGGCATCGTGTTGACGATCGGCATGGCGGTGGACGCGAACGTGCTGATCTTTGAACGTATCCGCGAGGAACTCGCGGCGGGCAAGTCCATCCGGGGGGCGCTCAACGCCGGTTACGACAAGGCGTTCGGCACTATTTTCGACTCCAATCTGACGACGCTGATTGCGTCGGTGATCTTGATTTTCCTGGGGACCGGCCCGGTGAAAGGCTTCGGCGTGACGCTGACCATCGGCGTATCGGTCAGCATGTTCACAGCCTTGGTTGTGACGCGGCTCATCTTCGACTGGCTGCTCGCCAAGGACCTCATCAAGGATATCAAGATGCTCCACATCATTCGCGGCGCGAAGTATGATTTCATGCGCTGGGCCAAGCCGGCATTCATCGCCTCCTGGCTGCTGGTTCTCATCGGCAACGGCTATGGCCTCTATCGCGGCAAGGACGTGATGGGCGTCGAGTTCACCGGCGGAACGCAGACGATCTTGAAGTTTGACCAAAGCAAAGTCGTCGGGGTGGATGAAATCCGCAAGTCGGTCGCCAAGACCGGCGTGGGCGAGGTGCTGATTGCCTACCAAAAAGAACTCGGCTCCGGCACGCGCACCTTGATGGTCACCGTGCGCGCCACGGACGAAAAGGAGGGCGCGGCCGCCAGCCAGAAAGTCATCAAGCAGATCCAGGGCGATTTTGCGGACGCGAAATTTACTGCCGGCGCGGCTCGTAACGTCGGCCCGACCGTGGGCGCGGAAATTCGCAACACGGCGATCCTGGCCGCGCTGGCGGCGTTGTTCATGATCTTGGTGTATGTGGCGTTTCGCTACGAATTCTCGTTCGCCATTGGCGCGGTCGTGGCGATCATCCACGACTTGTTGATGACGACTGGGTGGTATTTCCTCGCTGGCCGGGAGTTGAATGCCACGACCGTGGCGGCGTTGTTGACCATCATCGGCTTCTCGATCAACGATACCATCGTGATCTTCGACCGCATTCGCGAAGACTTGAAGCTGGGGGTGCGCGGCACGTTCCGCGAGGTGATCAACCAGGCGCTCAATCAAACCCTGAGCCGCACGATCATCACGTCCGGCACGGTGTTCCTGGCAACGCTCTCGCTGTATCTCTTCGGCGGCGGGCCGGTGAACGATTTTGCTTTTACGTTCCTCGTCGGCATTTTGACCGGCACGTATTCCTCGATCTACATCGCGAGCGCCATCGTCCTGTGGTGGCACAAGGGGCACCGGCCCAACCTCGGCTCGCAGGTGACGTTGGAAAGCGGAGGCCCGGGGGCCGAGAAGCCCTGAGCCGCGGACTTTTTCTTAATCTTAATCGTAATCTTAATCGTAA
>CAYHFK010000238.1:0-6261 GCA_964355895.1 uncultured Bifidobacterium sp. | reverse complement strand
TAATCTTAATCGTAATCTTAATCGTAAGAGCTTCTTTCAAAACTGTAGCCGCGGACGTGAGTCCGCTCTAACTTCCGAACCATTTGAGCCGACTCGCGTCGGCTGCTACGGGGTTTTGAAACTGCCTCGTGGGATTAAGATTAAGCGAAAGATTATGATTAAGACCAAAACTCTGATCCATGCTTGCCCTGATTGAAATCACCGCCTGGCATTGGGCGGGCTTTATCCTGTGCGTGATCTTCTTTCTCGCGCTGGATCTCGGCGTGTTTCACCGGCAGGCGCGCGTTGTCAAATTCAAGGAAGCGCTCACGTGGACGACGATTTGGGTGACGCTTTCCTTTGGCTTTGGTTTGCTCCTTGCCCCGGCGCTGGTGACGGGTTGGGGAAAACAGGACTCGGTTGAATTCGTTACCGGCTACATCATCGAGTTGTCGCTCTCGATGGACAATGTCTTCGTCATTGCGCTGATCTTCACCTACTTCCGCGTGCCGTCGCAGTATCAGCATCGCGTGTTGTTCTGGGGCATCCTCGGCGCGCTGCTGATGCGCGGGGTGATGATCGGGGCGGGCGCCGCGCTCATCAGCCGGTTCATGTGGACGCTCTACCTCTTCGGCGCGTTCCTGGTTTTCACCGGTGTAAAGATGCTCTTTGTCAGCGATGAGGGCGTTCATCCAGAAAAGAATTTCCTGCTCCGCCTGGCGAAGAAATTCTTCCCTGTGGCGACAAAATTTCACGGCCAGAAATTCGCCATTCGCGAGCAGGGCCGGTTCACTTTGACGCCGCTGGCGCTGGTGCTGCTGGTGGTGGAGACGACCGACCTGATTTTCGCCGTGGATTCCATTCCGGCGATTTTTGCCGTGACGCAAAAGCCGTTCATCGTTTTCACGTCCAACGTCTTTGCCATCCTCGGCCTGCGCTCGCTCTACTTCGTGCTGGCCGGCGCGATTGACTACTTCCGCTACCTCAAAGTCGGCCTCTCCTTCGTGCTGGTGTTCATCGGCGGGAAGATGCTGCTCGACGCGCATGGCCAGCCGCCGAAATGGTTTCAGGTGGATATTCCCAGCAGTGTGTCGTTGCTGGTCGTTGGCGCGATCATTGCCACTTCCATTGCGCTTTCCGTGGTGGCGGGGCGCCGTGAAAAGCGCGCCGGGCGCAAATCGTGATGGGCGTGGCGGCGGGCGTCTCGCCTGCCGTAGAGCCGGGCGTCCCGCCCGGCGGAAAACGCGTGAATGTAATCGTTGACTGTAAGATTTCGTGAGCGGTGGGCAAGTTCGGGCGTCTTTTCCGGGTGGCAAGATGCCGCCCTCTACGGCAGGCGAGACGCCCGCCACTACGCGCATTGACGCGGCATTCCTTCTCTGGTGATGTTGTCGCGAATGAAATTCCGCTGGTCACCTGCGCCGCCCCAGCCCCTGCTTGCCGACAAGCTGGCGTCGCAACTCAAACTCTCCCCGTTGCTCGCGCAATGCCTGGTCAATCGCGGTCTCAGCGAGCCTGGCCCAATCGAACACTTTCTCCGCCCGCGCCTCAAGCAACTCGCCGACCCGTTCCTGCTTCCGAACATGAACGCCGCCGTCGAGCGTTTGCTGCGCGCCCGTGATGCCGGGGAAGCGCTCGTTATTTTCGGCGACTACGATGTGGACGGCGTCACCTCGACGACATTGCTGACGGAGATGCTGGGCGCGCTGGGTTGGTCGGTGAATGCTTATTTGCCGCATCGCATGGATGAAGGCTACGGCCTGAGTCAGGACGGCGTGGAGAATTGCCTGAAAAAGTTTCCGACGAAACTACTGCTCGCTGTGGACTGCGGTTCGACCGCCGTGCAAACCATCGCGTGGCTGAAGGAACAAGGGGTGGACGTGATCGTGCTCGATCATCACCAGGTTTCTTCGCCGGCACCCGACGCCGTGGCGCTGGTGAACCCGCAACTGACTTCAGACTCCAGACTTCAGACTCCAGACTTCCGGGAACTCTGCTCCGCCGGCCTCGCCTTCAAGCTCGCGCACGCCCTGGTAAAGCGCGGTCGCGAAATCGGCCTGTCCGGCGCGGCAGAATTTGATTTGCGTCCGCTGCTCGATCTCGTCGCGCTGGGTACCATTGCCGACCTGGTTCCGCTCATCGGCGAAAACCGCATTCTCGTTTCCGCCGGACTCGAACGCTTGAGCAGCACGCAGCGGCCCGGCCTCGTCGCGTTGAAACAAGTCGCCCAATGCCCGCCGACGCTCGGCACGTACGAAGTTGGCTTTCAACTTGGCCCGCGCTTGAACGCCGCCGGGCGGTTGGAAACGGCGGAGGAAGCGTTGCATCTGCTGCTCGCGCGCGACGAGCAGGAGGCCCTGCCCATCGCCCAACGGCTCGATTCCCAGAATCGCGAGCGGCAAAAGATTGAGCGAAGTATCGTAGATGAAGTCGCCGGCGCGGTACGGGTCCGATTCAATCCCGATACCGACTTCGTCATCGTCGAGGGGCAATTGCTCTGGCACATCGGTGTGGTGGGCATCGTCGCGTCGCGCGTGCTTCAGGAATTTTATCGGCCCACGATCATCGTGGGCGGCGATGGGGATCAATGGCGCGGGTCCGGCCGCAGCATCGCGGGCTTCGATCTCGCGGCGGCATTGCGGGAGTGTGATGACCTGCTCATCCGCCACGGCGGTCACGCAATGGCCGCTGGCATCACGATTCACCCGGACAAGCTGGATGTCTTTCGCTCACGGCTCAACGACCTCGCCCGGCGGGCGCTCAAACTGGAGGATTTGCAGCCGCCCCTCCGGCTCGATGCGGAAGCGAGTCTGGGCGACATCACGCTCACCTCGCTGGCGGAACTCGATCAACTCAAACCGACGGGGCAGGGGAATCCGGCGGTTCAATTCTTCGCGCGCGGCCTCACGCATCAACGGCCGCTCCTGCGCATGGGCGCGGAGAAGCAACACGTAAAACTGTGGTTAACGGATGGCCAGACCGGCCACGAAGCCGTGTGGTGGAACGCGGGCCAGGAATCTTTGCCTGTGGGGAAATTCGACGTGGCCTTCGCGCCGCAGGTCAACGACTACAACGGCAAGCGCACAGTGCAATTGAAGGTTTTGGACTGGCGGGCAGCCCTGTAGTGCGGGCATCCTGCCTGCGGGTTCGGGGAGCATCCCTGCTCCCCGTTTCGTGGGGTGGATTGGTTTGTTGTCTGGAAACACGGAGCAAGATGCTCCGTGAACCCGCAGGCAGAGATGCCTGCGCTACCGGTGCGCGCCTTACGTTGGATTCGGCAAATAAAACTTGCCAGCCCACGCGCCAGATTTCAGCCTGAAACCATGAATCCCAAGCCGCCTAATGACCCGCCGAATCCCTTGGTTTCCGGATTCCACACGCGCCATGTTCTGCCGCATCTCAAGCGCGAAGGCGGTACGTATTTTGTGACGTTTCGGCTGGCAGGCACATTGCCGGCGGAACTCATCGAAGCCTTGAAACGGGAACGCCAAACGATTCTGGCGCAGGCGCTGGCCGCCAAACGTCCACTCACCTGGCACGAGCAGGAAGAGTTGTTTCGCTGGTACTCCGCTCGCGTGGATGCGTATCTCGATGCCGGACATGGCGATTGTTTCCTGCGGCAACCGCCGATTGCTGATCTGGTGGCGGGTGCCTTGACGTTTTTCAACGGGGAAAGGTATGAATTGAGAGCCTGGGCGGTCATGCCCAATCACGTTCACGTCGTGCTCTGGCCCAAACCGCCGCACACGCTTTCCGAAATTTTGCACAGTTGGAAATCCTATACCGCCACCAAAGCCAACAAAATGTTGGGGCGGGCGGGCCGTGATTTCTGGCAGGAGGAGTCCTACGATCATTTAATTCGCGATGACACCGACCGCGCGCGTTGTTGTCAATACACCACGCTGAATCCGGTGAACGCCCGGCTTTGCGCCCAGCCCGAAGATTGGAAATGGTGCAGCGCCTTTCGTCCGCCCGCGTAGCGCGGGTTGTAGCGCAGGCATCCTGCCTGCGGGTGCGGGGAGCATCCCTGCTCCCCGTTTCGAGCGGTGCAGTTGGCGGTTGGCTTGGAAACACGGAGCAAGATGCTCCGTGAACCCGCAGGCAGAGATGCCTGCGCTACCCATTAGCCGTAAGTTCTCAGATTCCACTCGTCCACCAACGCTTTCGGGATTTCCTCCAGAAAGCGCGACGGTTGCTGCATCGTCGCCCCGGTGTTGCCGTAGCCGGCGCGGATGAGCGGGTAGCTGAGGTACAGCTCGTTGCGGGCGCGGGTGACCGCTACGTAGAACAGCCGGCGCTCCTCTTCTTCGCCTTCGGTGGATTCCATTGAGCGGGCGGACGGAAACAGTCCGTCGCACAGCATGATGATGAACACCACATCGAACTCCAGGCCCTTGGCCTGGTGAATCGTTGAGAGGCGAATCTTCTCGTCGTCGCGGTTGGCAGGTTGTTGTTCGGCCTCGGCTTCGACGTTGGTGAGCAGGGCCATCTGGGTGAGGAATTCGTCCACGGTCGGAAACTGTTGGGCGAAGATGGCCAGTTGCTTCAAATCGTCCAGGCGGGAGCGGTAGTTGGCGAAGTTCTCCTTCAGGTAATCGTCGTAGCCCGCTTCGATGACGAGGGGAATCATCTTCGCGGCGCTGGTGCGCACTTCCGGGGCTTCGAGTTGCGCGATCGTCGCCGTCAACTGCGCCCAAGCCAGCGCGGCTTTCTTGGGGACCGACTTCGCGCAAGCCTGCAACGCGGCAGCAATCTTGTAATTGTAGGAGACGACGTGAGGAGTCTCTAACTTTTCTGTGGCGGGCGAAGTTTGAGTCTCGTCACCTCGACTCCTACTTTGAAGAGCCTTCCACAGTTTATCCGCGCCCTTGCCGCCGACGCCCGGGAGAAGTTGGGCGATGCGCTTGAACGAAAGTTCGTCGCGCGGATTCGTCACCAGTTTGAGATGCGCGGTCACGTCCTTGATGTGCGCCTGCTCAAAGAAGCGGATGCCGCTGGTGATGCTGAACGGAATGTTGCGGCGGGTTAGTTCCAGTTGCAGTTCGAGCGCATGGAAATGGGAGCGGTACAGCACCGCCATGCTTTTCATGTCCAGGCCTTCCTCGCGCAGTTCGAGCACGCGCTGGGCGACGAAGGCGGCCTGCTCGGCGGCATCGTTGCATGTTACGAGCACGGGCTTTGCACCGGACTTGCGAGCGGGCGCGAGTTGTTTGGCGAACTGCTGCACGTTGGCGGCGATAGCGGCGTTGGCGACCGTCAAGATTTCCGGCGTGCTGCGATAGTTGGTTTCGATCTTGTAAGTTCGTGCGCCGGGATAACGCTCCGGGAACTTGAGAATGTTTTGGAAATTCGCGCCGCGCCAGGCGTAGATGCTTTGTGCGTCGTCGCCCACGACCATGACGTTCTGATGCCGGGCGGCCAGCAGATCAATGATGTCGCTCTGGAGCTTGTTCGTGTCCTGGTATTCGTCCACGAGCAGAAACTGGAAGCGCCGCTGGTAATGTTCGCAAACGTCGGCGTGGTTTTGCAGCAACTTGAGCCAGAGTACGAGCAGATCGTCAAAGTCCATCGCGTTCGTGGCGAGCTTGCGGGCAATGTAGCTTTTCTGCACGGCCTCGATCTGCGGCGCGAGCGTGTCGAAGTAGCCGTATTCCGTGCCGAGAATGTCCGGGATGGATTTGTGCGTGTTGACCGCGAGCGAAAAAATGTCGCCGAGCACTTCGGCTTTGGGAAAGCGCGTCGCCTTCACGTCAATGTCCGACTCCGCGACGCAGGTGTTGATGAGATGCTTGGCGTCATCGCGGTCCATGATGCTGAAATCCCGCTGGTAACCGAGTAGCGCCGCGTGCTGGCGGAGAATGCGGTTGCCGATGGAGTGAAACGTGCCGCCCCAAAGCGATGCGAGTTCGTGCCCGATCAAATCCGTCACCCGCCGCATCATTTCGCCGGCGGCCTTGTTCGTGAACGTGAGCAGCAGGATGCGGTCAGGCGGAATTCCCTGTTCGAGCAAATAGGCGACGCGATAGATGAGGGTGCGCGTCTTGCCCGAACCGGCGCCCGCGATGACGAGGGCCGGGCCGGGCGGCGCGGTGACCGCGGCACATTGTTGTTCGTTGAGTTCGCGCGCGTAATCAATCTGCAAGTGGACGGCAGATTGGAAGGGGTGCAGAACGTAGTCGCGCGACATGGGCCGAGTCTAATGCGCCCGGGGCTTGTTTCCAAGCCTCAGAGCCTGTTTGAAAACTCCGGTTGGGAACACGGAGCTGGGAAGCTCCGTGAACC
>CAYHFK010000237.1:0-7761 GCA_964355895.1 uncultured Bifidobacterium sp. | reverse complement strand
AACCGGTTGCCGGTGGGTGGATTGACGACGAGGGTCGTGGTCGTGCCGTTGTCCTGAATCGTGGCGGTGACGTTGCTCCAGTTCACGGAACTGACGCTGTTCGTGTTCTGTTGCAGATTCCAGCCCGTCGAAGGCGACGGCCACGAAACGGCCACGGTGTTGGTGGTCGTGCGGAAGATGGACAACAACGGCGTGCCGGGCGTCGCGAGGTTCATGAGTTGGTCATAGGTGGTGTCGCTAACGGGGAAGCGGAGTTCGCGGAACTCCGCCCTCAGGTCGGATTGGAAAGCATAGGAAAGCGCCGTGACCAGGAGCGTGGCGCGGAACTGGTCCGCGGCGGGCGTGTTGTGCTGTTGATCATACTGCCCGCGTAGGTTCTCGTTGAAAACTTCCAGCAGCCGCATCAGGCGGCGGGTGGGAATTGCGTAGCCCTGGCCGGCGGTTTCCGCATGGGCACAAAACTTGTAGGCGATGGTCATGAACGTGTCGAGCGTCCCGTCGGTCGGCGTGGCCGGGTCGTTCCAGGAAAAGAAATTGGTGCCCGAACCGAGATAGTGCTCGTAAGACGTGCGCAAGAAGCTGATCGAACTGTGGGCGCTCCGATGGATGTCGAAAACGAGGTCGGCCGGCAGACCGTATTGTTCGGCGTGGTTGAGGATTTCGTAGGCGGTGGCGTGCTGGAAAATCTGGGCCAGCGTTTCCGAGTAAATGGCATTGGCATTGCCATCAATTTTGCCGCCGTAGTAATACGTCGCCGGGAAGTTGAGGGTAAAATTGTGGCCCATCTCGTGGAAGAAACTGGAATACTGCGGCGTGCCTTGGAAACCGTAGTCGCCCGAGCCGAAGGCCACGGGGCTGCTGTACCAGATCGAATACATCCCGCCGAAATTCGTGTCGCGCAGCACACATTGCTGAAAGCCGCCGTCAATCAGGAACACGTTGGAGTTGATGAGATCGCACTGCACAGTCGCGGCCACGGTCAGGAGATACTCGACCGCGTCGCGCGGGAGGTTCGTCGTGAAGAAACTGTCATCGAAGGGCGCCAGGCTCGGGCTGAACCCGTAGCCCGGCATCCGGCTGACCAGCGATACCTCATCGGTGGGAATCGTCACAAGGAGTTCGTCGGGCAACGCGACCGGTGCGATGACGGGCGGCACGAAGCGGATGAGCACTTCGGTCGAGTTGGTGGCCCCGTCGGTGAAATAGCCCGTGACCTTCACGATGTAGTTGGAGCCGCTTGACGCGTAGGTGTGCTCGGCGGGAAACCAGCTTTCGACCACCGTGCCGTCGCCAAAGTCCCAGATTGGTTGCGCGGCCAGATCCATGGCCACGCCGTTAATCTGGACGAAGCCGGTGTTCACGTCCTGGGTCACAAGGTTGGCGAAGATCCGCGAAGGTTCGCCAAACAACTCCGCTTTGAAATCGGCCGCCACCGCCGGGAACGGGAACCAGCCGGCAGCGCCCACCAGCAGCGTGAGGCTGAAGATGATGTGTTTGGTTTTCATGGCAGGTCTTTCTGTTTGGGAGTGAGAGCCAAGGGTTCATGGGGATGAGTTCACGGCCCACGCAGCCGATAGAACCGGTTGCCGGTGGGTGGATGGACCGGTGGGGGTGTTGAGCTGCGGGGCTGAGACACCACCGGTGGCCACGTTGGTGGCCGTCGCAGCAGTCAGGGCGATGCCGGCACTGGGTGCATAAAGCGCATACGGCGTTGGCGTCAGATTCTGCCGCGGACTGAGCACGGTGAAATCTGCGCCGCTGCTGTTGGTGCGCACGCCGATTTCCAGCCAGCGCGCGTCGCCGGTGAATACGCCGCCGCCAAAGTCGAGCCTGACGACGAACAGACCATTGGTCACGGCCATCGGGCTGTTGGTGATCGGGCCGGCGACAATCGAGCCGTCGTCGGCCGCGTCGTAAATGGCGAATCGCAAGTCGTAGATTCCCTGGGCGGGAATTCCGCCGTCATTCAGGCGGCCGTGATACGTGAAGCTCGTGCCGAGCACCGCCGCTGAGGGCTGAGGGTTGAGGCTTAAGAAACACGCCAGCATGGCCAACGCGCTCAACGGCGTGCTTAGTTTGGTCGTTTTCATAGTTATTTTCTGGTTGATTTACGTCCCGGTGGGACAAGGTTGGGGAGGGAAAAGGTATGTTTCCGACCGGTGCCTCGGGTCGGGCCGTAGAAAGTACGACCTTTGGGGGCGCATTCAAAATCCGCCAGGTCAGAGCAGGCTTTCATGTCGGCAGATCTCCTATCCACCGCTCGACAAGTGACTCAGCCGCTGAGTCACGAAGTGCAATTCGTTTGTCGTCCTTGCCCGCGAATTATGCAAGGGAAAACTTTACAATTATCTAATGCGTAACAGGATTTTAATGAGATTATGTTCTTCTATGAAGAAATGGAGGTTTCGCCGAACTACCGGAGTCCAGTGCCGTCCTCTCCCGCCAGCGGTTGGGTCCAAGATTCGCGGGGCGCTGTGCGAATGTGGGTTCAACTCCCGCGGGCTTCCACTTCGGCATTGGCTGGTTCCAGATCGGCACGACGTGTTTCATCTCGTTCATCAACCACTGGCACGCCGCGAGCGTTTCGGTGGTTTGCGCGCAACCGGTCAACTCCTGGAGATAAGCAAAAAACTGAATCGTGACTTGCAGTGGCGGCGGGGGAGGGTGACGCGGGATTCAGGAGAGACGATTCACGATCACGTCCGATACATCTCCGGCTTGAGGACGCCGACGAACGGCAGGTTGCGATACTTCTCCGCGTAATCCAACCCGTAGCCCACCACAAACACATCGGGAATCTCAAAGCCGACATAGTCCGCCGCCACTTTCTCCACGCGGCGCGAGGGTTTGTCGAGCAGCACGCACACCTTGATCCGACGGGGCTTGAGCGCGCGAAGTTTGGGAATGACGCGGCTGAGCGTTTTGCCGGTGTCGAGAATATCGTCCACGAGCAGCACGTCGCGCCCGCGCACGTCGAGGCGCAATTCCTTGGTGAACACCAGTTCGCCCGATTCCGTGCATGCGCCGTAGCTGGACACGCCCATGAAATCGAGCCGCAAGGGCAGCGAGAGCTGGCGAATCAAATCCGCGAGAAACAGCACCGTGCCGTTGAGCAGCGCCACGACAACCATTTCGCGCCCGCGGAAGTCGCGCTCGATTTGCCTTGCCAGTCGCCTGATGCGGGCGGCGATTTGTTCGTCCGTGATGAGCACGCGCTCGACTTCCTTTCGCCAGCGTGGCGGGACAAGGAGGGCTTCGCGTGGGGTGGGTGGGGTATTGGGTCTTGCGTTCACTGTTGGCTGATTATGCCGCCGGAGGCTGCGCAGTGGGATTCGGACGGATTTTGAAAACCGGCACTTCAAAACGGGCCAGATAATTCACGCCCGGGACTGCTGCGCGGGCTTCCAGTTGCCAGTAGATATGATTGTCCGGATTGGCGGAGTCGGTTTCCTCACACCCGGCGGGGATTTCTAACGAAACCGGGATGGCGGAATGAGTCGGATCATCCGCCGACGCGCTGAAACGAACCTGCTGCTGGTTTTCCCATAGCGTGCGCGTACGTGAATTGCGCCCGCTCCCGATGCCGGTGAAACAGCGCAGACGCAGTGTAAATCCATCCGCCGGCTCCAACCTCGCGCCGATTTCGATTTTCCCTTCCAGCCCCCCGCCAATTACCCCGGGCATGGACGACATTTTGAAAACCGACCGGCCAAATTTCTTTTGTCGGGACGTTGCGCGGATTCCAAGAACAATCATCAAAACCGCCGGAACGCCGAAGAACAGGATGTTTATCGTGCCGGTGAACGCGGAAAGCTCGCCGCCTCCAGGAAAGAAACCGGAAAAGGCCACACCCAAAACGATGGTTGCCGCCGCCGCGACAAAAAATCCGCAGGCCAGTTGGTTTTCCGCCCCCGCGATTTCTCCTTTCGCCCAATCTTCGCGCCGCCGCCAGGGCGTGGGATCGGCCCGCTGAGTTTGCGCCGCCGCTTCGGTTCGCTTTTGCTGGGCGCGGAAAAGAAAAATCATCGCCGTGGGAATCACGCAAAACATGAAGCCGGAAATCAGCGGCCCCATCGCTTTCTGCGAATTGCCGCCAACCAGTTCCTTGATGCCGAAGCCGAGCATCACCACTCCGACAACGACAAAAACGGACAGGAAAATCACCGGCGATTGCTTCGGCGGTTTCTGTCGCGGTTTGGGTTGCATGTTCAAATATGTTTCGAGTCGTGCTCGTCTTTCTCCGTGTAGCCGGACTCCTGCCGTTTGAAATTCACCGCGTTCTTTTTGATATAGGCGTTGAACACGTCGTCCGCGCTCATGCCCAGCACCTGCGCGAGGCTGATGAGAAAATGAAACAGGTCCACCACTTCGACGCGCGCGTTTTGCTCGTCAAACTTCTGATACTTGGCCCACCACTTCCACGGGACGCTGTCGTTGAGTTCGGCGATCTCCTGCGTCATGGCGCGGGTGTAATTGAGAATCCACCGGGTCTTTTCCTCGGCGCTCATGCCCGCCATGTTGACGCCGATGCGCTCGTTGAGCGCCTTTTGCATCTGCCAGAGTTCCCGCAATTGATCAGGTTTTTCCATGCGCAGAGGATTTATTTCGCGTGCGGCGGAAGCAAGTCCGAAAGACGGTCACACGGCTGCTTTCAGTCCTGCTGGGCCTTGAACTTGGGTTTGGCCACGCCCAATCCTGGCAAATTCATGCCGCATTCCCGACGAGCCTGTCGCGATTGGGAAGCATGCCGCGCAGCTTTTTCTAGCAGCAATGTTGTTCGGGCGAGATTAGCCCCTTGGACTTGTCCACCTTCATGAACCTGCCCGCATTGTCCGGGAATTCCCGCCAGTCTCGGACCCGCAATGGCTCGTGGTCGTGCGGCTGGCAATAGAGGACATTAGCAAATTCCGCCTCAGAATGAACTTTGCCGACGTGGATATGGACGGTCGGGAAGAACAAAGCCTTGGGGTTCCGGCGCGGAAAGGAAAACGCCATGGAATGCACCGTCATCTCGCCGGATTTCAATTTGAAGCCGGCAAGCCGTAATCTTTGTAACGAGGACAGTGGAAAACCGCAGCCCTGCGATTCGTTACGTTCGGAAGTGATTTTCCGAAGGAAACGAGCGGCGAGCGCTAAATTGCGTTTAAGAATTTTTGCGCTTTGCGCGGGTTTTTGCGAATCGGCTGTCCCATAGACTTCCAGCAGGCTGTGCAGTTCGAGTTTTTGCCACAACGCCGAACGCAGCAGCGCAAAGAGCCGGGTGAAACTGTGACCCCAGTGTGGCCCAGCCAGGCGCAGAAGCGGAGCACATAGGTCAGCAACGCGGTTCACATCTGCCAGCGCACGGCGGTGGCCGAGTTGCCCAGAAAGTCCGCCAACTGGAGCGTCTGCTTGAAGAACACTTCGATCTGCCAGCGACACCGGTAGAGGTCGGCGATGGTTTGCGCGCTCCACTCCAGATGGTTGGTCAGGAACACCATCTCCCGCAGTTCGCCATCCACCTCCACCAAGGCGACCACCCGGCGCAACTCGACCGGATACGCCTTGCGAGCCGGCCCGGTCAGGCGAATCAGATCATCGCGCAGGATGTTCCCATCCGCACCGTGCTGGAGTTTACGCACGACCCGGCAGCGCAAGTTGTCCTTGGCACGGGTGCCCCAGAAGACCTCGCCCCGTGGCAGAACCAACGCTGGTGCCGGCCAGCCTGATTGAGTTTGTGCGGAATGGACATCGACCGCGAATCCAGATAGGAATGAGTCCGGCATTGGATTTTCCCCGGCGCGGATTGTTTGTGTCACCGGGCTTTCGAGCCTCAAGATCATGTTGACCTATCTCTGGGTGGCTTTGGGCGGTGCGCTCGGCAGCGTTGGCCGATTCTGGCTTTCGGGCCTGGTCGCCACACGCTGTGGCGAGTCGTTTCCGATGGGCACGCTCGTCGTGAACGTGAGCGGCTCGCTGGTCATCGGATTCCTCGCCGCGTTGTCCGCACCGGAGGGGCGACTGCTTCCGTCGCCGGGTTTCCGGCAATTCTTCATAATCGGCATTTGCGGCGGTTACACCACGTTTTCTTCGTTCAGTCTCGAAACCTTGAATCTGCTGCGCGACCGCGAATGGCTTTACGCCGGTGGCAACGTGCTGTTGTCCGTCGGGCTGTGCATGGTGGCGGTGTGGCTGGGCTATCTGCTCGGCGCGGCGGTGAGTTCCACGAAAGGTAATTGATATGCAAATCCCTCATGAAGCCGTCCGGTTGCGAATCTTCATCGGCGAAAGCGACCGCTGGGAACACCAGCCGCTCTACGAAGCCATCGTGCTCAAGGCGCGCGCGGCGCATCTGGCCGGCGCAACGGTGTTGCGCGGGCCGATGGGCTTTGGCAAATCCAGCCGGTTGCACACGGCAAAAATTCTCCGGCTTTCCATGGACCTGCCCATCATCATCGAAATCGTGGACAGCGCGGAAAAGATCAACGCCTTCCTGCCCGAACTCGACAGGATGATCGGCGGCGGCCTCGTCACGCTCGAACCGGTGAAGGTCATCCAGTATCGCGGCGGGCAGGAGAAATAGTTGCCACCTGATGGCCTCGCTCGCCGCCGCGCCCGGCATGTTGCCGCTGGCGTGGAGCAGGGGATTTAACCGCGGAGGGCGCGGATGGGGGAGGAGATATTGAAATTCATTTCTTATCCGTGTGATCCGCGTCCTCCGCGGTGGTTTTTCACTTTTTCCACTTGGGCCCGGGCAACTTTTTCAATTCCTTCACCGCTTTCTCAAAATCCGCATCCACGGCGCGCGGCTGGGAATCAAGCAGGGCGTGATGGCGCTCGTATTCCATCTCCGCCTTGGCCTTGGCGGCTTCGGCAGAAATTTTCCCGGCGTGATCCAGCAGCTCGCGCCCGGAGGCTTTCAGAAAATCATCCAGCTTGGTGATCCAGTCCCGCATCGTCATCGCTTTCCGCTCCAGCGCCTGCAACTCTGCGTATTCGAGGTAGAGATTCACGATGCGATTCAGCACCTGTAGCTCCGCTTCCGTGAGGTAGTTTTTGGCGATGGCCACGTCCTCCTTCCTGACGATACCACCGGGGCGCGTCGTCAGCAGGCCCATGAACGGCTGCCCGGCGTCGGCCCGTGCGTGGATAATCTCGGCAGCGGTGCGCCCGTGCGTGGCCCAGTGCATCTTGTTCTGCACGGCGGCGAAAAATTCATGGGAAACCTCCGCGTCCGGCGTGTAGTCCACACTCGTCGCGTAAATATCCAGCACCTTCTGGTAAAAGCGGCGTTCGGACGAACGGATGTCCCGGATGCGCTCCAGCAGTTCGTCGAAGTAATCCTTCTGCCCCTTGCCCGGCGGGTTCTTCAGCCGTTCGTCGTCCATGGTGAAGCCCTTCACCAGATACTCGCTCAAACGCGCCGTCGCCCACTGGCGGAATTGCGTGCCCCGAAGACTGCGCACGCGGTAACCCACGGCCACGATGGCCTCCAGCCGGTAATGGCGGAGCTTTCGCGCGACCTCGCGTCCGCCCTCGGCGCGAACTTGTAAGTAATCCTTACAAGTTGCCGTCTCCGGCAATTCTCCCTCGGCGAAGATGGCTTTCAGATGCAGCGTCACGTTCTGCGGCGTGGTTTGAAACAGTTCCGCAATCTGCGCCTGCGTGAGCCAGAGCGTTTCATTTTCCAACCGGCACTGGATGCGTGTGCGACCGTCTTCCGTCTGGTAGAGCAGAAATTCGCCGCCGGGTGCGGGAGAGGATGGAATCAGGTCGCTCATG
>CAYHFK010000236.1:0-7779 GCA_964355895.1 uncultured Bifidobacterium sp. | reverse complement strand
GCGAATGCGTCGCGCGAGATGAGCAGCTTCACCCCGTAATACTTGGTAAGCGCCTCGATGCGCGCGGCCTCGTTCACGGTGTCGCCCACGAGTCCGTAGTCGAGCCGCAACGCCGAACCTTTGTTGCCGACCAGCACGCGGCCACTGTGCAGGGCAACGCCGTAGCCGAACAACTTCTGCACCTCCGGCGACAGCGAGGCGCGGAGCTGTTCCATCGCGATAATTAATTTGATGGCGGCCCGTTCCGCGCGGTCAGCGGCGTCGGGCTGCGGCTGCGGTGCGCCCCAATAGCTGAGGAATTGATCGCCGAGAAAATGTTCGAGGTTGCCTTCCTCGCCCATGATGGCGTTGGTCTGCGCTTCGAAAACGCGATTGAGCAGTTCAAACATGCCTTTCGGCCCCAGCGACTCGGCGAGCGGCGTGGAATTGCGTAGATCGGTGAGCAGCAACGTCACGTTTGCCCGGCGCGGCTCCATCGAGCCGGGATCGGCCAGCACCGCTTGGAGCACACTGGGGGAAAAATACAGGCCCATCGTGTGCCGGAGTTTCACGCGTTCGAGGCGTTCCAAAACAAAATCGTAGGCGAGGACGACCAGGCTGCTCACGATCAAGACCGCCAACGGGACGGCGATGGGAAGAACGTGCCCGGCGTGATCAAAGAGCAATTGCGCGAAAATCCCGTAGCCGACGCTCAAGCCCACGACGCTCAAAAAGCGTCTCCCGGGCGGGCGAATGATAAAACACAACACCCCGGCGATTACGCCGGACAGCGCGACGATGAACAGGCTTGCCACCAGGGATCGTTCGCGCGGAAATTCCCCATGCAGCGCGGCGCTGAGAATATTGAGATGGATTTCCGGTCCGGACATGGGCTTCGGGTCGGTGAAGGGGGTGTTGTGTTCGTCGTGAAAAATTGCCGCCGTGGGGCCGATGAGAACAATTTTATCCTTGAAAGTTTTCCCATTGGCGTGAGTTTTTTCCCAAAGCTTGGGCGAGAGAACTTCACCAATCGGGCAGGGTTTGTATCCGAAACCGGGCGGAGCGGTGTAGCGAAAGAGCCGTGGGTTAAAGCCGGGCGGGATGAGATCGGGCCGGCCAAATTTGCGCAGCGCCCGCGCGTCCAGCGATTCGAGGATAACTTCCGCCGGCACGAGGTCGCCCACTTGCGCGCTGGATTGACGGTAATTCACCCGGCGCAGGGTATCGTCGAAATCCGGCCAGATGTTGACGTAGCCGAGCCGGTCATCTTCCACGGCTGAATTCGTCCCGGTGGGCGAGAGGATGGACAAATTCGGCAATTGAAGTTCCCTGAATTCTCCGCGCTCGGTGTTGCCCACGCTGATGTTGTAACCGATGACGACGCGGTCCCGGTGTTTTTCCAGCGCCTGCCGAAGTTCGTCATCCCCTTCGCTCGGCGCGGCGAAGACGAGGTCGAAGACGATGGCTTTGGCACCGGCGGCGGCGAGTTTTTCGATCAACCGCGCCCAGACCGCGCGCGACCAGGGGAAATTATTCTGCAAATGCCGCAGCACGGGCTCGCGTTGCAGTTCCTCGTCGCTGAAGTCCGACAGGTAAACCGGCTTGTCAATGCCGATCAGGACCAGCCGGTCGTCCACGGGGTTTTTGCGGCCCAGGCGCGTCTGCCAGTCCTGCGCGAAGAATTCCATTTGCTGCAACGGCACGAAACCGCGCGCCCACAATCCGAGAAACACCAGGGTGCAGACCGCGCAAATGGCGAGGACGATGAGCGATCGTTTGGTGGCTGGTTTCATCGTTTTATTTCCAGTGAACGGGCAATGCGGACGTTAGCGCCTCTTTCAAAACGGTAGCCGCGGACGTGAGTCCGCTCTCATTTCCGAACCCTTTGAGCCGCCTCACGTCGGCGGCTACGGGGTTTTGAAACAGCCTCGTTAGACTAATCATTGCGCGCAGCCTTGACAATTTATTGCGCGTGCTATCCTGCTGCGGTAACAACCATCGGACACAAACATTAATATGAAATTTCTTCTAGCTGGATTAATCGTTGGCGTCAGCGCGGCCGCGTTGGCTGCGGCGCCGCTCACCGAAAGCACCTTCACGGAAATCGTCCAGGACGTGAACGTGGTGGCCGCGTCCAACAAGATCGTAACGCCCGCCCGCAAGGACGCCAGCTTCAAGGCGCCCGACCTGGTGCGTACCGGCCCGGCTTCCCGCGTCGAAATGACGGCGCCGGATCAAACCATCACGCGCATCGGGGCGAACACGGTGTTCACCTTCGAGTCGGGGGAACGCAACCTTCGCCTGGAAAAGGGCAGTCTGTTGTTTTCTTCGCCGGCCGGCAAAGGCGGCGGCACGATTAAATATCGCGGCACGGCCGCCGCCGTTTTGGGCACGACCTTGATCTGTACGGTCCTGCCCGACCGCAGTTTCAAAACCCTGGTGCTCGAAGGCCAGGGCAAAGTGACGCTGGCGGACGGCCGCTCCGTCGTGTTGAACGCGGGTGAGATGGTGACCGTGCAGCCGGACGGGAATGCTTTCGGTCCGGTGGCGATTTTCAACCTGGAAAGCCTCGTGTCGCGTTTGCTGTTGGTCACCGGGTTTTCGCACCCGTTGTCCTCCCAGCCGCTCATCGCCGCGGCGATTCAACGGCAAAACGCACAAACCGCCGCGGGCAAATTGGATCGTTTCACCCCCTGGCGGGTGGCGGGCAAGGGCCTGGACCTTGTTGGCGGCGACGCTGCATCAAGCCAACCGCCGGCATTTTTGGAACTCCGCGATCGTGGGCGGGAGACCGTGTCACCGTCTCAACCGTGATCGGGACTATGCCCGCGAAGTCCGGCGCTCCAATTCAACGACAGGGTTCCGGCCTGGCTCTCCGGGCCGGCATTGACCAGCGGATTCATCCTCCCGCAGCCCTTGGCCGTCTTTAACCCAGCGTGAATATGAAAATCAAACTCTTGTGGGCCGCTGTGTTCGCCGGCTTCACCCTGTCGCTCTTCGCCGCGTCCCTCGCGGAAAGCACCTTCACTGAAATTGTGAAAGAGGTGAATGTCGTTTCCGGCGTGGCCAAAGCCGTCGCGCCCGCCCGGCTTGCGGATTTGTTTAAAGCGCCCGATCTCGTCCGCACGGGCGTGGATTCGCGCGCCGAACTGACGGCGGCGGACCAAACCATCACCCGGGTCGGCGCCAACACGGTCTTTGCTTTTGAACCGGTCGGACGAAACCTGCGGCTCGAAAAGGGAAGCGTGTTGTTTCATTCACCCACCGGAAAAGGCGGCGGCACCATCAAATCCGGCGGCGCATCGGCCGCAGTGCTGGGCACGACGATCATTGTGGTGGCCACGGAGGCCGGCGGTTTCAAACTCATCGTGCTCGAAGGCAAGGGCAAGGCGACGTTGCCCAATGGAAAAACCGTGACGCTCAAAGCGGGGCAACTGGTCTTTGTATTGGCCGGCGGGAAACGCTTCAGCAAAGTGCTGGACTTCAATCTTGGCAAACTCGTGGCGAGTTCGTTGCTGGTCGGCGGCTTTTCCCATGAACTGTCCTCCCGGGCCTTGATTAACGCGGCGATTCAAAAACAAAATGACGCGCTGGCCCGAGGCCGCGCAACCGATACGGGGGTGTCGGCGGATGCTTTTGCCGCGACCCTGCGACCGGGCAACGGGTCGCGCGCGCTGGATCATAATATCTATGCCACGGCCGTCCATCCGCCACTGACATTGGGCCAGCTCTTCGGCGGACAGGGAAATGGCCCCGCGGGCGGCGTGGGCGGCGCGGGCGTGGTTCAGATTATCCGCGACCCGAGCGTGCCCTAGGGACTTGGTAATTGATTCATCTTTTCCATGAAGAAAATAACAACTCTCCTGCTCGGCGCCGGTTTCGCCCTGTCCCACAACGAAATCCGGGCGCAAGTTCCCGCCGCCGTTCAGCAGGTGGACACGGTGCAGCAGCGCCGGCACCTGGAGCAGACGGCGCTGGCCGCGGAGTCCGGCGAGGTCGCGCCGGAAATGTTCGCGGGCGAAACCAGCGATGTCGGGCCGCAATCCATCCTAAAATTCAAACCGCGCAAAACTCACTTCGAGGCGATGGCCGACGTGCAGTATTTCTACACGGACAATATGTTTCTCGCGAAAGACGACCCGCAAAGCGCGGACGTGTTGGTGAGCGCGGTGCAATTTGCGCTGGCACCGATCCCCTATGCGCTAGGCGATGGCCAGTTCGCGCCGCGCCTCGGGTATCGGCAGGAGTGGTACAATTTCGGACTGGCCTCAGACAAAAAGGTGGAGGTTTATGATTTCGCGACCGCCTCGTTGCGGTCGGCGCCTTTGAATGAATTTGATTTCACCGCCCAGACCATTTTTGCCGGTGGCCAGTGGCGGTGCGGTAATTGGATTGTGGATGCCGGCTTTGACTTCCAGCGGTTGATGGACACGGACCATTATGACCAGTTTTATCGCGAGGCCGTGCCGCGCTGGGGGGGGCAGCGGCTTTTCCCGTTGGGCGAGCGGAGCACGCTCGCGATCGGCTACGCCGGCGATTATCGTTTCACGGACACCGATCTGCCCCCGCCCGCGCTGGGCAATGACTTCAACGACCGGACCGACCACAGTCTGCTCGTGACCTACAGCCTGATGCTTTGCCAAGAGGCGGTGCTGCAGCCTTACTACCGTTTTCAGTACACCCACTTCACGGCGGATGAAAACCGGAATGATTATCTGAATTCGTTCGGCCTCGCGCTTTACTGTTACTTCACGCCCCGCATCAGCGCCCGGGCGTTCGTGGGCTACGCCCTCATGAATACGACCAGTACGCGCGTGCCCGATTACAATCAATTTGACGGCGGGGGCGGGGTAAATTTGACGATCAGGTTTTAGTTCCGGTTCGTAGCAGCCGAGGTAACGAGGCTCATTTCAATTTCGGATTTCGGATTTCGGATTTTTTAGTCGGAGCCTCCTCCCGTCGGCGACTACTTCCTCTTGTGATAAACGTGGCAGGTGGCGCATGAATCCGCCACGCCGCCCTGCGGACTGTGACAGGCGGCGCAGGAATTTTTTCCCGGCAGCATGACGTCCGCGGTGTCCTTGCTTGTCGCGGCTTGATGGCATTGCGCGCAAGCCACGCCGGAATGTTTGGCGTGATTGAATTCGCCGTGCGTCAGCCAGCGCTCAACCATCACTGGCCTCGTGATTTCTGCTTTGCCCTGCGCTCCGGACTTTACCTCGTGACAATAAGCGCAGCCGGGATACAGCGCGGGGGTCGGACCGCGCACGGCGCCAACCTGCACTTCCGGTCCGATCGTCGCGCTGCTAAAAAATATCCGCTTCTCAAAGTCCTCCCCTGAGGTCACCCGCGCCTGCAAGCGTTGCAGTTTTTCCTGGGCGAATTGGTTCCGCTCCGTCGCGCGCGTCAGGCCGGAGCGCGCCGCGAAATCAGCATATTGCTTCGGCAGGCTGCGGAGAAACGCGGAAACAAAATCGGGATCTCCGTGGGGCAAAGTCAGGCCGGGCGTTTCGGGATCAAATTGCAGCGAATGACAGACCCGGCAGTGATTCTCAAAATTGATCCGCCGGAAATAACTTCCCGTCACGTCCGGCTGATGGCAGGAGGCGCAATCGAGCCTTTGACCGTCGGGCAGTTTGGGAATGGTTTCGCCCGTGAGGTGCAGGGCGTGGTTGAACTTGAGCGTATTCGGATCGCGCCGGTGGTCGGTGTGGACGCGAAACTCAGGATGATCGTCTGCGAAGCTGTGGATGACTTGCGTGAAGCCGGACGTGGGACGTGAATCGTTTGGCGTTCCGCCTTCAGGTGGCAGGCTCGCGCCCTTGGCGGAAGCGGCAGCCATGACCTCGGCATCGCCGTGACAAAGCGTGCAGTGCGCATCCGTGGTTGCGGCGATCGGCCCGGCGCCGCGATGTTCCGCGTGACAGAAAGAACAGGAAATGTCGCGCACCACGTTGGGCTGATGCAGCAAATGCCCCGTGTGACATTTCTGACAGGAAGCATCTATGGCCGTCATTTCTCCGGGCCGGGTGTGGGCAAGCTTGATGACTTCAAACGGCCCGGGCTTGGCGCGCCACGCGGCGGAGATCAGGCCGCTCGGGCCGAGCGCACCCGCCTGGTGGCAGGCGGCGCAAGTGTGATCAACGCGGTTTGTGCCCGCGTGAAGTTTCGCGAAGGCGGTGCTGGAATGAGGCGTGGAGAGCTCGCCGGGATTGATGAATTTGCCGCGCCACGATCCGCCCAAACAAATCAACAGGAGGGCGACCGTCGCCGCCACGACGGCGCGGGTGAGTTGCCCCCGGCGCGTGCGTAACGTCGGCACGGGTGAACATTTCGAGATCGGCCGGCAGCAACTTCCGTCGGGCAGCGGGCCGGTTTCGCACGGGCCGCCGGGGCGGGTGCAACGCCAGCGGCCTTTCGTTTCGCCTTCCTTCTTTTCCAGCACGGGCGCGCACTCGGCCGTGGCCCGGCAGCGGCCACAGTTGTCCGGCCCGGAACGACACGGACGGCCTTCGGCGGCATGGCCGCAGATCCATTTTTGATTCGGTCGCTCGTAGCGTTGCGCATCGAAATCCGGCGCTGGCAATTGTTCGCTCATCGCGCTCCTCCAGAAAAGGCGAACACCAGCACGACATGCAGCAACGAAAAAATCATCAGGCTGTAGGTCAGCGGCAAATGCACGAACAGCCAGAGCTTCAGCGTGGTTTGCAGGGCATGATGATAATCCAGCCCGTCCTTTTGCCGCACCAGTTGCGCGAGCTTTTCCAGCGTGGCCCGCTCCGAGTCCTTGAGAAAGCGGCGCAAATCCTCAAGCTCCGTCACAATGGCGTTGAGCGGGCGGCGCGAGTCCAGCAGGTGCGGCCAGAAATTTCCCGGCCCGGCAAAGAAACCACTCAACTGCCGGACGTAAAACTCCGCGATGGCGGGTGATTTGGTTTCGCCACCGAGCGCCAGCGCCTCGGCTTCCTGACGAAGTGCATGGCGGAGCGCGGGAATTTTTTCATAGATGACTTCGCCGCCGCGGGTCGCAAGCCGTCGCGGCAGCACGCGGCTCAGAAACAAGCCCGCAATACCGCTACCCGTTACGAGGGCATAGAGCCAGGCCAGCGTGCCCTCGAACCAGCCCGTCGGAACGCGAAAGTTCAGGTGAATCAAAAACAAAACGACCGCGAAAAACCCGGCGTAGATGTGGATCTGCGCCCAGGTTTCCGAATTACCGAGCGGCAGGAACGGCAATCTCTTTCGCGCGTTGTAGAGCGCCAGCAAAATCATCGCGACCAACAGCACCCAGCCGGTGAGATAAGCATAGTTGGGCAACCCGCCGCTCCAGCGGCCATGCGCCATCACGGCCAGTACGCTGGCGAGCGCCAGCAAGAAGATTCCGATGAAAAGCTGGCGACGAAAGCGGGTCATGGCGTGATTGCCAAAAGTGTCGTGGGTGTTTTCTCATGCCCACCGTTCCCCCCCCCCCCCCCCCCCCCCCCCCCCCCCGGGGGGGGGGGGGAACAAAAAACGGGGCGGTGGGCATTCTTCCACGCCCCCCCCGCCCCCAGCCCCCCCCGCCCGGAACCCCAATCCACACCCACCTGCTTTGCGTCCATGTCCCCCGCCCTCCTCTCCACCGCCCCTAGGTACTGCTGCGCCCACTCCTCCGGCGGCGCATATCCGTAAATGGACAGCACCGCCGCCACCACCGCCAAGTCGTTGGGGCGCATGCGGGACAGCAGGCTGGGGCCGCTGCCGCCGCCGGCCGACGTGCCGGCGCTCGAAGACGCGATCAAGGAATTCAAGGGCCGCGAG
>CAYHFK010000235.1:1519-7827 GCA_964355895.1 uncultured Bifidobacterium sp. | reverse complement strand
AACCAGAATGCGGATGTTTTCCACAATTACCTGGTGTTGGTTCCCACGACGGATCCGGGCACTCTCAGGCCGATCATCACCCAAACGGCACCGTTGCCGGGCGACACGATCAGGCGCTCGCCAGCCACGGAGGCAACCTTTGCCTCGATTGCCAATCGGGACACCACCGTAAACGTTGGGACGGTTGCGCTGCAGATTAATGGTGTCCCAATCCCTGGAGCGGTTGTGACTGCGGTCGGTGGTGGAGCGGAGATCGCTTGGTCTTTGACCAACCTGCCGGTGAGCCGGGTGATTACCAACACCGTGACCTACCAGGATAGCGATGGCACCAATCTGACCTACAGTTGGACCTACAGTTATCCCTTCCTCAGCGCGACCAACCGCCTGCCGCTTGGTTCCCTGACCGCGCGGGGATTTGCTCATCGCACCGCGCAAGATGACCTCGCAGACGGCGACACCCTGGCTCGCGCCGAGCAACAATTGGCCATCCCGCCGCAAATTGTCTCTGAAAAGAACTGGGCGACGAACGTGCAGACCTTGGATTGGAACGATGATAATGGTAATCCCAACTGGGTTCCGGGGTTGGATGGTGGGATCTCCGGGTATGCAACCGGACCCTATAACAAAATCGCCACCGAAGACTTGGGGTATCTCGCGCTGACGGCGGGGGCGCACCGGTTCAGCGTGAGCAGCGATGACGGATTCCAGTTGCGCTCCGGTACCAATACATCCGATGTGAACGCACTTGTGTTGGCTGAATCGGACGGTAATACGTATTCCGGCTCCTTCGACTTCATGGTGGAAGCGGACGGGCTGTATCCGGTTCGTAACATCTGGTATGAACAGAATGGCGGCGCTAACTTCAAGCTCAGTGCGTTCAGCTTTTCCACAGGTACTAACAATGTGGTCAACGATCCTTCCGACCCGGCGGGCGTGGTCAAAGCCTACCTCCCGGGCATTCCAACCTTGGTACTGTCTTCGGCGGCGGTCGGCGGTCCGTATTCAGTTCGCGCCGAGGCTGTGATCAACACGGCGACCAAGACGGTGACCGTGCCGATCTCCGGTGATACGCAATTCTTCCGGATGAGTGCGTCCAGTGCCGTCACGATCCAGAGCATCACGGTGGTGGGCAGCAACGTGGTGATCACGTATCTATGATCTGACCCTTTTCCGCACAACGGCTGGTCCCTTGGGGCCAGCCGTTTTTCTGTACGGAGATTTACCCGTAACTGAGGCTTCACGGCTCCGGCTCGAACTTGTTCCGCAGTTCCGAGTCGAACGGTGCATCGCGCAGTGTCCGGTCGGAGTTTACTGGCTGATTGCTGACACGCCATCGTATCAAGCCCACGTCCATCTTGCACCAAGGTTGAGAGGACTCATTGCGGAATCCGGTGCCGAATGCTGTGAGCAACGATCCGTCCGGCAGGCGTACTGTGGACGTGGTTTGGCTCAAGCCCCACCACGAGTTGCGCCCGGTAACCTTGCCGGTCCAATGGGCGAGAAGGTATTTGTGGTCCAAGTCCCAGGTCTTGCCGTGGTCGTGGCTCATCACCGCTTCGATTCCGAAGCGCGGGAAGCCGTCCTTCGTGTCCGGATAACCAATCCGCACGACGTAGGGCATGACGATGTCGTCGTTCGGGAGCACCACCAGGCTTGGGTGATGCCGGCCATACTCGTAAAGCCGGCTCAGTTCGGACCAGGTTGCGCCGTTGTCCCGGGAGATCGAGACGCCCATGCCGGAGTAAAGGTCGAGTTCGCCCTTGAACCGCACCGGGTTGTCCGTGCGGCAGGCGGCCACAATGTCCCCATTTTTCGCCCGTACCAACGCGACCTCGTTGACGCCGTACCACGCCGGAACGCTTGCTTCCTGGCTCCAGGACTTTCCGAGATCAGTGCTGAACCAGATGTAGGCCTGTGAGTATTTGCTTTTGGGGTCGTCGCGCGGCGCACCGGTCTCGTTCCACCGGGCCTCCACCAGCCGCACGATCTGCCCGGATTTGTCCCGGTCCACCAGCAAGGGATCCCAATGGTAGAGGTCGCGGCCATTGGCGCCTTTGGGCACCGGCGCCGTTTCGGTCCAAGTCATCCCATAGTCGCGGCTGAAGTAGCGGGTGCCGGACTCCGGGCTGGTGGTCAGGAATCCGTTCCCGAGGTACGTCAGCCCGGCGGTGACGCCAACATCGGGCTTGCCATGCGCATCGGTGTGCAGCCACTGGCGCTCACTCCACGTCGCGCCCAAGTCATCGCTGTAAATCACAACGGTGCGCACCGTCGGCGGCCCGTATTCAATCGTCATCAGCAGGCGCTGCTTCTCCGGCATATAGACGAGGTTCGGCATCTGCGCGTTCTCGTGCCCCCACGTCGCGGTGACAAGTTGGAAATGTGCCGGCAGCGAAGTGCGTCCGGCCGAGCCGCTCATACGCTGGATGGTGTAATCAACCCAACCGGGAGTCGGCGTCACCGCTGATCTGAGCTCGGGTTTCTTCGGGGTAACCAGGTTGCTTTGGTGAGCACTTACTGCGCGGGGGGCATCCGGCTTCATCGTCGGGCTCCACGAACAACTGGCGCAACCCAGCGTGAGGACAATGATTGCGATCGCGGCGGGCGGGTTCTTTTTCAATGGGCGAGAATTTGGTTCTGACACGGCGTGGGTGCCGGCAGACTGGTTTCTGGCGGCTTCATATTCGCCAAGGCTATGCCTGCCGGGACGGGGATCAAGCTCAGTTGTGGGAACGATTGGCAAGCGCGGCCGGGCCCACCGTTTTTTACGGTGCGGGATTTTGATTTGCTGCGAATTAGCGCCCGGGCTATTTTACCCGCCGCCACAAATGCCAGTTAAACTCTCGCAATGACTAAGAGCCTGTTTGAAAACGCCAAACTTGGTCGTAGCAGCCGACGTGAGGAGGCTCAAGTCTCTCGATTGTTGCGCGCCCCTATGGTCAAAAGTCAGAGCCTATCTATAAACCTTAAGGTAGGGCGCGTCACTCCGTGCGCGCCGCCACTGGCCCCTCAGGCGCCGAACGGCGCGCCCGGAGTGACGCGCCCCACCCACCCACGCGGCTCATGGTTGCGACGCCCGGGCGCAGACTGTGGTTTTCTCCTTGCGTCGGCTGCTGCTGTGCAAACCGGCGCTAAAACAGTTTTGCCAATGCTCAGTCGCCGCGTCCATCTCGCGGCGGTGCTTGGATTGGCGGGTGCGCTCATGGGTCAGCGCGGGATTGGCGCCGACCAGCCCAAGGTTGATTTTGCGCGGGACATCCAACCGATCTTCATCAAGCGCTGCTACGAATGCCACGGGCCGGACAAACAAAAAAGCGGCCTCCGGCTGGACCGCAACCCGGATGCGGCGCGCGGCGGCAAATCGGAAAAACCGTTTTGGGTGGCCGGTAAAAGCGCGGAGAGCCAGATCATTGAGCGGGTGACCCTCGTGGAGGCGGACGATCAAATGCCGCCCAAAGGCGAGCGGTTGACGGCGGAACAGGTTCGTTTGCTGCGGGCATGGATTGACCAGGGCGCCGTTTGGCCGGACGAACAAAAGCATTGGGCGTTCGCCAAACCGGTGCGACCGGCATTGCCCGTCGTCAATAATAAGCGCTGGCTCGGGAATGCAATTGACGCCTTCATCCTCGCCCGGCTGGAGCAGGAAAAATTGTCTCCTTCGCCCGAGGCGGATCGGGCCACGTTGATCCGTCGGTTGAGTCTCGATCTCACCGGCCTGCCGCCGACGATCGCCGAAGTGGATGCGTTCCTGAACGACCGCGGCCGTCAGGCATACGAAAAGGTCGTTGATCGGTTGCTCGCCTCAAATCATTACGGAGAAAATCTCGCCCGCGGTTGGTTGGACCTGGCGCGCTATGCTGACTCAAACGGCTACCAGGTGGACTTGGCGCGTTCGATGTGGCCGTACCGGGAATGGGTGATTGATGCATTCAACCGGAACATGCCGTTCGACCAGTTCACCATCGAGCAGCTCGCCGGCGATCTGTTGCCGAACGCCACGCTGGAGCAGAAGATTGCCACCGGGTTTAACCGCAACACCAAGATCAACGACGAGGGCGGCGGCGACGAAGAGGAATACCGAACCAAAGCGGTGAAGGACCGGGTCGCCACCACCGGCACCACTTGGCTGGGCCTGACGTTGATGTGTGCCGAATGTCATTCCCACAAGTACGACCCGATCTCCCAGGAGGATTACTACCGGCTCTACGCCTTGTTCAACACCACCGCCGATAAAGGCAACTACAGTCCGGAACCCGCCGTCGCCGTGCCCGCCCCGCCGATGGGATCAATGGTGAGCTACTTGCGCGATCGCCTCGCAACCGTGCGTCAGGAACTCGCCGCGGCGGAAAAGCAGCTCCCGACCGAACAGGCCGCGTGGGAACGAAAGCTGGCGGGCCAGACAAACATCTGGGTGACGTTGAATCTCACGAATGCGATTTCCACCGGCGGCGCCACGTTCACGAATCTGCCCGATCAATCAATTCTCGCGACCGGCATCAACTCAACCTACGACACCTACCAGATCGAGGCCGAGACCGGCCTGAACAATATCACGGCGATCCTGCTGGAAGTGTTGCCGGATCCCAGCCTGCCCAAGAACGGCCCGGGCCGCTGGGGTCAGACCGGCAATTTCATCTTGGACGAACTCGGCCTGACAGCGGCGCCGAGGTCGGGCGCCGGGGCCGCTCCGGCCACAATCTTCTTCGGCCAGGCGACCGCCGATTGGGAACAGCAGTACTATCGCGCCGAACACGCGGTGGATCGCAATCCAAAAACCGGCTGGGCCATCGGCCCCCGGTTTGGCGAGCGGCATTTTCTCATCGCTGAACTGAAGGCGCCGGTGCGTTTTGACTCGGGCGCAAAACTCGGTTTTCGATTCGACTCCTACCACGGCAACAACCACACCGTGGGTCGCCTGCGGCTCTCGGTGACGAGCGAGCCGGATCCCGCCAAGCTTTGGCCGCTGCCGCCCCCGGTCGCCGACTTGCTCGCGGTGCCGGCGGGGCAACGCACCCCGGAACAACAGCGCCAACTGGCGGCTCACTACCGCGCCGTGTCGCCGATCATTCGCAACCTGGAGCGGGAAATTTTCCGGCTTAATGAACGCGAGAACGAGCTGGCCAATAAGAAATTCACTACGCTCGTGATGAAGGAACGCGCCGAGCCCCGGACGACGTTCGTTCACGTGCGCGGAAACTTTTTGGAACAGGGCAAGGAAGTCACGCCCGGCACGCCGGCGATTCTACCGCCGTTGCCGGACGATCAAGCGCCCAATCGCCTCGCTTTGGCCCGGTGGCTGGTCCGGGCGGACAATCCACTCACCGCCCGCGTGACCGTGAATCGTTTTTGGGAACGGCTCTTCGGCACTGGGATCGTGAAGACGAGCGAGGATTTCGGCAAACAAGGCGAGTCGCCATCGCATCCCGAACTGCTGGATTGGCTCGCCTGCGAATTCATGTCGCCGCAATCCCAAGCCTTGAGTCTAAAGTCTAAAGTCTCGGGCCGCGATGCGGACGACTCAAGACTTGAGACTCCAGACACGAGACCTTGGAATGTAAAACACATCCTCAAACTCATGGTCATGTCGGCCACGTATCGCCAAAGCGCAGCGACGGATGATGAGCGTTTGGACAAGGATGCCTATAACCGGCTGCTGGCTCGCGGCCCACGGTTTCGCATGGACGCCGAAATGATCCGCGACCAGGCGCTGGCCGTCAGTGGCCTGCTGAATCCGGAAGTCGGTGGACCGAGTGTTTATCCCGAACAGGTCCCGAACCTGTGGAAAGAGCTGGGCTTTCTGCGGCCCGAGATTGGCATGGACGAATGGCCCACGAGCCAGGGGCCGGAGCTTTACCGGCGCGCCCTCTACACCTTCTGGCGGCGGGTCTGCACCTATCCAACCTTCGCGACGTTCGACGCCCCGAGCCGCGAGGTTTGCATTTCGCGCCGTCCGCGCTCCAACACCCCCTTGCAGGCGCTGGCCGCATTGAACGAACCGACCCTGCTGGAAGCGGCGCGAGTGTTGGCGCAACGCATCTTGCTCCAGGGCGGTTCCGATCCGGGCCAACAAATCGAATATGCGTTTCGCCTCTGCCTGGCCCGGCCGCCCACCAAACTGGAGCGGCAACGCCTGGTCAGTCTTTACGAGCAGCAGTTGAAAGGCTTTGAGCGCGATGCCAAATCGGCCGAGGAACTGGTAAGCCAGGGTGCTGCCGAACGCCCGGCCCGTCTGGACGTTCGCAAATTGGCGGCCTGGATGATGGTCGCCAATGTGTTGCTCAATTTGGACGAGACGCTCACGAAAGGTT
>CAYHFK010000235.1:0-1419 GCA_964355895.1 uncultured Bifidobacterium sp. | reverse complement strand
TGCGCGACCCGGAGATTGCCACGCGCATTTCCGCCTACGAACTGGCTTATCGGATGCAAACCAGCGTGCCCGACGTGATGGATATTTCCAAAGAGCCGCCAGCCATGCACGAAGCGTATGCCACGACGCCGGGCCGCGCTTCGTTTGCGAACAACTGCCTGCTCGCGCGCCGGCTGGTCGAACGCGGCGTGCGCTTCGTTCAGTTGTATCACCGTGGCTGGGATCATCACGGCGGCCCGGACGGCAATCTGGTTTTCGACCTGAAAAAGCGTTGCCTCGAAACCGATCAACCCACCGTCGCCCTGATCAAAGACCTCAAGCAGCGCGGCCTGCTGGATGAAACGCTGATCATCTGGGGCGGCGAATTCGGTCGCACGCCGATGATGCAGGGCAATCTGAAGCCCGACCAGTTGGGCCGCGACCATCACCCGCACGGCTACACCGTCTGGCTCGCCGGCGGCGGCATCAAGCCCGGCATTGTCCACGGCAAGACGGATGACTTTGGCTTTTACGCCACCGAAGACAAAGTCCACGTCCACGATTTGCACGCGACGATTCTGCATCTGTTCGGACTGAACCACACGAAATTGACTTACCGGTTCCAAGGGCGCGACTTTCGCCTGACCGACGTGCATGGCGAGGTTGTAAAGCCGCTGCTGGCCTAGCCGGTGTGGTTGCCGAACGACTCTCGCTGAAATGCTTCAACGTGGTTGGATCCATTGCTGCCGCACATCCTCCAGAACCACATCCAAATTCGGCGCGTTGAAACTGATTCCCGGCGCGGGCACGCGGTTATTGCGCAGGTTCGGTGGAATATGCTTGTGATGCGGGAACGTGGCGGTCAGCGCGGGGATTTCCGGATGCTCCCAAGCGTCATACCAGCAGATTTGCTCGTCACCGCGATAGACTTCGTAGCTGTAAGTGCGGAGGCGGTGAGCCGCGAAATCCATCAACTCCCACACCTCCAGATGAATCCCGCCCTGACATTCGATGCGGCCTTCCAGTTTGGCGAGCGTTGCTCCAACGGGCGCGAGGGTGAGGGTTGCGCCGGTGACAAACGGATGCCGTTCCCGAAGCGCGTAAACGAAGGCGCTATAACTAGCGATGTCGTCCAGCGGCGCGTTCATGCACCCGCCGGTTCGAGGGCCAGCGCGCCGAGACCCGACCGCCGCCGCAACTCCCGCAAGTGCTCATACACCAGTTGGCGGTAGCGGGTTTCCCGCTCTTGTTTGGCCTCGTAGAAGCCGGCCCAGCGGATGAAATCGCGGGTCTGCTCCAGTTCCCCGGCGCGGTAGCAATGGTAGAAGTCGGCGGACAACAGGCCGTATTGCTCCTCCAACGCCGCCAATTCCGCCTCCAGCCCGTGAATGTCCCGAATGATGTCTTCGCGTTTCATGGCGTCAGAATACTTCATGACAC
>CAYHFK010000234.1:0-7830 GCA_964355895.1 uncultured Bifidobacterium sp. | reverse complement strand
GCTGGGCGGCGCAGCGCGCCGTCCCTACCAACCCAACGGGACTCCAAGGCAACGGGAAAGCCGCCGGGTTCGCGCACGGCAAAGCTCTGATGCGCGGCCGACTCTAGTAGGGCGACCCAGCCGTTTCGTTACGTCCCGAGGCTCCGGATCGAGCTGTCGGCAGGCAGGGCGCGTCCCTCCGGGCGCGCCGCAGATGGGCAATGCCGCCCCCCGAACGGCGCGCACGGAGGGACGCGCCCGGCCAAACAGGCAGCGAAACTTTTTTGTCACAGGCCTGGTTCCTGTCGGGCTGGCTCCAGGCGATCTTCGTAGCGCCGCCAGAGGAACGTCACCGGTTCGGCCTCCATTGCAGCGCGAAACCCGGCCTGTAGTTTCAGGATCGGTTTCGGACACGCGCCGAACGAAGCGTGATTCAAGAACACGGTGCGCGAAGCGAGCTGCCAGTGGCGGCGAAACTTCGCGGGTTTGGGCCGGACCAGTCGCTGCGGTTTCACGCGGGCAGCTTAGCGCGGATCGTTCACATGGCCGAGAAACAAACACGCTCCGCTGGCGCGATGTTGGATGAGCATCATCTCGGACGCCAAGGCAATCCACAAAACGCTACCGGGAAAGCCGATGCGGTGATACGTGCGCTGCTCTTGGCGTTCCACTTCTTTCTGCTACTGTGCCGCCGTGACGTGGGAACAAATCATTGGTCTCAGTTTGGCGCTCGTGGTGATGCTGATCGGGCTTATCGGCAGCATTGTTCCGGGTTTGCCGGGCACCCCACTGGTGCTGGCGGCGGCGATTGGCCATCGGCTCTACTTCGGTGCTGCCAGCGTCAACAACGTCGTGCTCATCGCGCTGGTCGGCCTCACGGTGGTTTCGCTGGTGTTCGATTTTCTGGCCACCGCGCTCGGCGCGAAAAAGTTTGGCGCGACGTGGCGCGGGGCGGTCGGCGCGGTGCTCGGCGGGGTCCTCGGGCTTTTCTTCAGCCTGCCGGGTATCATTCTGGGACCCTTCCTCGGGGCCATGCTGTTCGAGATGGTCGGCGACAAGAAATTCAAGGCGGCGGCCAAAGCGGGAGCGGGAGCGGTGGCCGGGCTGCTGCTTGGCGTGATCGGCAAATTCTCCCTTTGCGTGATCATGATCGCGCTGTTCGCCACGAACGTGATTTACCGGTCAGTAAACTGAGGCTGGGCGACGCAGGCAGATGCGTCGGCCTCAGAGCCTGTTTGAAAACTCGAAACTGGCGGCAAGGATGCCGCCCGAACCCGCAGGCAGGATGCCTGCGCCACGTCGTAGCGCGGGCATCCTTGCCTGCGGGTTGACGGAGCTTCCCAGCTCCGTGTTCCCAACTGGAGTTTTCAAACAGCCTCTCAGAGTGCCTGATCCGTCTCCTCACGTCGCCGGCTGCTGCTTCAACGGGCGGCTAGGCCTTCTTGTCGCCGATTCTCGTCAACGCGTAAATCAGCGCCGCCGGAATCCCCGCCACCAACGCCATCGCGATGAAGATGCCTGAGCCTTCACCCCGCTTGCGAATGTCGGTGAAGATCCAGATCGCGAGCAGGATGTTGCAGATGATGCCGATGAGAAAGAGCAACCCCAGGGTATCATGCAGGCCTTTCGCGACCCTGGCGGCGTGCGGGTTTTGCGGTCCGGCGGCGGGAGCGCCGGGCGGTGGCATGGGGTGGCGGAGGTTTTCGCCAGCCGGTTGGGCCAGCGGTCCTTGATGTTCCATTTGGGCGTCCATGCGGCGCAGCAGTTGGTCCTGGCGTTCGGCCATTTCATTGACGCGCCGCTCCAACCGCTCAAGGCGGTCGGCGGGGACATTGGGATTTTCCTGGGCGCGGGTGGAAGTCGTCTGGCCCAAAACCGCCAGACTGACCAACGCCGCCGCCAGATATAAACGAACCATCAGACTTTTCATAACGTGCCTCCGTTCCTGTGAATTGAGATCGGCAACCGCCCTGCGCCCCGGGAACAGCCGGAGCCTGGTTGATTTCTCAAAGCCGTTGCCGGTCTCATACCAAAAGCATCCTTCAACCTCGCGCCAGCCAAGTCAAGGCCGCGACTGGTGTGACTTAAAGTGGCGGGCAGATTTGTTTCGGTCTTAATCATAATCTTCATCTTACTCTTAATCTGTTCTGGAATGCCCGCCGCTTTGATCCCGACGGGGAGATTAAGATTACGATGAAGATTAAGAGTAAGAACTGAAGCTTGCCGCCACTTCCAGTCACACCGGCTCGCGACTGGCGAAGCGGTCGGCGCGGGGTTGAGAAGGAAGTTCATTGCCTGCTTCCTCACGGTTGCGAAACTATCTCAAACGGGATGGCCGGCAAGGCGCCAATCGGTGCGCGCCGGACATTCGCTGGTCGGTTTGCCGGGCCGGCGGATGCCGCGGGTCGGCCCGCAAAAATGTTGACGATCAGGTTGCCCTGCTGGCCGGGCTTTACTTTTGCCGCGTCGCTGCGCAGCACGATCTCCACGCCCTCGCGAACCGGCGTCACAGTGCCGAGGGCGATTCCCTCCGGCGGTTCACTCAACTCGAATTGGAAACGATCTACGAATACACCCGCGGGCATGGCGAACTGCACCCTGGCCGTTCCGCCCGCCGGAATTTGCACGGGGGTCGCTCCAAGAAGTTTCAGCGCGCCGCGGGCCGTGCCGCGTCCGCCGGCCAGCACCGCGACTTCAAGTTCCCGGGCGGGCACCAGATGCCGGTAGGCGAACGCCTGCATCATGTCTTCCGCCGGCACGGCGGGATGAACCACGGCAACGCCTTCAATGATCGCGCGGCCCTCCAGGTTCAAACGGTAAGGAGCTTTCGGCGGGTTTGGCGGCGCGGTCAGGGTCATTCGCATCTGGTCCTGATTTGCCGGCACACGACCGCCGCTCAGAACCATTCCAGCGGGCGTATCGCTCAACGCCAGCATGATCTCATTCGTGAAGCCGTCCTTGCGCAAAGCATAAACGGTCAGCGGCACGCTCATGCCGGCGCGAGCCGTGAGACTGGCTGGCACGACGCGCAATTCGAAGTCGGGACGCGGAGGGCTGAGGCGCAGGCGGTAGGCAAACTCTTCGCCGCCTTTGTGCTGCGTGTCGCCCAGGTGAAGGTAGTAGCTGCCGCTGGCGGGCAGCGTGACGCGGAGATACGAATCCGCGTGATGCGTGTTCAGGCCGGAAGCCTTGTCTTCGTAGTCGTCGTTGAACGCCAGTTGCTTTCCGGTGGCGTCGGTCAACTTCAGCACCGAATCGAGCGGCGAATCCAACCGGCGCGCCTGAACTTCCGCAACGATTTCATCACCTGCCCGGCCTTCAAAGCGAAACACGTCCACATCGCCCGGATGATCAATACGCCCGTTGACAATGATGGGCAGCGTGAGTTTTTGCGCGTGCTGGGATTCGTTGTTCGGTTCCTGATCGAGCCCCTCGGGCAAGGTGTCCACCGTGAACGGCATTCCGTTGGAAACGCGCTCATCCTTGGACACGGATATGGAATGGATGCCCGGGGTTTTGTTTTCCTGCGTCAGTTTGGTTGCCGGCAGATTCCAGCCCTTGAGAATGACGGTGGTTGGCTCGCCCACTTTGCCGCCGAGCGGAAAGAGGCTCGTGATGAACGGCAGTTCGCCCATGGTGATGCGATAAACGAAATCCTCGCGCCCACGATAGATGGCGTCTTTGATCTCCATGACGTAGTCGCCGTCCTTGGGAATTTCGCAATGCAGCACCGGGTCGGGGTGAAAACGGAAGTCGTCGTCATAGGCGAGTTCCTTTCCCTTCGCGTCGTAAAGCGCGAGCGTGGCTTGAAACCAGCCCGGCACGGCGTCGGCCAGATACGGGATCAACTCCCGCGCGCTGACGATCGCGACCAATTGCTGACCTTTGCGGGCATGAAAGCGAAAGCGGTCCGCGCGACCGGGCATAATCTGGCCGTTGACGATGGCGGGCAGCGTGATGCGCGTCTCGGATTTCGCTGGCGCGGTGGTGGGCGGTTTGCCGAATCGCTCGCGGAAACGATCCGCCTCCGGGTTGGCCGCCTTCGCCGGAGGCTGGGAAAATTCCGGCAGGTGGTCCACGCAAAAAACAAGCGGGTTCGACAAGCCAGCGGGCGTGCCGAGCCGGATCTCGCGCTCGCCCGGCTCGGCGTTCGTGATCAGGGTGACGCGGAGGGTGGCGGTTTCGGCGATGGCGGGATTGCCCTGGCGATTGGGCGGATTCTTGAGAATTTTCGCCCGGATTTCAGCGACGGTTTTTTCGTCTGCGTCGGTCCAGACGTTGGTGGAGTTGGGCCAGCGGCGCGCGGCGGCTTTCCGGTCCTGCAACTCCTTAAGCTTTTCCCGCAAGTTATTGAACTGCCCTTGCGGCATCGGCTTGTTGAAATCCACCACTACGGCTTGAACCCCATCGCCCGAGATGAACGCATTGGTGACGCCGTCGAGCGACTGGCCGCCGATGGTCACTTGAAAGGTTGCGCCCTGCCGGCCACCGGCGGGATAGACGTAGCCGATGCGTGGAGCGGCGGGCTGAGCTTCCGCCGACACTGCGACGATCAGAGAAGCCGCCAGGAGCGCGGACTTCAGTCCGCTTCGGCGCTCTCCGGCCAAACGGACGTTGAAGCGGAATAAATTCCGCGCTCCACAAAAAACGTGCGTCGCGAGATTCATGGACCGGTCGTCTCTCACATGATTTCCTTCAGGCGTCCGCCGGTTTTCCCGGCCTCGGCCACCGTGGGCAGCACGTGAACGTCCTCGCCCAGCGGATGCGGTAGCTTCGCACTGGGATCAATACCGAGCAGTTCGTAAATGCTGCCAATGAGGTCCACGGGATACACCGGACGATCCTTCACTACATCACCTTTCGCGTCCGAAGCGCCGATCACGTGGCCGCCCTTGAATCCGCCGCCCGCGACCACAGCGGAGAAAACCTTGCCGTGATGACCGCGTCCGCCATTCCACGGCGCTTCCCACTGGATCTTGGGCGTCCGGCCAAATTCGCCACTCCACCAGACGATGGTGCTGTCCAGCAGGCCGCGCTCCTTCAAGTCCAGGAGCAGCGTCGCCAGCCCCTTGTCCATCTCCGGCAACTTCCGGCGCATGATTTGGAAATGTTGTTTGTGCGTGTCCCAACCTTTGTAGTTGATCGTGACGTAAGGCACGCCTTTCTCCACCAGCCGCCGCGCCATCAGACACGATTGCCCGAACGTGTTGCGGCCATAACGGTCGCGCAATTCGTCCTTCTCCTGCGAGAGATCGAACAACTTGCCCGCGTCACCCAGGATCATTTCGTAGGCCTGGTCCTCGGATTGATACAGCGCCTTCAACGACGCATCGCCCGGCATCGCGCGGCCGAGTGTGTTCAATTGGTGCAGCAGTTCGCGCCGGCTTTTTTGTCGTTCATCCGAGATTCCTTGGGCCACGACGCCTTCCACCATGAACCGGGGCGCGGCCGGATCGCCGCCCGTGGCGAAAGGTTTGAAACGCGAACCCAGAAAACCCGCTTCGGAAAAACGCCCCTGCGGTTCGGTCAGCACAATGTAAGGCGGAATCAACCCGGAGTAGCCGGCGTCGTAACCTTTGAACAGCGACGTGACGGCACCGACGCTCGGATAAACATCGCGCCCGCCGGCCGCCCGGCCGGTTTGCACCATGTAGGAAGCGGTTTCGTGGCCGTTGTTCCCGTGGGTCATGCTGCGGATGATGGAATACTGGTCGGCCTGTTTGGCGAGCGACGGCAACAGTTCGCCAATCATGATGCCTTCGACGTTCGTGGCGATGGGTTTGTCCAACGGACCGCAATAATCATAACCGGCCGCCGGTTTCGGATCGAACGTGTCCAGGTGGCACGGGCCGCCCCACATCCAGATTTGAATCACGGATTTGGCCTTGGTGGGTCGGTTGGCGGCCAGCGCGTGCAGCCCCCAGCCATCGGCCAGCAACAAACCCGCCGTGCCGAAGAGGCAACGCTGCAACGCTTCGCGCCGCGAAAGAAGCTCGCCGCCGACCATCGCCCGCACGCGCGCCGAATCCCGATTCAGCGACCGGATGGATGAATTTGGTTTCGGGTTCATATTCTGGAAGTTGAGGGATGGGCTACGTTGCAGTTGCGGCTTCCCTTTCCCTATCCGATGAGGAGAGATTCCACGACCCGAGAACAACCGCGATTTGTGCCCCTGAACCGGGAAAAACCAAGCTGGAGCGCGTCAGCGTCTTGGAGTGCGCCAGTCCTCTGGCGCTTTGGAAGTCATGGGTGGTCGAAAGCGCCAGAGGACTGGCGCACTCCAAGACCTTGCGGCGGTACGAATGGTTCAGGGGTAGAGAGAAGCCCTGTCGCCTCTCACAAGCGTTCTCACCGCTTGGTTGTCTATCCTGCCGATTCATCAGTATTTTGAACTGGTTGTTCGTTTTTATCCGAATGTGCCGGGGCGGGTGGTTTTCAAATCAATGCCGATAGAGAAACTCCGCGCTGTTGACCAAAGCCCAGACAAGATCCACGGCGGCTTCGCGCCGGTTCACTGTGCCGGACTCGAAATGAGCGCTCACGATTTTCAACTCCTCCTCCGTCGGAAATCGCGAGAGCGTCGCGAGATAAAGCCCGCCGATCAACTCGCGCGGGCCGGTCTTGGCTTGCGCCAGATTTTGGACCATCCGGCTCTGTTCGATCTTGCGCTGAATGTGACTCGAATTCAGGAGGTGCAAACGCTGGCCGGCGGTGGGGCGATTGTTGCGCTCGGATTCCAGCCCGGTGTCGCGCGACGGTCGTCCGAACATTTCGAGGAATGAACTCGAGATGCTGCCATCCAGGAGCGCAATCGAACGCTGCTTTTCGGGAATAAACGTGAACGGCTCGGGAATGGCGCTCGTGTATTTCTCCGTCGAGCCGGTGATCTGACACAGCGCGTCAATCAACACCTCCGCGTCCAACCGACGCAAGGGATAGGAGGCGAAATGGGTCGCACCTTGCGGATCGTCCGTGGTGGGAATGGAGGAGAGCTGGTACGTCTTGGAATTCAGGATCAGGCGGTAGAGGTGCTTCAAGTCGTAGTGCGAGGAAACCAGTTCCGTCTCCAGGAACGCCAGCAACTCGGGATTGCTGGGCGGATTATCAGGTCGAAGGTCGTCCGGTTCCTGGACGATGCCGCGCCCCAGCAGCCAGAACCAAACGCGATTGGCGATGTTGCGGGTGAACCAGGGATTCCTTGAATCAATCAGCCAGTCCGCGAAAATCTCCCGCGGATCCTTGTCCTGGGACAATTGAATTTGTTTTCCGTCGGGGAGAACCGCCGCCGCCGCGTTTGTCTTGGCGGGATCGAAGAAGATAATCTCCTCCTTCCATTCCGCTGTGTATTTGGAGCCGACCTGCGAGAAGAACGCCGCCATCCCGGCGAGCCGGTCTTTCGGCCAGTTCTCCACCCGCGTGCCCATGAACGTGAGCGCCACGGTTTGCGCGATGCCGGGCGGCGATTTGTTTTGCATGGCGCGGTAGAAGTTGACCGGCGGCTCGCGAAAGTTGCTGCCGCTTGCCGTGAGCAATTCGCGCACGAACTGGTCATAAGGTTTGTTCTCCCGGATGGCCGTCCGAATCCAGCGGTGATAAGCCTGCGCGGCGTTGGGCCAGAGGTTGATGGGAAACTCCGCCTTGACGCGCAGCAGATCACTCCACTTCATCGCCCAATAATCCGCAAACTCCTCGCGTTCCAGCAGGCGATCAATGAGCGCAGCGCGCTTGTTCGGCTCGCGGCTCAGCAGAAAATCGCTGGCTTCCTTCGGGGCGGGGAGCGTGCCGATGGCGTCCAAGTAGGCTCGCCGGACAAAGACGGCGTCCGAACAGATTCGCGCCGGCTGGACCTTT
>CAYHFK010000233.1:0-7865 GCA_964355895.1 uncultured Bifidobacterium sp. | reverse complement strand
ACGAACGCCCGCACGGCGAGCGCCAGCAATTCATCCGAGCCGTTGCCCACGATGATGTTCTCCGGCGCGCAACGATGCAGGCGTGCCAGTTTTTCGCGCAAGCGTTCCGCTGAGGGATTCGGATACAGCCGCAACCGCCCGTCCACGGCCGCCTTCACCGTTCGCAAGACGCGCGGCGACGGCGGATACGGATTCTCGTTCGTGTTGAGCTTGATCAACCCCTTGATCTTCGGTTGCTCGCCGGGCACGTACGGGTGCAACGCCCGCACGAGCGGCCGCACAAGCTGGGCGACGTGAGTTGATCTATTCGATGACACTTCTGCTGGACGCATAACCCGCCCATTGTTTGAGAGACGCCCTGCCGAGTCAAATGCGGTGAAGGGCGGGGCGGGCGGTTTTCAGTTTTTGCCAGCAAGCCGGCGCCATGATATGACTGGGGGGTGAACCAGCCGCCTGCGATATTTTCCCGCTCCCGGATGCGGGCCGGGCGGGCGTTCACGCTCATCGAACTGCTCGTGGTCATTGCGATCATCGCGATTCTGGCGGCATTGTTGTTGCCGTCGTTATCCAAGGCCAAGGCGAAAGCCCAGCGCATTCAATGCACGAGCAATTTGCGCCAACTCGTTTTAACCTGGGAACTTTATGCCGGCGACTATAGTGGCGCGCTGGTGCCGAATGGCTACGGAACCCCCGCCGCCCTCGGCGACACGCGGTTGTGGGTGCAGGGGGCCACGCATAAATTCATTGGCGATGAGATGCTCGCCTTCACCGACCCGAAATACCTGATTGATCCCCAATACGCTGCGTTCGCGGATTACCTCAAGACGGCGGCCATCTACAAATGTCCGTCGGATCGCAGCGAGTACAGCGGCAATCCCAAGATCCGCACCTATGCGCTCAATAGCTACCTGAACTGGGAAAAGCCGGCGGGCGGCGGCGATTTCTCGCTCAGCCCCGCGCACGTAAACTTCCGCAAGACTGCTGATGTGTCCGCCGCCGGCCCGTCGCAATTGCTGTCGTTCGTGGACACCGCGCCCAACTCGATCTGTCATTCGGGTTTCGGCGTTGCGATGTCGTCCCTGTATTATCACTTCCCTTCCATTGAGCATGACCAGGGCGGAACCGTGTCGTTTGCGGACGGTCATGTGGAATACAAACGCTGGCGCGATGCCTACACACTTCAGATGGCGCGCGCGCCGTTCGTGACGCATTTGAACTTTGCCTTCGAGCCTTACCAGGACTTGAACTGGTTGCGGGAACACGCCACCGTTCCCAAGTGAGTCGCGCGCCAACGCCCAAACCTTCCGCGAGGAAGCAACTGCCCATCACCCTGACCATCGCCGGTTCCGACAGCGGCGGCGGCGCGGGCGTGCAGGCGGATTTGAAAACCTTCGCGGCGCTGGGCGTTCATGGCACGAGCGCCATCACCTGTGTCACGGCCCAAAACCCGCGCGCCGTCACCGGCATCCAACCGATCCGCGCTGACTTGGTGCGGGGGCAAATGGAAGCCGTCTTTGCTGAATTGCGGCCCGCCGCCGTGAAAACGGGCATGTTGTTTTCCGCCGAACTCATCCGCGTGGTCGTGGAATTTTTCGCGCGCGGCCCGCGCCCGCCGCTCATTGTGGATCCAGTGATGGTCGCCACAAGCGGCGCGGTGTTGTTGAAGCCGGGCGCGATCCGGTTGCTGAAGGAGTGCCTGCTGCCGCTGGCCACCCTCGTCACGCCCAATCTGGATGAAGCGGAAATCCTCGTTGGTCGCAAGTTGCGGAGTCTGGCCGACCTTGAGACCGCGGCGCGGGAGATTCACCGGATGTTCGGCTGTGCGGCGCTGGTGAAGGGCGGTCATCTGCGAAGCCTGCCCGCTGCGACGGATGTTTTCTTCGATGGCCGGAAAATGCTCCGGCTCGTCGCGCCGTTCGTGCATGGCGTTTCCACGCATGGCACGGGCTGCACTTATTCGGCGGCCATCACCGCGTTTTTGGCGCGCGGCGAGTCCCTGCCCCGTGCGGTCGCCGACGCGAAACGCTACATCACCCGCGCCATCCGGCGGAGTTATCGCGCGGGCCGTTACACGGTGTTGCAGCACGGCCCCGCTCGCTGATGATCATCTGCGGTAAATTTTTTCCGAAGCTTGCCGTCCGGCAGGCGGTGATTAGCCTCTAGGTCAATGCGTCTGCTGGATCGTTATCTATTGCGGGAGTTGCTCGTGCCGTTCGGCTACTGTCTCGGCAGCATTCTGATTTTCTGGGTCACGTCGGAACTGTTCAAAGAACTGGGGGATTTTCAAAAGAGCCAGATGCGCGCGGGCGACATCGCCGAGTATTACCTTGTCAAAATGCCCGACCTGCTGGGCTACGTGCTGCCCATTGCCCTCCTGCTGGCGATGCTTTATGCGCTGACGCAACACGCGCGGCACCAGGAGATCACCGCCATGCGCGCAGCAGGGGTGAGTTTATGGCGGATCGCGGCGCCGTACTTCGGCGTGGGCCTCGTGGCGAGCGGCTTGTTGTTCGTGATCAACGAAGTTTGGTCGCCAGACAGCGTTGATCGGGCGGAGGCGATCAAGCAGCGGCGGAAAACGGTGACCGTGGTTGGCGACCCGCCGTTCTTGGTTCGTAATCTTGGGTTCAACAACACGCGCGATGGGCGACTGTGGAAGATCGGGGTGTTCAACGAACGGACCGCCGAGATGCTAAATCCAGAAGTCGTTTGGTCACTACCGGACGGTTCGCGCCGCTGGCTGCGGGCGGCGCGCGCGGCGCAGTCGAACGACGTGTGGGTGTTTTACAACGTGAGTGAGTTCCACAGTCTGGGGCCGACGAACGGCGCGCTGGTGCCGGGATTGCGCTCCGAGGTCCTCCCGCTGCCGGAATTTTCCGAAACCCCCGAGGAGATCCGCAGCGAGATCAAGATCAGCCGGCGGCTCAACCTGAAGAATCGGCACACGGTCAGTCCGCCGTTGGTGGAAATCCTCGACTACCTGCGGCTGCACCCCGGCGCCAGCCGCACGGATCAACTCTGGCTGTACACCCAATTGCACAGCCGCCTGGCCGCCCCGTGGAAATGTCTGGTGGTGGTTTTAATTGCGCTGCCGTTCGCGGCCGCGTCGGGCCGGCGCAACGCTTTTGTCGGCGTCGCCAGCAGCATCCTGATTGGCTTCAGCTATTTTCTGTTGCTGCAAATCGGGCTGGCGGCGGGCACGGCGGGCTATTTGCCGGCCTGGCTGGCGGGGTGGTTTCCGAATATCTTTTTCACCTTCACCGGCCTGTGGCTGACGGCGCGGGTCCGGTGAAGGACGCGGAGGCAGGCGTGGTGGCCGAACCAGACCGGTGCTTATGGACAACGAACTCAACGAGCTGAAGGCGCGCTACGAACGGCTGAAGGCGCTCTACCAGGTGGGGAGCGTCATCCACTCCACGCTGGAACCGCAACCGGCGCTGTTGCTGATCGTGCGCGAGGCGGCCCGGCTCATGAACGCGTCGAGTTGCTCGGTCGTGCTGGTGAATCCGACGACCGGCTTCCTGGAAATCCAGGCCGCGCAGGGTTTGCCGGCGAAGGCCGGGGATTTGAAATTGCGCCCGGGCGAAGGCTTGACGGGCTGGGTGGCCCAGGCGCGCAAACCGGCGCGGGTGGGCGATGTGACCAAAGATCGTCGCTACATCATGCTGCGACCGGAGGTGCGGTCAGAGCTGGCCGTGCCGCTGGAAGTACACGGGGAAGTGCGCGGCGTATTGAACGTGGATTCCGACCGGGTGGACGCGTTCAGCGACGAAGATCAGGAGTTGTTGGAATCGCTCGCGGCCCAGGCGGCGCGGGTCATCCAGAACACCTGGCTCTACGAGCAGGTCCGGCTGAAGGCGCGCTTGCTGGAATCCCTCGCCCGGGTGAGTCGCACAATCAATTCCGCGCTCAACCTCGACGAAGTGTTGCAGACCATCACCCGCGAAGCATGCGGGCTGATGCAGGCCAAGCTGGGTTCGCTGATGATGCTGGATGAATCGGGGGCGTGGCTGGATTTGCGCGCGAGTTTCGGCGCCGGCCCCGCCTACATCGGGAAACCGCGCCTCGGGGTCGAGGAGAGCCTGCTCGGCGTGGCGGTGCGCCGGAAGAAACCCATCCAGGTCGAAAACGTGCAGACCTCCTCGCGCTACCAGAACATTGAAGTGGCGCAGCGGGAAGGGCTGGTTTCCCTCTTGAGTGTGCCGCTGGTTTTTTCCGGGGAGGCCATCGGCGCGTTGAGTGTTTACACGGAGCAACCCTATCTGTTTTCCGACGAGGAAATCCGGATTTTGTCGGCATTCGCGGAACTTTCTGCGATTGCGATCGAAAAAGCGCGGCTCTACGAGCGCGTGGTGGACGTGGAGGAGTTGTTGCGGCAGAACGAACGGCTTTCCGCCCTGGGCTTGCTCGCGGCGGAGGTGGCGCATGAAATCCGCAATCCGCTCACGGTGATGAAAATGCTGTATCACTCGCTGGATCTGAATTTTCCGGCGCCGGATCCGCGCGCCGAAGACGCGCGGTTGATGGGTGAGAAGATCGAGCACCTGAACAAAATCGTGGAGCGGATCCTGGATTTTGCCCGCACGACCGAACCGAAGCTGCTGCCACTGGACGTGAACGGAATCATTGAAGAACTCCGCCTGCTGGTCCGCCACAAGTTCGCCAACCAGGGCGTGAAACTCGTTTGCGCGCTGCAACCCCGCCTCCCGCAAGTCCCCGGGGACGCGATGCAGTTGGAACAGGCGTTTCTGAATTTGATGCTCAACGCTGCGGAAGCCATGCCGGCTGGCGGAACGTTGACCATCGCGACCCGCGTGCCGCTGGCGGAACCCGGCCATCCGGAAATTCCGCAGTCGGTCATTGTCGAATTCGCCGACACCGGTGCCGGCATGAGCGAGGAACAATGTCGCCGCGCGTTCACCTCGGTTCTCAGCACGACCAAACCCAAGGGCACCGGCCTCGGTCTGGCGATCGTCGGGCGCACCGTCGAGACGCACAACGGCACGATCCAAATCAAGTCACATCCCGGTCGCGGTACCGTAATTGAAATTATCTTCCCCCCCGCCACGTAGCCGCAGTGTTTCAGTTGCAGAAAATTATTTTGCACGATTTCGCTTTGCGGTTTTCGCACGCTCAAAATTCCGCAGCGGATGGAAAGCGAGTGGCTAATTTGTCCGGGTTAAGCAGCGTGGGATGGCTGATTTTATTGACTATTATTGCCATGTGAATAAGTCGCGAATAAGAGTTAATATGTTGTCCTCGCAACCCGGCGCGACATTTCATAGAAATGCTGTCGGCGAAGCGAAGTGATTTCGCCGGTTTACCCGCCGAATTCTTGATGTTCAGCGGGTTGTTTTTTCGCCAGACACAAAACATTGATATTCAATGGTTTGTTTTTGTGTCGGGCAGTTGGGCCAGGCCGGTCATAATCAGGCCCGGACGGATTTTGATGGTGTGACATTTTTTTGATGTTTAAAATAGCGCTACGGGATGCGCGCAAAACTTGATAATGAGGTTAGGTGAATAAAACGCCCGAAAAAAGGGCCTTCGGGGTAAGTAACATGCAATCTTCGCCTGAAACAATTTGGAGTTCCGCACAGGAACAGCTTCGCTCAATGTTGAGCGCGGACACCTACAACCTGTGGTTCGCGCCGTTGCGAGCCACGAGCATCGAGGGGGATAATGTCGTCCTGGAAGTGGCCAACGATTTTTGCGAAGTCTGGCTCAAGGACAATTACTCCGGCCTGCTGCAGGATGTGTTGAGCGTTGCCGGTGCCAAGCAACTCCGCGCCAAATTCATCGTTCGTTCCATCACCCTCGCGCCGGCTTCTGTGCCCGCGCCGGTGTCGCCCAAGGAACCCGTTGCCAAAGCCAGGACGGGGTCCGCCCACCTGGATCGCAGCAACGGCAACGTTGAGTGGAGTTTCAATCCCAAGAACACTTTTGAGACGTTTGTCGTCGGCAATAACAACAACTTTGCCTGCGCGGCAGCCAAAGCGGTCGCCGAGGCGCCCGGCAAGTCCTACAACCCGCTCTTCCTCTACGGCGGCGTGGGTTTGGGCAAGACCCATTTGCTCCACGCCATCGGCCAGCATGTGACGGCGAATAAAAAAGGCGCCCGCGTCAGCTACGTTTCCTCGGAAAAGTTCACCAACGAATACATTGACGGCATTCAAAACAATCAGCTCGTCAAGTTTCGCAAGAAATACCGCCAGACCGATGTGCTGTTGATTGACGACATCCAGTTCCTCGCCGGCAAGGAGCGCATTCAGGAGGAATTCTTCCACACGTTCAACGCCCTGCACGAAGCCCACAAGCAAATCGTTCTTACGTGCGATCGCCCAGCCAGCGAAATTCAAGGCTTGGAACACCGCCTCGTTTCCCGCTTTGAATGGGGTTTGGTCACCGACCTCCAGCCGCCGGATGTTGAGATGCGGCTGGCCATTCTGAAGAAGAAAGCCCAGTCCATGGGCGTCACGTTGCCGGAAGATATCATCAACTTCCTTGCCCATCGCATCCGCACCAACATCCGCCGCCTCGAAGGCGCGCTGATCCGCGTGGCGTCGTATGCTTCGCTCACCGGCAAGAAACTCAACGTCGAAGTCGTCGAAGGCTTGCTCCGCGAAATCCTCCACGAAGAAGGCCGCTTCTCCGTCAACATGGAGGTCATTCAAAAGCGCGTGGCTGAACACTACGACATCCGGCTGGCCGACATGACCAGCAAGCGCCGCCCCGAAAACATCGCTTTCCCGCGCCAGGTCGCCATGTTCCTCTCGCGGCAGATGACCGAAAACTCCCTGAGTTCCATCGGCGAAGCGTTCGGCGGCCGCGACCACGGCACCGTCCTGCACGCTTGCCGGCTCGTGAAAGACCGCATGGAAGTGGATGCCAACGTCCGGCAGGTCGTTCTCTATCTCGAAAAGCAGTTGATGCGGTAGTCGCCCGCCCGGCGGCAGCAACGCCAAGGCGCAGAGAGGCCAAGCGCAGATAACACCGGAGGACTGCCTCAATCCACATCAGCAAAGCCTGCTCAACTGCACTTGTAGAATTGCTCCCACGGACCGAGATCAAGTTTGCCTTTGGTGATGCCGCAGTGGCGAGAACAAGCTGGACGCATTGCTTCATGGTCTGCTCGGCGGCACTCCAAAAACTTGCTGATGAGCTTGCTGCTTCAGCCAATCCATGAGCAATGAGAACGTCCACGACGCACCGGGCTTGATAACCTGCTCTTTCGCCAACTTCCAAATCTTGCTGTCCCGGGATGAATCCAGAAAATCGTGACCAGCCCAAGTAAGTCTGATAATCGCCGCTTCGGAAGGAATGCCGCTGACCGTGTCAACGACTGCATCCACCAAACCAGCGTCTCTCATCAACTCAATCTGGTATGCCTCATTAATGGCTCGTCGTCTTTGTAATCGAGCGCTTCTGCGCTGTGAAGTATCTGCCGAACCAATTCCATGTCTCGCTTCATAAGCGTGTGATGCCGGGCTAACACTCAAATCTTCTCTGTCCCTAAATCCTTACCAAGCAACCTCTCCAAAATCTCGATCTCGTCGTTTCCTAGGAGTCTGTCGGACTTAGAAAACGCGACGCTCACAAATGGCGCACAATCGATTTTTATTTTTCGAGAGGGTGTTTTGATGGTCCAAAACACCCGGTTTTTGGTCAAAAATGACTAAGTCCGACAGGCTGCTAGCGGACTAGCCGAAGCTCGTCCCATGAGCGCACGAATGACTTTCAATCGTTCAATTATTATTGGCGCGATAACCTTCGACGCAACCAAGTCCTTGTAAAGCTGGCGCAAATCCGATGGGCGCATCTGGCAGGCACCACCGTTACTCGACGAGCCAGAGTTGATCCCAATA
>CAYHFK010000232.1:0-7874 GCA_964355895.1 uncultured Bifidobacterium sp. | reverse complement strand
TGAGGCAGAGATAGGCGCTGACCAAAATCATGGACGCAAGCGCCGCACTGATGACGAGTTCAATCAGCGTGAAGCCAGCCTTGTTCGGAGTAAAGAGTTGAGGGTTTGCTGACAGGTTTGTGGGATAGCCTACCTTTTCGCAGCCGTTTCCCTCTCCCCTTCGGAAGGGGAGAGGGTCAGGGTGAGAATTCGCACTTTGAACCCCTGAACCGCCGTACCGCTCTGGCTGAGAATGAAACGCGACAGCGTCTTGGAGTGCGCCAGCCCTCTGGCGCTGTGGAAGTCGTGGGTGGTCGAAAGCGCCAGAGGACTGGCGCACTCCAAAACCTGTCGGTGGTGCGGACGGTTCATGGGGAGCTTCGACCTCCAACTTTGGACGCGCATCGGGGTCATGAACCTGGAGGCCGGAGCGCCGGATCGGAGATCGGCGCTCCGGTTCATGGAAAGGGGTTTGGCAGTGGTGCAGAACAAGGCGTTTGCCACTGGCCGCACGACGGTTCCCCCTCACCCCGGCCCTCTCCCTCTTGGCGGGGGAGAGGGAGAATCGCTCCGCCCCGCCGAAGCTTCGTTCGCTACTTTTTTGTCTAGCTCGGGGATTCATCAGTTTTGGCTGCCTCGCTTTCGCTTTTTGGAATTTGCCGAATCCCGGTCGGTCTTGATCGAGGCCAGTTCGCTGGGCGGATCGAAAAGCATGGTGCGCAACTCGTAAATCGCTTTCCCGGTTTTTGAGTTTTCCACGGTCACTTCCACCTCATGGAGGCCACTGATGGCGGTGCTGCTGATGGATTGCTTCCAGCGGTAGAGTGAAAGGCCCGCGCCGAACTCCCCTTCGCGAACTCCGTCCGCGAGAATTTTGTCAGCCTGAAGCAACTCAATTTGACCGGCGGCGAGCAGTGCCGCCGTGGTTTGCAGTTCGGATTCCTTGTTGGAACTCAACGCGGTGGTGATGCCCAGGGTGAGGCCGACCATCGCGATTCCCAGAATCAGGATGGCGCACATGACTTCCACCAGGGAGAAGCCCGCGTTTCGTTGCATGGTGATCACTTGCGCTCCAGTTCCATAATCTGTACGCGAGCAGTGGTGGGGTTGATGCGCAAGACAAGTCGAAATCCATCCCGGTCTTCGAGCTGAATCTCCCGGGCATCCGCCGTTCCGTCCGGGTAAAAGACAATGGCTTCGTCGCCATCCCGGAACGACATTCCACCTTTCGACGCCAAGAGCGAGTCCGCATCCGAGGCATCGGAGAAATCTTCGCCCGGTTTCCGAAGCTCGATGGAGATACGCACATCCATCGTTCCTTCGCCTCCGGGCAGATCCCGGACCGGCGCGAAACTGCTTTGTCCATGAGATCCATGGACGCGTCTTTCGATGGAGTAGCGATGAGTGATTTTATCCAGCCGCACCCGGTGCGGCTGGTGGACAGTCACGGCGCGGCTGTAGGCGACCCCCAGGACGTTGGCCAATTCCCGGCCGGTCGAACTTAGCAACGCTTCTTCATAGGTGCCCTTCATCTCGGGCAGAATCATCGCGGTCATGATGCCGATGAGCACCAGCACCACCATCAACTCCATCAGGGTGAAGCCGGACTTGCGGGATGCGCGTAACGGCGACGTAGCGCAGACTGGCAGTCTGCTGTGTCGCGGATTGCCAATCCGCAGACGCCCCCAGCATGAGAACGATCCGCCGACTACCAGTCGGCGACACAGCAGGTTGCCAACCTGCGCTACGAGGCGGGCAGTGTATCCAAAGGTTTGATACGTATGCGGCGTCAGAGTCATGGATTACCAGTTGCCGATGTCAGCCGCTTCTCCCTGGCCGCCGTCCGCGCCATCGGTGCCCCTGGACCAAAGATCAAAACCTGACGGACGATGGTTCCCCGGAATGCGGTACTGGTAGGGATTTCCCCAAGGATCGGGGCGGAGCAATTTTATGTAGGGACCGCGCCATTTGCTTTCCTCACCGGCCGGCGGCTCCACCAGCACTTTCAATCCTTCTTCAGTGGTGGGATGACGATCCATGTGGATGTTGAACCGCTCCAGCGCGGCTTCCAGCTCGGCGATGTTGGATTTGGTCGTGCTCACCTTGGCGTCGTGCGTCGTTCCCATGAATTGGGGAATAATGGCTGCGGCAAGGATGCCAAGAATGACGACCACCACCATGATTTCAATGAGCGTGAATCCCCGCGTATAGCGGCGTGGCCGCCACGCGGCTTTACGCCGGCAGGTTTTCTTCAGCAATGGATTTTTCATATCATCGTTCTCGTGCGGTAAGCCTTTTCAGTGGATGGCGCGGCTCATCTTGAAGATCGGCAACAATAAAGCCATCACCATGAATCCCACCAACGCGCCAACGACCAGGATCAACGCCGGCGCGAGCAGCGAAACCATGATCTTGGTTCGTGCGCGCATGTGACGTTCCTCAATGTCGGCCACCTTGAGCAGCATTTCATCCAGTTTTCCGGTCTCCTCCCCCACACTGATCATTTGAATTACGGTCTTGGGAAAAATGTTCAGCTTGCGGAGCGGCGCGGCGAGGGAATCGCCGCCGCGAGTTTCCTCCGCAACTTGCGCGATCATTTTTCCGAGCACCAGATTCCCAATCGTCTGCTCGACGATCTTCAAGGCTGGCAGCAGCGAAACGCCGCTTCGAACCAAAGTGCCCAGCGTCCGGGCAAACCGGCTCAAAGCCGCGGCGCGAAAGACCGACCCCATCACCGGAAAGCGCAACTTGGACTTGTCCCAGGTTTCCGCGCCCTGCGGAGAACGAACATAGCGGCGCATCCCAACCGTCAATCCCACGATTGCGATGAGAAACGCAGGCCAATGCTGGTGCAGAACGCTGCTGACTTTCAGGAGAATCAGCGTGGGAAGTGGAAGGATGGGGAGCATCTCCTGAAGCATGGTGAAAAGCCGGGGCAAAACCACGGTCAGGAGCACCACCACCGTCAACACGCCAAACCCCAAAACAAAAGCCGGGTAGGAAACTGCCGCCACGACTTCGCTGCGCACCTCATCTTCATGCTCCAGCAAATCCGCCAGGTCAGTCATGACCTTGGGGAGAACCCCGGCCTCCTCACCGACGCGCACCATGCTCACATACAGTTGGCTGAATACGCGGGGATGTTCCTCCATCGCGGTGGAAAGCGAGACGCCTTTACGAACCGATTCAGAAATTTTCAGGACCACTTCTTTCAAAGCGGGATTTTCCTCCTGCTCGCCCAAACCCTCCAAGGCTTGGGGAATCGGGATGGCCGCTCCCAGCAACGTGCCGATCTCCCGGGTAAACGCCGTGATTTCCTTTCGCCGGATCCGTGGCCCAAAACGGATGTTCGCGTCCCATGTTTTTTTTGTCCCGCCGACCGGGATGGCAGCTTCACCGGAGGCATCGGAGGTTTCCAGGAGCGATGGAAAAAGCCCGCGCGTCCCCAACCGCTGGAGCGCGGTCTTGCGATCTTCCGCCTCGATCACCCCTTTGACCGGAGTGCCGTTTGCCTCAACCGCCTGGTAACGGAACGCGCTCATTCCAGCACGTCCCCCGAGGATACTCTCAGAATTTCTTCCAACGACGTAATCCCCTCGGCTGCCTTCTTCAAAGCATCCTGGTGCATCGTCATCATGGATTTTTGAGCGGTGTTCTTAAGCTCTGCGTTCGACTGTTTCTGGAGAATCAACTCCCGCAACTCGGGATTGATCGCCAGCAATTCAAAAATGCCGATGCGGCCGCGATAACCCGTGCCGCGACATTCTTCGCATCCTTTGCCGACGTAATACGCACCGGCCAACCGCCGCGCACCCAATGCTTCCAGCTTATCCCGCAGAATCGGAGCAACGGACGACTCCTGCCGGCAATGCGGACAGATTCTTCGCACCAACCGTTGCGCCAACACCCCCTCCAGCGACGAGGAAATCAAGAATGGCTCGACCCCCATATCAATCAGGCGGGTCACGGCGCCGGTGGAATCGTTCGTGTGGAGCGTGCTGAAAACCTGATGCCCCGTGAGCGCCGCGCGAATGGCAATCTCCGCCGTCTCCGAGTCCCGGATTTCCCCCACCATCACCACGTCGGGGTCCTGGCGCAGAATTGAGCGCAGTCCGGTCGCGAAAGTAAAATTCCGGCTGGGTCGGACGGGAATCTGCGCCACGCCGGGAAGCTCGTATTCAACCGGATCCTCAATCGTCAGAATTTTGAGTTCGGGCGTGTAGATGCCCTGGAGAATTGAATAGAGCGTGGTGGTTTTGCCGCTGCCTGTGGGGCCGGTCGTCAGGAAAAGCCCGTGTGGCTTTTCCACCAACCGGGACAACAACGCCGAGCGCTCCGCATCCAGCCCCAATTCCACCGCGGTCAGCAACTTGGTGCTTTTTTCCAGCAACCGCATGACGAGACTTTCCCCGTAAATCGTCGGCATGGTGCCCACCCGAATATCCACGCGCACGCCCCGGTGGTTGATTTGGATATGGCCGTCCTGCGGCATGAACCGTTCGGCGATGTTCATGTCCGCCATGATCTTGATACGCGACACCAAAGCGGCGTGCAGTTGTTTCGGCGGCGGCGGCTTCTCCTGCAACAAGCCGTCCACGCGATACCGCAATTGCAGCGTCGCTTCGAAAGGCACCAGATGAATATCGCTGGCCCGCTCCCGCAGCGCCGTGGAGATGATGAGATTGACCAGGTTGATGACCGTCGGCTCATTGGCCATCACCTCGATGTCGTGCAGGTTCTTGCTCTCGACGGTCGAAGCCCGCTCGGGGTTGAGGTCTTCAACCATCTGCTCGACCGTCACCTGGTAACATTCCGCAATCTTTTCGGCCACCTCGGCCCCCGCCACTTCGGACTCCTCCACCTCCAAACCACTCAAAAGCCGGATGTCATCAATCACCCGCTGATTGCCCGGTTCGGCCGTGGCGATGTGAATGGTGCCGTTGTGAAGCTTGAACGGCAGAACGCGGTGACGTTTTACGAAATCAGCGGGCAATACGCGCAGTGCTTCCGAAGCAATATTGAGTTTGGCCAGACTGCCGGGTCGCCCGCCCTTGCCCCATGAAATACTCCCGTCTGCCGGTCCCGGCACGTCGGTCGGCGCTATTTCACGGGGCGCGCCAAGGTGCCCGGAATTGGCGTCAGTCTCCTGCAAGACCGTGCCCGCATTGTCCTGAAATTCTGGTTGGGACTTGATCATCATCCGACCCCTACTGGTAGCGAGCCTTGGCAAATCGGTCTGCGATAAGGCAGCCTAGAAATTGCCCCTTTTCCCGTCAACCAGTTTCTGCCGCGCGCAAAGGTTTCGTATTGTTATACAACCCAAAATGGAAAACGTTTCAAAAAAAATTATCGCAGAATCGCCCAATGGGCCGATCCACTTCGTTCCCTCAAACCTGGCCTCGAATTATTCCGCCACGCCGAAAAGCGACCATCGCAGATTGGCGGGCGCGAAGTTAATGCACTGATGGCAATTTGCTTTGTGACGCCCCGCTCGTAACGGAGAATTTCTTCTGCATCAGGCTTGTTTTCCGCGAGTTTGCGCCTGTGCGACCGGGAAGCAAGCTCCATTTTCAGCGTTTGTTGTGTGTCTGTTGTGTGCATCAATATGACCGACAACAAGCCGGATGAATCTTGCGCCAGGCAAATCAGGGCATTCGAGATAGTCTGACTCAGATGTTGGGAGCTCCGGCCGCAGCGGTTTACATTTGTGACGCAAAACACGCCGATTGGGCCCGATGATCGCCGGGCCGGCAGGTAGGGATCATCTTTTCCGGATTTCAGCGGTGGCTGAAACGGGACGCCCATTACAGCACACTTGCTGGCGGTGCGCGCGACTGTTATCAAACGGCGACTGGCGATGGACACCCTCATTCCCGAAACGCAGGCCGCGACCGCGCGGCCGCAGGTCTTTCACGTCCGCGGCCTGACGAAGGTCTATGGCATGGGCGCGGCGGAAGTCCACGCGCTCGCGGGCGTGGACCTCGATCTTTACGCCGGCGAACTCGCCGTCCTGCTCGGCCCGTCGGGCAGCGGCAAGACGACGTTGCTCAACAATCTGGGCGGTTTGGACGTTCCGACGGCCGGTGAGTTGCGCTATCGCGACTTCGATCTCACGGCGGCGAACGAAACCGACCTCACGCGCTATCGCCGCGACTCGGTCGGCTTCGTCTTCCAGTTTTACAATTTGATCCCCAGCCTCACGGCGCGCGAGGACATCGAACGGCTGGTGGGGGAATAGGCGGACGATATTAACGCCGTTTCGCCACCTTTTTCGCGTGGCGCAACCCACCATCGCGATGAACAAAAAGGGACGCACCGGAGTGCGTCCCCATGAATTTTTCGGGAGGAGCTTACAACGACATGTGCGAGACCGGATCGCTCCAATCCGAGTAACCGGTCTTGCCGCCCACGGCGCGGGCCTGGATGTCGTAGGTGGTGCCGGGCGTGAGGTTTTCCAACACCACGCGGCGGGCTTTGGTGAAGACGCCGGCGTTTTGCCAGGTGTTGTTGCCGGGATTTATGCGCACTTCATACGCGCGCGCATTGTCAATCGGCGTCAGGCGCACCATCAACTGCGTGCTGGCCAGATTGTCAATGTTCTCGATGCTCGGCTTGGGCAACGGGGCCGACGCCCGATTCGTGCTGTTGACCGTGAAGCCGGACGTGAGAATGACCGCGAGGTCATCATTCGCCACGGTTTGCACGTAGCTGGCCTGTTGCCGCAGCAACGGAATGACCAACGGTTACCCCGCCGGCACGCAGACGTACGACAACAACGGCAACACGACCTTCAGCGCGGGCCTGGGCAACGGTTACAGCTACGACGATGAGAATCAGTTGGCGAACTGACCTGCTCAAAAAACGTTTGGCCTGCACCCCACCGTGTCCTTACAGCTTCGCCGCTTCCGAAGCCCTCCGCCTGCATGCCTTCAAACTCGACCGCGCCCAAGTCCGCCGTTGGGCGCTGGAAAATCATCTCGCCCATGCCGTCCCGCCCCAAAAAGTCCTGGCCCCGGTGCGCCGCTGGCAACGCGCGCAAATCGGCGAACTCTGGCAACTTGATGCCTCGCCCCACCGCTGGTTTCCTCACTCCAAGCACTCCTTCCCTATGCTCAACATGCTCGATGATTGCAGCCGCCTCTTCACCGGCTCCAAGATTTATGAGCGCGAACTCCTGCTCTCCTACTTCGACTTCCTCCCCGCCGCGTTCCTGGCCCACGGCCGCCCGCTCCAAATCTACGTGGATTACCACAGCCTCTTCTTCACGCACGATCCCGACGCCCTGACCCAGTTGGGCTGGGCGCTCAAGTTCTATGACATCAGTTTCCTGTATGCCCCCACGCCCCAGGCCAAAGGCAAAGTCGAACGCGAACATCAGTTCTGGCAGGGCCGCCTCCCCGCCTACTTCGCCAGTGAAAAGATTACCGAAATCGCCGTCGCCAATCCCCATATCAATGACCTGCGGGCGCACCGTAACGAACATGAAGTCCATCGTGAACTGCGCCAGACCCCGCAACGAGCCAGGGATCAGGCTCGAAAAGAAAAACGCTCCGTGCTGCGGCCCGCACCCCGTTGCCCCTGGTGGGATTACGTGTGGAGCGTGCGCACGGTCATCAAGGTCGGCAGCGACGGTCGCGTGCCCATCGGCACGCAACGCCTCCGCCTCGAAAAACCACCCCAAACCAAGGTGATCCTTTGCCTCCATCCCACTGGCCACCATTCCGTGCTCGCCGCCGCCCCTGATCCCAAGCAAAAACCCGTCCTCCTTTTTACCAATCGCCCCAAATAATCTGTCCTGCTTTGCTAACTCCAAAAATGTCCTGCTTTGAAAACTACGCGGCAAACGCAGCGGCAGAAGTTGCTTTTCTCGGGCACGTCGGTATCGTCGCAGTTTC
>CAYHFK010000231.1:0-7884 GCA_964355895.1 uncultured Bifidobacterium sp. | reverse complement strand
TTCCCGGATGCGATTGGGATTGAGTTTCCCGCGTTCCAGCAGAAACGCCGTGGAACGGCTCAACAACCGGCGGACCCACGAGGCGTGCCAGACGTTTTTGTCGCCGAGCACAAGAATCGGATAACACCGTGTCCGCCAGCAGAGCGCGGCGATCACCAGCGAGTCGAGCAGGCTGATGTGATTGCTGACCAGCAGATGCTGCTGCGGCGGGCGCAGGCGTGCCAGCCCGTGCGCGCGCCGCAGAAACGGCACGGCGAGCAGGAGATGCAAAATCAGGCCCAAGACCGATTGGGTGAAAACCAAGCCGCGCGTGACGCGGGGCTGATGCAGCCCAGCCTTGATCGCATTTGGTTCCGGATCCATGGCGTTACTTCGTTCCTCGCGCCGGCTTCAACCAGTCTTCGAGCTGCTGCTTCTCGGCGAGAAACGCGGGATGTTCGTCCAAGGCCGCCGCGAACGCTTTGGCCGCCTCGTCGTTGCGCCCCAGCGCCCGCAATGCGCGCCCGCGCAATGCGGCGTTTTGATAGAAGCCGGGATTCAGCGCCTCGGCCTGCTCCGCCAACGTCAACGCGGCCGGCGCATTCTTGCTTTTCAGGGCGCGCTCGCCGTCCGCCAGTTTTTTCCGCGCTGCGCGAGCCTTTTCAAACTCGCCCGACACCAGTGTTTCGTCCGCGCCAATCGTCAGGGCGGGCAGCTCGCGGTCGAAATCATTCACGTCGAACGCGACGAACTTGCCGAGTTGATGCGGCGGTGACGCGGCCCAGAAAATTCCGTCGGTCAAATCCATGACCGTGCTGTGGGTGGCGATAAATGGATTCAGCGAGGCGCGCTGGCCGTTGCCCGCGAAACGGCCCCCGGGCAGGTTGCGGTCGCGGAGCATTTCCGCGGCACGCGGGGCGTTGATCTTGCCGCCGGCGCCCGACAGCAGTTCCGTCATGCGGGTGTAGCGCGGGAGGGACGTGGCTTCCTCGAGGTAACGCTGGTTGCGCTTGTCCGCCTGCAAGCCGGCCGTCTGAAAATGATTGGCGGAAACGATGGTGTCGCCCTCGGGCTCGCGCACGTTCATCTTTTCCGGCGTTTTTTCGACGACCACAAATTTGCCATCCGCGCGGCTGCCCAGCAGCCAGAGGGTCGAGACAAAAACTTTGGAGCTGCGCAAAATCTCCAACGCCTCGGTGAGGTTGTGCGCCTTTTGCAAAACATCGCGCGCCACCATCGCCACGGGGGTCGCCGTTTCGCCCGGCAGGCTGGACGGAGCGCCATTGAGCGTGACGGAAACGCCCGCGCGGTTCATGCCCGACACGACGCCAGCCATGCTCGCCCACGCCAGCGAGATGAACGGAATGCCATCGTCCGGTTCGCAGAGAATGACCACGCGGTCGCGGCTGAAAACGTCGGCGGCTTCCCAGTCGAAATTCCGACCGGTGATCAGATGTCCGCCTTCCGTCGCGGCCCCCCAGGCCCCGAACGCGGTGCAGCCAGCGCGCGAGATGAGCGGATTATCAATCATCATGTAGGAGATGTCGTGGGCAGCGTGGTAGTTCAACAGGCGGTTGTAGTAGTCACCGAGTTCCGGATGGATGTCCGAACAACCGAGGATCGTCCCGTGAATCTGCGAACGGTAATCGGGCGACACGAAATCACTGAGGTGACGGTTGCGGTAGTTCACGTACGAATGCAGCACCTTGATTTTCCAATCCTGGGGCACGTAGCCGCGGATCATGGCGAGGAATTCATTTTCCAGCGTGTGCATCTGTTCCTGCAACAGCTTGCCGGAGGCGTAGCCCATGTCGAAGGGCGGGCCCTTGAGGCGGATCACCAGCAAGCCCTCACGCCGGGTGACCCACGACTGACCGAGCCACGTCTTGCCGTCGCGCACCTCGGGTTGGCGCTGCATGATGGAAGTGTCGGCGGGCAGCGGCGGCGGTTTGGCCGTCCAACTGCGCATCAGCAACGAGCCCAACAGCCAGCCGCCCAGCGCGAGCACCATCGCGCCGATCAAAATTCGCTGGAGCCACTTTCTCATGGGTTTCGGGCCAACTGCAACCGCACCTCGCCCGCCGGGCGTCCGCCCACGGACAACCGCGCGTGCGCTTGCATCGTGTCGGCTTGCGGGGACAATTTCAATTCCACACGCACGGTTTCGGCCGGGATGATGGGCCGCAGGAATTTCGCCTTGGTAATTTCTCGAATCGTGAAAGAACCAGCGAGCACCGTCTCCGCGGCCACCCGCGCCATTTCAATCTGGAAAATTCCGGGCACCAGGGGCCGCGTCGGAAAGTGTCCCGCGAACGTTGGATCGTCCGGGGGAAAGCAAAACTCCAGGATCGCCACGCCGGCGGCGGTGGGCGTTGGCCCGCTGATTCGCGCGGCGACGATGGAATCGCGCATCGTCATGGTTTCCCCGCTTTGGCTTCGTCAAACATCTCCGCCGGCTGCGGGCCGGGTTTGGTTCCGACAATCTGCAAATCCAGTTTGTACCAGCGTCGCTCAATGATGAAATGCGTGGGACTCAACATTTGACCCGGGCAATCCGCGCGCGGCGCATCACCGAAAATACATTGCAGGTCGGTGGCAATATAGTCCCGAATCCACGCGGGTTTGAACGCGCGGCTGGAACGCATCACCCGCACCGAACCGTCCGGTTTCACCAACACGTCGGCCAGCACGCTGCCGAAATTCTCCATCACGATGAGTCGTTTGGCCCCGGTGGCGCTGGTCGCGAGATAGCCGTTCAGTGTGAATTGCCGGCCCCGCACGGTCAGCACCCCGCGTTGCGTGATGAGCGCGTCGGCTGGGAAAGACTGCGGCCCGCGGGGCAGGGTGCTGCGGGGCGGCGTGGCGCAGCCAGCCAGCAATGCGAGCAGCAGAGCGAAGAAGGTTTTACGGCCCATCACCCACCGCCGCTTTGATGGCCGCCACGTCCAGCGGTTTGGTTTGATCGAACGCGCCCGGCGGAAATTTCACCGCCCGCTTTTCGCGATGGAAGATGATGCGGGTCAGGTCGCCGCCGGGTTCGTTCATCACCACTTCACGCGTCGCCGAAAAGTCCGGCTGCATCCGAATCTCCAACGACGCCAGCACCGCGCGCACGTTCTCGTCCTTCGGCACCATCGTCACCACGGCCACACTGCCGGTGGCCACGGAGAGGGTGTAGTCGCTGGTCAGAGCGTCGAGTTTGCCTTGATGCATCAACGTCATCTGGTCCATCACACGCTTGAGCATTTGCGGGAAGCCGAGCTTGAGTTTCTTCCACTCGCCATCGGTGCGTTCGAATTGCGCGACGGATTTGTGGTTGCCGAGCAGAATGGATTGATACGGCGCCGTGGTTTCCCAGCGGATTTGATCGGGCCGGTCAATCAACATCACGCCTTCGCTCTTCAGCGGTTCGGTGAACAATTGCAACTGGCGTTCCTGGCTGAACTCGAGGTAAACAGAAGTGAGCGACGACATCTTCCGCTGCAGGTCTTGCAGCACCGGTCGCGGATCGGCCACGGGTTGCAACGCCTCCTCGGCGACCATCACCGGGGCAAAGGCAATTATCATTGAAGCGAATGAGACGGCGAGTATTGGAATCCTCCTCGTCCTCGTCGCCGTCCTCGAAAGCCGCTGAAAAATCGAGGACGACGACGAGGACGAGGACGATTTGCCGCCTGCCGCCGGAGTCTGATTTGCGTTTGGGTTCATTCTAATAACTTGTCGAGCTGCACCACGGCGTAGCCGCGCTCCTTCAACTTAGCCAAAAGCAGTTTCACCGTCATCAGCAAACGCTCGGCGGGGATGTTGCCGTCGTGCAGCAAGATGATCGCGCCAGGTTCGAGCTGCCGGACGATGCGCGCCACAATTCGCTCCGGATCGTGGCTTTGGGTGTCCAGTCCGCGGGCGGACCAGCCAATGACCTGCAAGCCCAACGCCCGCGCGGCGCGAAACACGCGCGGGTTCGATAAGCCCATCGGGGGGCGAAAAAGTTTCGGCGTAATGCCCGTGGCTTGGGAGATCGCCGCTTGAGCCTGGGCCAACTCCGCCTTCAGTCGTGTGACCGTGAAAAAGTTGGTCGCGTTGCTGTGCGCGTAGGAATGGTTTTCCAGCAAATGTCCTTCGCGCACGATTTGGGCGGCGAGTTCACGTTCCGCCACCACGCGCTGCCCGACGCAGAAGAACGTGACCGCCACGCGTTCGTCGCGCAGCAACTCCAGCAGTGCGGGGGTCGAACGGGCGTCCGGCCCGTCGTCGAAGGTCAGGGCGACGCATCGCTTTGATATGTTTCCCCGACAGACATAAGGCCCGAACAAACTCATTTGCGGAAATGTGACCCCAAGGCCGATCACGATGCCAAACGCGACCAGCACGACAATCAGCAGCGCCAGCGTGCCGAACACCAGGGCCAGCGCGGCGAGCGACAGGGCAATGATCGTGATGATTTGAAAGCGCGTCATGTTTGGAATGCCGATTACTGCCTCGGCCCGATTCTGGCAAAGTTTCGAAACAGGCCGAGGCGGTGCTCGGCGCTCCCGTTCACGGCTGCACGCAGCATAAGGCTTTTCCGCCGCGCGGCGACAGCGTGTAAAGCAACACGCCGGACCGGTTTCGTTGCACCAAACCCACGGCGACCGAAAAGCCAAACGCCGACGCCGCGTGAAACTCGCCGCAGAGTTGTTTGTAGGTTTGGTGTTCAATCGTCCGCCCGGCGCGGGCGGAAAGTTCCGCCGCCACGGAGTTGTAATAATTTTCCAGCATCGGCCAGCCCTGCGCGCCGCTCAGGAACACCGCCACCGTTGTCAGGTCCACCGCCGCCACGATCCAATCCACTTCGCGCTGGGTGTCGAAGGGACGCCGATAGCGCCCGAGACGCACCGCCGTCACTTGGGCGAGTCGCGGGGTGGCGGTGGCGGCACGGGTGAGCCGCGCGACCACCGCGCCTTCGCCGGGGCGCGTTTGCTCCGTCCAAAAGCCCCAGCGCCTGCCGACGGCTAACGGATATTTGTTCAACTCATCCACCGCACCCACCAGCGCGCAATCGGCCTCGTCGGTGACCAACTGCCGCAGCCCCTGCCACAGTGCGCCCTCGAAAGAAATCTCGCCCATCGTCGGCGCGGAATTCATCGCGCGCGCCCCGAGGTCAATCGCAATTTGCGCCGCGGGTGCGTTGTGAACCGAGCCGGGAAACCGCGACGGCATCGGTTCGCGCTCATCCTTGGTAATCAAATTTTCGAGGAATATCGCGCCCTCCTCGACACAACCGAAGCCCGTGCCCATCGCGACGGCGACGCGGAGCGCGGGGTCCGGTGTGTGGCTGCGCCGCGCGGCGAGGATCCCCATTTGAATGATGCGGCTCAGGCGGCGACGCTGATTGGGACTGAGCGACGTGGCGTCCGCCAGCGGGCCGCAAGCGTGGGCCGAGACTTTTCCCGGCGGCAAGGGCGCTTCGATTTCGCGGACGGTGACCGCGCCCGGACCGATCACGCCCAGACCGGTGATCGCCACGGGCCTGGGTTGCGGCGCACGGGTGGTCGGAGTTGTCTCGGGCGTGGAAAAGATCAGCACGGCGTTATTGCCGCCGAAGCCGAACGAGTTGCTCATCACATGCGTCAGCTTCGCCGGGCGCAATGTGGTGACCGGTTGAATGCCGACGGCGGGATCGGTCTCGGTGAAGCCGACATTGGGCGGCAGTTGTTGCCGTCGCAACGCCTCGATGCAGACGACGGCTTCAATCGCCCCACTCGCGGCCAGCGCGTGACCAAAAGTTCTTTTCGTGCTGGAGAACGGCGGCACCCGTTCGCCAAACAATGCTTTCAGTGCCTTGGACTCGGCGAGGTCGTTGTCGCGCGTGCCGGTACCGTGCGCGTTCACGTAATCAATCGCCGATGCCGCCAGCCCGGCGCGGCGCAAGGCGGCTTGCATCGCCGCCAGTGCCCCGGCGCCTTCCGGATGCGGCGCGGTGGCGTGATGCGCGTCGCAACTCGCGCCCCATCCGCTGAGGCGGGCGAGAACCGTCGCTCCGCGCTGACGGGCGGATTCCTCGGATTCGAGGATGAGGATGGCGGCACCTTCGCCCAAACTCATGCCCCCGCGCGTCCGGTCAAACGGCCGACAACCGGCGTCGTCCACCAGCAACAAGGAATGGAAGCCGCCCCAAGTCATGCGCGATAACGAATCCGCGCCGCCCGCCAGCATCACGTCGGCTTCGCCCGCTTGAATCATTTCCGCCGCCGTGGCGATGGCCAGCGCGCCGGAGGAACAGGCCGTCGCCACGGCCAGGCTCGGGCCGAACAGCCCGAAGTCATCGGCAATCAAATCCACCGCCGAGGCACATTCGTAAAAGCGCGTGGGGCGCGGGCGCATTTTTCCCTGTTTGATCAACGTGCTGAGAAAAACTTCACAGCCGAGGGAGCCGCCCACCGAGCAACCGAGGATCAGGCCCGCGCGGTCGCCGCCGGCCGCGAGGTTGAGCTTCGCCGAGCGGATTGCATCGCGCGCGGCGAGCCAGCCGAGGCGGTCACTGCGCGAGGCGCGCAGGGGCGCGCCGAGTTCGACGAGGTCGCGCTGGATTTCACCGACGGGGACCTGGCCGTAGCGCGGCGAGGCAAAGAGGCTTAACGGGCTTAGGCCGCTCGTGCCGCTCACGAAGGCTTGCCAGATTTCATCCACGTCGCTGCCGGGCGCGGCGACGATTCCCACTCCGGTGATGACTGGGTCACGTGCGGTCACAAGTGCTGTGACAAAACCTCGTAGGAGACGACGTGAGGAGTCTCTAAATTTCTTTTAATATGACGCGCTTTCAAAACCTCGTAGCCGCCGACGCGCATCGGTGTCTTTATCAAGGAAGTCAGAGACTCCTCACGTCGTCTCCTACGGTTTTGAAAGCGCCTCATTGGACTAGGAAGCCTGTTTGGCCTCGATGAACGCCGCCAGTGTGCGCACGGACTGAAACGCGGGGCGGCCCTCTTCGATGTCTTTGATCACGATGCGGTAATTCTTCTCCAGCATCACGACCAATTCCAATGCGTCAATGGAATCCAGACCCAATCCTGCGCCGAAGAGCGGCGCCTCGTCGTCAATCTGGGCCGGCGTGATGTCCTGCAAATTCAGGGCCGCGATGATGTTTGCTTTCAGTTCCGTCGTTGTAAAGGCCATGAGTTCACTGGGTAATAATTACGCGCTTAGATTAGCACGGAGCTACCCCGTGTCACGGCGATTTTCCCTGTCCCGTTGGGTCCGCTTGGAGGGTGCGACTAGCAATGGCCGGCAGGTTTGATTCGGTCTTAATCATAATCTTCATCTTACTCTTGATCTGTTTTGTATAGCTCACCGGTTGGAAGCGGACGGGGAGACTAAGAGCCTGTTTGAAAACTCGAAACTGGCGGCACGGATGCCGCCCGAACCCGCAGGCAAGGATGCCTGCGCTACGTCGTAGCGCGGGCATCCTTGCCCGCGGGTTCACGGAGCTTCCCAGCTCCGTGTTCCCAACCGAGTTTCCAAACAGGCTCTAAGATTAAGAGTAAGACTGGAAGCTTGCCCGAACCATCCGATTGCCCAGCGGGGCGGCGGTTAGATACAGCGCTCTGGTGAGGCATATTTATGATGATTCATTTCTTCCGAACGCACAGGCTGACGAGCCAACCCACGAGCAGTCCAGCCAACGCGCCGGCCAAGACAAACACTCCGACGATAATCGCCTGCAACAACAACTCGAAAATGCCAGGGACGCCGGGTGCTTTGACAAATGCGAAGACCATGACGCCGCCGCCGTAGAGCAAACCGGCTATTGCTCCTCCAATGGTGAATCGTTTTTTCATGTTGGTGTGTCCAGATACGCCTGACAGATAGTTTGAACGACAGAATTGTTGTTCATCGCTTTCATCGAAGGCGACGCTAAATCCGGGG
>CAYHFK010000230.1:0-7885 GCA_964355895.1 uncultured Bifidobacterium sp. | reverse complement strand
GGAGATTGGTAGTTGAGGGCGCTGTGGAGTCGCTCCCGGTTGTAAAACACTTCGATTCATTCGAACAACGGTTGCCACGCGCCTGGCCGCGCGTCGCGAACGGACAGCGATGCACCAGTTCCCACTTCAGTCCGCTCCAGAAGTTTTCCATCACCGCGTTGTCATAACAGTGCGCGCAAGCCACGCGTCCCCACGGTGGCCTTTCAGCCGCCCGTAATCCTTCGGCGAAACTCCCATGAACGAACGGAACGTGACGTTGAAGTGGCTCAGGCTGTCGAAGCCCACCGTCATCGCGGCTTCGGTCACGTTGTGCCCGCCCTCATTGAGCAGCGCGGCCGCCCGGTGGATGCGGTAGCCCTGAAGATATTTCACCCACGAGATGCCCAGCGCCTGTTGGAACAGGTACTTCAGTCGCGATTCACTCAACCCGACGGCGCGTGCCAGGTTTTGCGCGTAAATGGGTTCGGTGTAATTCTCTCGCAGATACTTGAGCGTCTTGAGAATTGGCTGCCAGTCAATTTCCAGTTCGCCGCCACCGATGTTGCGGCCCAGCGCTTGTTCCCAGCGCAGCAACCGCACCAGCATCTCCATGAGCAGGGTGCGCAACCGCACCTCGCGCCCGAACCCCGGTTGCGAGAACTCGTGGTGGATTTCCTCGAAGCGATGGCGAAATTCATCACGATATCTTGGTGGAAAACGGACCACGCGCTGGGCGGCCGGTTGCCGGGCGGTGAAGCGGCGAAGGATTCGCACCCCGTCGCTTTCTGGCCCCATCTCCACCAGCACCCACGGTAGGAAATAAACCGTAATGGAACGCAACGGGAATTTCTCAATCACGCCCCAGTGCGGCAACCCGGGTCCCAGCAGCAGCAACTCGCCCACCCCGCGACGCACCTGCTCTTTTTCGATCATGGAAACGCCGCTCCCTCCTTGCAACAGGATGCTGATTTCGCAGTACGGATGGCGCTCCGGATGCGGCGTGGGTGGCCCCTCCGTCACGGTTGCGTTGCGCACCCAAACCGGACTGGATTCGCTCAAAGGCTGTCGCGAATCCGTCACGTCCAGCAACCAAGCGAGGTCTTGGAAGCGACCTTTCTCATGCTTCTTCGAACTCATGGTCGGCGATATTTTAGATCCGGCGTGAGGAAAATGTAATTCATGACGCGCAGTCTCCAGAGGTTGAACCCGTTTCGAGTCCGCGCCCGACGGTGCCTTTGCCGGTTGTTCCAGTTGGTTGGGAGAGCAGCGAGCGCAATCCGGCTTGAGCTGCCTTGATCAAACGCTCCAGGCCACCGCCGGCGAAGGGCGTCTGCCACACGGTGTAGAGATCGTGGCCGTAGCGATCGCGCGGCGGCAGATAACCGAGATGGCCGTTGCCGATGTTGAGCACGAGCAGTGGAGTCTCGGGAAACGCCGCGCGCAATTGGGTCTGCAAAACGGAGTAAGCCTCGAACGGCACCGCACAGAGCGCGGCATCGCCCAGCCGCCAGAGCCAGAGCTGCTCCGTGGACACGTCACCGTCGCCGACGGAACTGCGCACCCGACGTTGTCGCAGCAGGCGCTCATATTGAAAGTCCGTGGGCTTGAGGACGAGCGCGGCATCAATCTCGGCCACCGTGGGGAGGTCGCACTTCAGGTCCAACGGCAGGCGGGGTGCGCTCGCGCCCAGCACCTCGCTGATCACGCCTTCACCGGCCCGCCAAACCGCCAGCGGCGCGCCCGACTCCACTGTGGAATCGAATTTCAAATGCGAGCAGCCCGATTCCAGCGGCGCGAGCGCGGAGAGTGCGGCGTGGCCAAGTTCCCGGCCATGACGGTCGGCCAGGTTCACATCGCCGCCGTATTGCTCGGCTGGCGCGAGTTCGCCGCTCGCGCCTTGCAGAAACAAACACGGCGCGCCACCGGTCTGCGACTCCACCAGCTCGCGCATCGCGCCGGGGTAATCCGGCGAGAGCAGCGGATTGTCCCACGCGAGCGTGGTGGGATGGCAGGCATAGTTCACGAGCGTGCCGAGTGTGCGGCCATCCTCGCCGAACAACCGCGCGACGAGGAGCGTGTCATCAGCGACGGCGTCAGGATTGAACCCGGTGAGAAAGCGTTCCGGGTTCGCCGGATCAATCAAGTCGCGTTGCGTGGCCAGGGCGCAATGACCGTGATTGAACAGCGCCGTGGCCGGCTGGAGTTTTGCCAGCGCCTCGCGTCCGCCTTGGACGCAAGCTTCCGCCAGCCAAGCCAGGTAGGCGCGCGCGGCCTCGGGCTTCGCCTCCGGCGGCGCGTCCGAATCCAGCGCCGGCCCGGCGTGGGTGTGCGAGAGATGAAGGATAAGATCCGCCTCCGGCAACGCGAGTTCCGTCAGCACCCGCTGACGAACCGTATCGGCGTCCTGACGGCTGCGCCACCAGCCAAGTTCGAGGCTGAGGAGCAACAGCGGACTTCCCGCTCCGCTCAGCGGCGCGAGGGCCAGGGCCGTGCCCGTGAGCCGGCGATGCACGCCCGTGGCGAACCAATGTTTGGCCGCACCCCAATTACGCGCGTATGCACCGACGGGCGGCGTGATGTCCCAGCGGCTCAGGCCGACCCGGGCGCGGAAGCCGCGGAAGCGTTCGTGGCGGCGGGGGTTCATGGTTCGCTCAATAAAACGGTGCGGATGTTTGAGCCAGTTCGACGGGCCTGCCCCGTGAGCCGCAGGCTTTTACGGGGCGGGTTCAACATCGGATTGAAAGGACGCTCCGCGCGATCACCTGATACGACAAAGCGGACGCCCCACCCGCGCTCCGGTCCTCTCCATCCTTTGGTGGTTTCGGCGTTTCGGTTGAATTGCCGGCGGCGTTCATAGAGCGAATAGCGTCCTGAGACGTTGCTGGACTTGCGCTTGGAGACTGGGTGTGAGCACGCCCATCTGTCGCCGGATAATCGCCGTGGATACCGTGACCATACGGTGGAGACGCAGCGTGGAGCGCGCGCGCAATCCGCTGGCTGCGAAGTCCGGCGTCCCTGGCGTCAGCAAAACGTCCGTCGGCTCAAGCGTCGCCGGGACCGTGCTGGTGATAAAGGCGAGCACCACATGGCGGTGAGCTCCGACGGCGTCCGTGAGGCATACGGCTGGGCGAACCTTCTGGCCGGAGAGGTCGTCGAACGGGAACGGGACCAGAACAACTCTAAACCGCATCACGGAAAGGTTCTCCGTCCGCCACGGTATAAATATCCTCGACCGGGTCGGCGAGGAATGCAAAGGCGTCGCTGGCAGCCGTCGCGCGAAGCCAGCCTTCTTCGGTATCGGACTCGGGTTCTGATGCCGCGGGAAGCACCGTAACAATCAGCGGGGCGTGCGCCGGAAGGTCAAACGGCTCGTCGAGGATAATCCTCTCCCCGTCGTAGTGGGCTTGAAGTGCTACCGTAGGCATGGGGAGAGAATACGGTGCTTCACGATTCAGGGCAAGCGCTCAGAAACACCAACGCCCCAGTTCAGCGCCCCCGCCGGACGCGCCGGCGAAAGCATCTTCGTGACTCACGATGCTTGCTCATGGGATTAGCCTGCCCTAAAGTCCTCCCATGACGACAACGGTCGAAACTGCGCCGCACATTCACCACGATGCGCAAGGGCGCCCGTGGATTGATGACACCAACGTCAAGGTCATCGAAGTGGCGCTGGGCCATCTGGCCCACGGCTGGAATGCGGAGACGATTCAGGAAAACCATCCCCATCTCTCCCTGGCGCAGGTCTATGCCGCCCTCGCGTGGTACTACGATCACCAAGCGGAGATGGACGCCGAGATTGAACAGCAAGACGAGCGCCTTCGCGCGCTGCGTGCGGCCCTCGGGCCAGCCCCCCTTCAGCGCAGACTGGCGGCGTTGCGTCGGGGCGCATGAGCCTGGGCCTTTACATGGACGTGCATGTGCCGCTCCGATCACGCGCGGGCTACGGCGACGGGGCGTTGATGTGCTCACGGCGCAGGAGGACGGGACCATGCGATTCACCGATGCGGAACTGCTGGGCCGCGCCCGTGAACGGGGCCGCCTCCTGTTCAGCCAGGACGAAGACTTGATCGTGGAAGCCGTAAAATGCCAGCGCGCGGGCGAACCCTTCGCCACGGTGGTGTTTGCCCGGCAACTGGACCTCTCCATTGGCCGCTGCATCACCAATTTGGAAACCCTCGCCAAGGCGGCGCTGCCGGAAGACGCCGCAGGGCAAATCATCTTTCTCTGACGCGCGGGTTCGTTATGTGGTGGGGCTGCCGGTGAACATCCCAGCGTTCCGCTGAACTCGCTGGCGAGTGCGGACCGGAAGAAGTGTCAGTCTGTGGCACTGACCCGTCCACGCCACTAGCCGAGTTCAAGGCTGGTGAGCAACAGCGGACTTCCCTCTCCGCTCAATGGCGCGAGGGCCAGCGCCGTGCCGGTGAGCCGGCGATGCACGCCCGTGGCGAACCAAAGTTTGGCCGCGCCCCAATTGCGCGTGTAGGCTCCGGCGGGTGGCGTGATGTCCCACCGGCTCAGGCCGGCCCGGGCGCGGAAGCCGCGGAAGCGTTCGTGGAGGCGGGGGTTCATGGTTCGCTCAGGACAATGGTTCTAACGAATTCCCTCCAACCGATCCTCATAGACGTTGACCAGTTTGTGCGTTTTGAGCAGCCCCTCGATTTGTGGCCAGACGCGCGCGAGCCGGGCGTGAAATTCCTTCCGCTTCAAATTGCCGAACCGCAGGTGAACCACCCACGGCGGCGGTGAGTGCAGGATGATGCGGTCGGAAAAATCCGCATCCTTGCTGACGATGACCAACTCGTGCCGTCGGGCATAATGCCAGAGGTCCGCATCGCTGGGATGACGGCCGACCTGGGAAAAGGCGATGACCGGAAGTGCCGGCGCACACTGCAAACGGGACGGCAGATTTTCGTCCAGCAGGAAACCTTTCATGCCGTCGGCACCACGGAGAAATGATTCCCCATCACCCGGGCCGCGTAGTCCAGACAGGCTTGCACATCGGCTCGCTTCAAAGTGGGATACTCTTCCAGCACGTCCTCGACCGAGTCCCCGGCGGCGAGAAATTCCAGCACGGTCTGGGCCGTGATGCGCGTCCCGCGCACCACCGGGCGGCCATTGCAAATTTCGGGATTGATGACAATGCGCTCTGACATGCCGCCAACCTAACCCAACCGCGCCTCATGCCAAGTTGAAAACAATGTGATTTACCGCCACCAGCCGCGGCCTTGCGGAACTAGGGAACCACGGCTCGGTAAAAGCGCTGGTTGAAATTGGTCGCGGAAGAATCCGAGAATTGCCCGACTCCATTGGTGAGAAATACGTTGGTAAGTGCGACCCAATTCGCAAGGTTCGTCGAAGCCTCAACGGGATAGTTTTGACCGGGCAAGCCCGTCACCGTGACTTGCGCTGTGCCGTTCGAGAGCAATTGAACCGCCGACATTCGAGGGAGCGTCTGATCGCTCTCCAGAATCGTGGTGTGGTCGCCCACCGCGACAAAACAACCGTTACCGTAGCCGATGCCATTGAGAGCGTTGCCCGTGCTGGAAACACGAGAAGTCCAAGTAATCCCATCCGGCGAAGTGAGAATCATGCCGACATACGTGCCGCCGCCATCCAACCCTTCTCCTACGGCAACAAACCGACCGTTTCCGTAAGCAATACCAAGAAGATTGTTGACGGTTCCTGAAGTTCGCGGTATCCAAACATTGCCGTCCACCGAAGTCAGAATTGTGTCGTTAGCACCAACTGCTGTGAATTGCGTGTTGCCGTAAGCAACTCCAAATAGGACGGGAAATGCGCCAGGCGTAGTCTCGGTCCAATTTGTGCCGTTTGTCGAAGTGAGGATTGTGTTGGTTCCGGAAATGCCTCCCACCGTCACGAAACTGCCGTTCCCATAAGCTATGGAATAATAAGCCCCGTTGGTGCTGGCTGGAGTGGGTTGGATCCAAGTGATTCCGTTCGTTGAAGTGAGCAACGTCCGATTGTTACCAACTGCCGCAAACAGGCCGTTGCCGTGGGTGACACCATAAAGATGCTCAGACGCTGGCGGCCAGCGGGCAGTCCAAGTGCTGCCGTCTGGTGAAGTGAATAGGGCGCCATCCTTCCCTGCCGCTACAAACAGGCCATCGCCGAAGGCGAGTCCATCGAAACTTGAATACGACGGCCCAAGAATATTCGCAGTCCAAGTCATGCCGTTTGTCGATGTGAAGATCGCCATCCTCGCGCCAACAGCTGCGAACAACCCGTTGCCGTAGGCAATGGCGCTGAGATAGTATTCGTACGCCCCAGAGTTGCGCGGCGTCCAGTTGAAACCATCTGACGAAGTAACAACCGATGACCTATATTGTCCGCCGACAGCCGAGAACATGCCGTTGCCGTAAGCGACCGCGCGAAGGGGCTCTGATGTTCCCTGAGAGCGCGAAGTCCATGTGCTGCCGTCGGGCGACGTAAGGATACTTCCACTAATTCCGCCGACGGCCACAAAGATGCCGCTTCCATAGCCAATGCCGTAAAAAGGTTCATACGCGAAAGTGGATATCCCGGTCCAATTGATGCCGTTTGTCGATGTGAAGATCGCACCCGCACCCCCTGCTGGGGCAACAAACTGACCGTTGCCGTATGTGATACCGTAAAATTCATTAAAGGTTACGAAATGCGGGCTCCAATTGGTGCCGTCAGAAGATGTGACCGCACGACCATGGTCCTCGACTGCAACGAACATGTTGTTTCCGAAAGCGACTCCCGCAAGATTATAAATCGCCCCGGAATCGCGCGGAGTCCAAGTGATGCCGTCCGGCGAAGTGAGGATGGCACCAGATTTCCCGACGGCCACAAACAGACCGTTACCAAAGGTGATCGCGTAAAGGTGATTGGTCGTTCCAGAAGTGCGCAGCGACCAAGCGATGCCGTTTGTGGAAGTGAGAATAGTGCCGCTGACAAAATCGCCCCCAACTGCGACAAACAAGCCGTTGCTGTAGGTCACCCCATTTAATGAAGTGACGGTGCCAGAATTGCGCTGAGTCCAATTGTTCCCGTCGGTGGAAGTGATGATCGTGCCGTTATCTCCCACCGCAACCAACAAACCGTTCCCGCTGGTGATCCCGTAAAGAATGTTTCCCGTTGGCAACGGATTGCGCCAAGTCCAAGTATCCAGTGGATCAGCGGCGTGGCAGAGTCGTCCGAGAAGTAGCATGCACAGCAGTAGCCATTGGGCACCTCCCACAACTGCCTTTCGGAGTTGGGTTGGTGGTGGTAGTTCGGTTTTCGGCGTGGATGGTTTCATGGCAACTCCTTCTGTGGGTGTTTTCGTGACGTTCGATCCTTTGGGTTTGATTGGTTTTCGGTCGTTTCTGGTTTTAGTCTTCGCTTCTCAGGCTGCGGCCAAATGTGGGTTCGGCTCCACGCGGATCGGTTTGCCCAAGTGCGGTCTTGCATGGCGCGATTTAAGGCTGGCTTCCGACGTGGGGCAAGCTGTTTGTTTGTCATTTGTTTGGCCTCGTTCATGAGCGCGCAAGTGTCATCTCGCAGAAGCGTTCGTGGAGGCGGGAGTTCATGGGTTCATGATTTGACTACCGGACTGCGCAGGAGGGACAGGCCGCCATCGAGGAGCAGCGTGGACCCGGTGAGATTCCGATGCGCGGGCGAACACAAATAGGCGATGGCGGCGGCAACTTCGTCCGCCTCGATCAACTCGCCGACCGGCACGGCGGCCGTCGAACGGGCCGCGAGCGCCGGGTCTTTCTTGAAAAACTGCCCGCTCAAGCCGGCGTTCACATAGCCGGGCGCGACTTCGTTCACGAGGATGCCTTGGCCGGCGAGTTCCAGCGCGAGGCACTGGGTCAACATCCGCAAGCCGGCCTTCGCCGCGCAGTAAGCGGCCAGTTCCACGTGCGGCGCATGGCCCGCC
>CAYHFK010000229.1:5806-7946 GCA_964355895.1 uncultured Bifidobacterium sp. | reverse complement strand
CAACGGGTTTGGTGAGTGGCTGCCAGGCCCAATGATCTTTGCCGGAATCTTTCCAGGCTTTTTGCGGGGGGGAATCGAGGCGGGGATCGGGCGCACCCATTTTGACCCAAGCTTCGAGATTGGCGATTTGCTCGGCCGAAAGCTTTTTGTCCTTGGGCGGCATTTGCAGATCCGGATCGGTGTAACGCACCGCCTTGAGGAGCAGACTTTTCTCCGGATCGCCGGGCACGATGGCGGGGCCGGTTTCGCCGCCTTTCAAAACTCCTTCACGCGTGTCGAGCCGCAAACCGCCTTTCACCTTTTCGGCCTGGGCGCTGTGGCATTTGTAACAATTGTCGGCGAGCAGAGGGCGGATTTTGTTTTCAAAGAACTGGGTCTGGGCGGGCGTGAGGTCGGCGGCTGAACTTGGGACTGTCAACAGGGTAACTGCAAGAAAAAGGCAGGCCCTCACCCCGGCCCTCTCCCATCCGCTGGGAGAGGGAGAATCGTCTCCCGTCTCGGGCTGCGTCGTGAGCCGGAGATTGCAAGGTGGACGCTTGAATGGATGGCAACGGCCAAACGCTTTTCCCTCTCCCGTCGGACGGGAGAGGGTCAGGGTGAGGGTTGTTTCTGGTTTTCTCACGCCATGATCCCCTTGACCACGGTGCCCGCGACATCTGTCAGTCGAAAATCCCGTCCATTGTAGCGATACGTCAGCTTCGTGTGGTCGAAACCGAGCAACGCCAGCACCGTCGCGTGCAGATCGTGAATGTGAACCTTGTTGGTGGTCGCTGCGGCGCCGAATTCATCCGTTGCGCCATAGACCGTGCCGCCTTTCACCCCGCCGCCGGCGAAGAGGGTGGTGAACGCCTTGGCGTTGTGGTCGCGGCCCGGATTGTCGTTGCCATTTCGGTCCTTGACCGGCTTGCGTCCGAACTCGCCGTCCCAGACGACGAGCGTATCGTTGAAAAGATTTCGCTGTTTCAAATCCGCGATGAACGCGGCGAGCGGTTGATCAATTTCCTTCGCGCGCTCCGGCAGGCGATCCTCGATGTCTTGATGATGATCCCAGCCGCCGGCCCAGACCTGCACGAAGCGCACCCCGCGCTCGATCAGCCGGCGCGCAATGAGCAGTTGATTGCCCTGGCTGGTACGCCCGTAAGCATCCCGTACGGCTGCCGGTTCTTTCTGGATGTCGAACGCATCCGTCGCCTCGGTCTGCATCTTGAACGCCATTTCGTACGATTGCAGGCGCGCTTCGAGCTGCGCGTCCTTCTGGAGATTCTGCGCGTGTAGTTCGTTGAGTTGATGCACCAGATCAAGCTGGCGGCGCTGTTCCTTGAGCGGGATGTAGGGGTTGCGGATGTTTTCGATCAATTGATCCACGGCGGTGACCTTGGTGTTGATGCTGACACCCTGATAAACGCCGGGAAGAAATGAGGATTGCCAGTTCGCACTGCCGCCGGGGGGCGGACCGCCGGGGCGCAACGAAATGTAACCCGGCAGGTTTTGATTCTCCGAGCCCAGACCGTAAAGCACCCACGAGCCGAGGCTGGGTCGCGCCAGGCGCGCCGAACCGGTGTTCATGAACACCGTCGCGACTTCATGCGCGGGAATGTCCGTGTAACACGACCGCACGACGCACAAGTCGTCCACCATTTCGCCGAGCTTCGGAAAAACTTCGCTGACCTCGATGCCGGATTGGCCGCGCTTTGAGAATTTGAACGGCGACGCCATCGCCACGCCGTCCGCGCCGGGAATGGATTTGCCGTCGTATTTGGTGAGCGCCGGCTTCGGATCCCAAGTGTCCACGTGCGAGGGCGCACCCTGGGCAAAGATGTGGACGACATGTTTTGCTTTGGCCGGAAAATGGGGGGCGCGTGGCAGCAACGAATCCGCCGCCGCATCGGCGGCTTTGGCATCGTTCAGGAAAATTCCCTCGCCGAACAGGGCGGCCAGGCCCAACGCGCCAAAACCCATGGCAGCGCGATTCAGGAATTGCCGCCGGGTGAGAAAGTAATCCGCCAGTTGCGCGGAGTGCTCCTGCTTGTGCTTGTCGTAGGCATTCATAGGTCTAACAATAGTCGTAGTGACGGCGGTGACGAGTTCAAGGTTTCAAGAAAGTTGCACGCCGCGTGCCAGACGATGATGAAGATCAAAT
>CAYHFK010000229.1:0-5706 GCA_964355895.1 uncultured Bifidobacterium sp. | reverse complement strand
TTCAAGGTTTCAAGAAAGTTGCACGCCGCGTGCCAGACGATGATGAAGATCAAATATCTAAAGGGCGAATGTCAGCATTGCGCCGGACCGATTGAATTTCGCGCCGAGACCGCGGGGATGACGGCGGATTGTCCACACTGCGGGCAACCGACGGAGCTTCTCCTGGCGGTTCCGCCGGAATCAGAATCCCCCGCGCAAACCAAAGCCATCCTCTACACGATTATTGCCGTGGCGATTCTGGTCGGCGGGCTCATTGGCACCGTCGTGCTGCTCAAACGAGCCGAACGCCTGTCTGCGCGCCAGAAAGCAACCCTCGCCAAAACCAATGCACAAACGTCGCCCAAGCCGGCCGATCTGTTTGCGCAGGCCGGATTCAGCGTTACGCCCGTGACCCTTGAAAAAAGCCCGAGCGGCTCCATCGTTCACGCCGTCGGCAAAGTCCACAACCGCACAAGCCGGCAGCGTTTTGGCGTCCGCGTCGAACTCGAACTCCTCGACAGCACCGGCGGCAAGGTCGGCGAGGCAAAGGATTATCAATCCACCCTCGAACCCAACGCCGAGTGGCAATTTCGCGCGCTGGTCGTGGAGAAAAGGGCGGTAGCCGCAAAAGTTCTGGCCATCAAGGAAGCGCAATAAGTTGTCATGGCCGAACGGCTGCCCATTTACGAAATTGAAAACGACATCGTTGCCTCACTGGCGGCGACGAAACGCCTCGTGCTGCAAGCGCCCACCGGTTCCGGCAAGTCAACCCAGGTGCCGCAGATGTTGCTCAAGCACGGATTGCTCGGCGACGGCCAGGTTGTCATTCTCCAGCCGCGCCGGCTCGCGGCGCGATTGCTGGCTTCGCGCGTGGCGAAGGAACTGGGCGTGGAACTCGGGCGCGAAGTGGGCTATCAAGTTCGTTTCGAGAATTTCACGAGCCGGGCCACGCGCATCAAGTTCGAGACCGAAGGCATTTTGCTTCGGCAACTGATCCAGGACGAGACGTTGCCTGGCGTGTCGGCGGTCATCTTCGACGAGTTTCACGAACGCCATCTTTACGGCGACATTACGCTGGCCCGCGCGCTCGAGATTCAGGAGCAACATCGCCCGGACCTGCTTATCGTTGTGATGTCCGCGACGTTGGAGGCCGGTCAGTTGGAGGAATATCTGAACCAAGGTAGGAGACGACGTGAGGAGTCTCATTCTTCTTCCGGGAAAAGTCAGAGCCTCCTCACGTCGTCTCCTGTAGAAGAGTTTTCGTGCTCCGTTCTCCGCTCGGAAGGGCGCACGTTTCCGGTCGAGATCGAATATCTCCCGCATCGTCTTGGCGCGAATCCCCCGCCGCCGTGGGAACTGGCGGCGGAGGCGTTCATCCGCTTTGTTCAATTGGGCGAACGGGGCGACGTGCTGGTGTTCATGCCGGGCGGCTTTGAGATTTCGCAAACCATCGAGGCCATTCGGAACACCTCGGCCGCGCGCGGCTATCTCGTGCTGCCGTTGCACGGCGAACTTTCGCCCCGCGATCAGGACGCCGCCGTCGCGCGCTACGACCAGCCCAAGGTCATTGTCGCCACGAACGTCGCCGAGACCAGCATCACGATTGACGGCGTGCGCCTCGTGATTGACAGCGGCCTCGCCCGCATCCCGCGCTACGACGCGAATCGTGGCATCAATACGTTGCTCATCGAGAAAATCTCGCAGGCCAGCAGCGACCAACGCGCCGGTCGCGCGGGCCGCACAGCGTCGGGCCGCTGCCTTCGTCTCTGGTCGCGGTCGGAGCATGACGAACGCGCGCCGCAGGAGCTTCCCGAAATCAAACGGCTCGATCTCGCCGAAGTCGTCCTGACGCTCAAGGCGGCGGGCGTGGAAGATTTGCGGAAGTTTCGCTGGCTGGAAGCGCCAAGTGAAATCTCGCTCCACCATGCAGAGGAGTTGTTGCTGGATTTAGGCGCGCTGAAGCTCACGCGTAGCGCAGATTGTCAATCTGCTGTTTCGCAGGATGGCATCCTGCTGACCGCCACGGACCGTTCCACGCCGCGCCGATTACCAATCGGCGACACAGCAGGCTGCCAGCCTGCGCTACAAATCACACAGCTCGGACGGCGGATACTCGCGTTCCCGGTGCATCCGCGCTACGCCCGCATGTTGCTCGCGGCGCAGGAATACGGCTGCGTATATCAAGCCTGCCTCGTCGCCGCGCTCACACAGGGACGCGACCTGCTGCTGCGCGGCGGGGGTAAGGAAGTCGCCTCGGACCGGGAGGAATTGCTGGGCGAGAAAGCTGCCTCTGACTTCTGGATTCTCATGCGCGCTTGGAATTACGCGGCGAACAATCAGTTCCGGCTCGAGGCCTGCCGTCGGCTCGGCATCCACGCGGTCACCGCGAGGCAAGTCGGCCCGTTGCTGGAACAATTTCTCCGCATCGCAAAAGCGGAAGGGCTCGACACGCAACCGTACGATGTGAAGGACGAGGCGTTGCGGAAGTGCATCCTCATCGGCTTCAGCGACCGGGTCGCCCGGCGGCTGGATCAGGGCACGTTGCGTTGCGAACTGGTTCACGGTCGGCGCGGCGTGCTGGCGCGGGAGAGCGTGGTGGACAAAAGCCCGTTGTTCGTCGCGGCGGAAGTGCGCGAGATCGAACAGCGCGGCGGCGACTTGAACACGCTGCTCTCGTTGGCCACCGCCATCGAAGCGGAATGGCTCCAGGAACTTTTCCCGGACGACCTCAAGCGTGAGGTCCACGTCCAGTGGGACGCGCAGGCCAAGCGCGTGCAGGCGGCAGAAATGTTGCGGTTCCGCGATCTGGCGCTGGAATCCAAGCGCCTGGAACCGCCGCCAGCGGATGCCGCCGCCCGGTTGCTGGCCGGGGAAATCAACGCGGGCCGGTTGCCGTTGCCGAATTGGGATCACAGCGTCGAGCAATGGTTGCTGCGGCTGCGATTGCTCTGCCAGCATTGCCCGGAGTTGCAGTTGCCGCCCATCACGGACGAAGACAAGCAGCACCTCATCGAGCAGCTTTGCCACGGCGCCGTGAGTTACAAGGACATCAAGGAGCGCGAGGTGAAACCCGTCGTGATGTCGTGGCTCTCGCACGCCCAACGTGAGTTGCTCGACAAGCACGCGCCGGAGCGATTGTCCCTCGCGAACGGGCGGACGCCGAAAGTTTCCTACGAACCCGGCAACCCGCCGCACATCGCCCTGCGCATCCAGGAACTTTACGATGTGAATCAAACCCCGAAGATCGCCCTGGGTCGCGTGCCGGTGGTGGTTCATATTCTGACCCCGGGCATGAAGCCGATTCAGATCACGCAAGACCTCGCGAATTTCTGGCGCGAACAATATCCAAAGATCAAACCGGAGTTGCAGCGGAAGTATCCGAAGCACTTGTGGCGGTAGCGGGGCGAAGAGCACCGGCTCGGCTCGGTGTGGTTACAGATTTGAAACTGGCCGAGGCGGTGCTCGACGCTCCAATCCCTCGCAAAAAATCCTTCACCAATTCACGCGCTTGGTTCAAGTTATACCCCTGACGGAAGATGAGCCTGCTCGACAAACTCCACGGTCGCTTCACCGCGCCGAAACTGACGCGCCCCCGCATCGGGTTGGCGGTCGTCGTGGCGCTCGGGGCGGACGCGTTGCAGCTTCCCTTGCAGGCGATGCCGCTGGCGCCTGAAATCATTGACGTCGTCGCGATGGCGCTGACGATCGGGCTGCTGGGTTTTCATCTGCTGCTGCTGCCAACCTTCCTCGTGGAATTCATTCCCTTGGTGGACATGCTGCCGACCTGGACGGGTTGCGTGATAGCCGTCATCGCGTTGCGGAAGCGGGCGGAAAGCGCCACCGCACCGCTCGTGGATTCAGTCGCCTTAGCGGCACCGCCAAAGCAAGGGCGGCTGGCCGAGGGCGCGGTGCGAACCGACGGCGATGACCGCCGCCGGGATTAATTGACGCATGGAAGTTTCCGAAACCATTCAATGTCCGTTCTGCGGGCAGGCGTTCGAGCTGGTGGTGGATACCAGCTCGGCGTCCCAACGCTTCACGACGGACTGCGAAATTTGCTGCCGACCGTTCGAGGTCGTCGCCGAGTGTGAGCCGGGGAAAATTCTGAGCTTGGACGTGTCGGGCGGATGAGGCAATCTGCGCGCCGTGCAAAATACTGTTCTCTGGATTTACATCGTGCTGCTCGTCGTGGGCGGACTCATCGGCTTTCTGAAAGCCAAGAGCAAAGTGTCGCTCTACATGTCCTGCGGCTTCGCGGCGGCGCTGGTGTTGTGTGCCATCCCGAACTTTTTCGACGCCAGCTTTCGCCGAGGACTGGCGAACGGTTTGATGGCCGCCTTGCTGGTTGTGTTCGCGATGCGTCTGGCCAAGACGAAAAAGTTCATGCCCGCCGGGATGATGCTCGTCGTTACCATCGTTGCACTGGCGTTGCGGAATATAAACTTCTAAACGGCGTTCTCAGCGAACCATGAATCTGCTGCCCTTCGAGAATTTGCCCGCCTACAAACCCCGTTGCTTCGTGCCCGGGAAAATTGATCTGGGCGATTGGGCGCAGTTGTCGCCGTTGTTTGATCAACTCGAAGCGCGCACCGCCCAATGCACCACGGTCGCCGCGTTGGAACACTGGCTCGTGGATTGGAGCGAACTCACCGCCGCGCTGGAGGAAGAGGCGAGCCGGCGTTACATCGCGATGACGTGCCACACGGACAATGCCGACGCCGAGAAGGCATACCTGCAATTCGTGGAGCACATCGAACCGCACACCAAGCCGCGCCAGTTTCAACTGGAGAAACGGCTCATGGATCATCCGCTGCGGGCGGAGTTGCCGCTGCCACGCTACGAAGTCCTCCTGCGCGACACACAGAACCACGTCGAGTTGTTCCGCGAGGAGAACGTCGCGCTGGAAACCGAGGAGGCCAAGCTCGCCCAGCAATACCAGAAACTCAGTGGCTCGCTCACGGTGCAATTTCGCGGCGAGGAAAAAACCCTGGTCCAGATGGGCAAGCTGCTCGAAGAGCCGGACCGCGCATTGCGGCAGGAGGCGTGGGAGCTTGTGGCGGCGCGGCGGCTGCAGGAGCGCGAACAGTTCGACGATCAGTTTGAGGCGTTGCTGAAACTGCGCGAACGCATCGCCAGGAACGCGGGCTTTGCCAACTACCGCGACTACGCCTTCCGGCGCATGGGGCGGTTTGATTACACGCCGGCCGATTGTGTGAAGTTCCATGACGCGGTCGCCGTGGAGGTGATGCCCGTCGTGCGCGAATTGCAGGCACAGCGCCGCCAGCAACTCGGCTTCGACCGGCTCCGCCCGTGGGACACGTCCGTTGACCCGCTGAATCGGCCGCCGCTCAAGCCCTTTGAACAGGTCGGCGACATGGTTTCGCGCACGCAACAGATTTTCGACCAACTCGACGGCGAACTGGCGGGCGGCTTCCGCCAGATGCAGGACTTGCATCTGCTCGACCTCGACAATCGCAAGGGCAAAGCGCCCGGCGGTTATCAATCCACGCTCGCGGAATCACGGCTGCCGTTCATCTTCATGAACGCGGTGGGCCAGCAGCGCGATGTGGAGACGATTTTGCACGAGGCGGGCCACGCGTTTCATGCGCTCGCCGCCCGCGCGGAGGATTTGCTGCCGTACCGCAACAGCCCGCCCATCGAGTTTTGCGAGGTCGCTTCGATGAGCATGGAACTGATCGGCGCGGAATTTCTGGAAATGTTTTATCC
>CAYHFK010000228.1:0-7966 GCA_964355895.1 uncultured Bifidobacterium sp. | reverse complement strand
TCCAGAGATGGGACGGCTATTTGGAGGACCGGCCGATGGGGAAGCGGTGAATGGCACGGCACATCGACTGCTTAACCCTGACATTTTAAAAATGTCGTTGTGTCGGCGTTATGAGGAATCAATTCATGAAGGTGCTGCCAGTGGCAGCCGGTAGCAATGCCACCATGCGATCAAACCCTGGGCGGGTGCCCCGCCGTGCGGCTGGTTTCACGCTGGCCGAAGTGGTGATCTCGATCGCGGTGACGGGCCTGGTGTTCGGCGGCGTTCTGACCGGCTACGTCCAATCCGCACGCCAGGCGGAATGGACCGGCTACTCGCTGGCGGCGCAGGCGTTGGCGATCCAGCAAATCGAACAGGCGCGCTCGGCGGTCTGGGATTTTTCGACCGGGAACGGAAGGAACGAACTCACCAACCTGAACCTGCTCAACCCGCAGTACAACAGCAGCACCAAAACGAGAACGGGCTATTCCTGGGCGACGCTGGATTTGCCCTATTCGGGAACCAACGTCGTCCGCGCCACAAATTATGTGACCGTCCGGATGTTCTATTTCAACAACAACGCCAATCCGCCGGTGCAATTGCAGATGATGCAGGTGGACACCGTCTGGCCGCTCACCCGCGGCACGATCCTGAGGTATTACACGAACACGGTCGCTACTTACTTCGCGCCCGACAATCGGGACCCCAACACGCTATGACGCTATTCCCGATGATTCCGCCGGCCGGCGCCCGGGCGGCCACCCCGGTCCGGGCGGCCTTCACGCTGGTCGAGTTGATGATCAGCATGGGCATTTTCAGCATGGCGACACTGGGATTGATTTCGCTACACCTCTTTGGCCAGCGCTATGATCAACTCGTACTCAGCAAGCTGGGCGCGAGCGACCAGTCGCGGCGGGCCTTTGACCGGCTCACCGAGGACATCCGCGCGGCCAAAATCTGGAACATCGGTAGCGGCTCATTTTCCACTTTCACTCCGATCGCCAACGGCACGGCACAGCAGGGGAACGCGGTGAAACTGCAACTGACGACCGCCGCCTCGAACTATATCGTTTATTACTTTGATACGACGGAGCGCAAGTTGTACCGGCAACACAGCGGATCGCCGCTCCCCGCCCGCACGCTGATTGCCAGCGGCCTCACCAACATCTCGGCGAACAGCATGTCGTTTCGGGCGGAGAATTACCGCGGGGACACGCAGACAGATTTGACCCACAAGGGCGTGGTCAACGTCCTGCTCGAATTCGCGGAGTACCAGTATCCCATTACGCAGGTCGGTCCGGGTCTGCAGTACGATTATTACAAAATGCAGTTCAAAGTCACCCCCCACGTTCCGGATGGACCATGAAAACCAACCTTTCCCGCCAACGCAATCACTCGGCCGGTTATGCGCTGCTCATGGTCATGGGCATCGTCGCCGTGAGTCTCATCGTCCTGGCCGCAACCATGCAGCGAACCGGCACCGTCGCGTTGCTGAATAATCGCAACAATACCTACCTCGTGAACATCAACGCGGCGGAAGCGGCGGTGGAAAAAGTTTACGCGCGGTTGGCATACGATTTTGTTGCCTACGGCGTCGGGGGCGTCGCCCTCAACCTGCCGCTTTACCGGACCAACGTGCCTACCGCCGCGGAGAGTGCCTACTGGAGCAACTTCCAATTCTCCGATGGCCAGGGACACGCGAACCAAACCTACGTCAATCTGCTGAACAATTACAGCGGGCCCATGCCCTCGCAGTACCCGGGTTTGTCCACCCTGAATGCGCCGGTTTATCGCATCGTCTCGAATGTCAGGAATGTGGGTGGCCTGGCTACCATGACCAACGCCGCCCAGATAGACGTCCTGCTGGCCCTCATACCGCTCAGCACGTACGCCATCTTTTACAACAGCCTGCTGGAGTTCAGCACCGCCGCGCCCATGACGGTGAATGGGCGCGTTCATGCCAACGGCAATATTTACACCGGCTCGAGCTCGCCCACGACTTTCAACGACACCGTTACCGCCACGGGCACCCTGACCTCCCCGAAAAATAATGGTTCAGGGCCGTGGGCCAGTCTGGGAATTTTGAACGGCACTCCGAATTACAAGACGAACGTCCCGACGATCACGCTTTCGATCAACATGACCAACACACATTCCCTGATTGATCTGCCGCCGACGGGTGAATCCGCCACTTCCAGCCAGGGTCAGCAACGGTTGTACAACCAGGCGCAAGTGGTCCTCCTGGTCAGTAACACAACGGTTTATGCGCGAATTCAGGCCAGCGTCTCCGGTCAGGTGCCCGGCGCAGATTCGGCACCGCAGACCATCACCTCCCTCACCAACGTCTCCGCCCTGGCCACCAACTTTCCATTCTTGACGCTCACCAACAAATTCCGCGACCAACGGGAAGACAAGGACATCTTGACCACCCAAATTGATGTGGCCAAGTACGACCTTTGGATCAAAACTAACAGTTCGATTCTCTCCAAATTCCCGACCGGCTCCGGCACCTATCCCACGATCCTGTATGCGGCGGACAATCGCGCCAATTCCAGCTCGCAGCTTTCCGGGGTGCGGGTCGCCAATGGTGCGGTCGTGCCCCGTAACGGTGGGTTGGGTTGGAGCTTGGCCACGCCCAATCCGCTCTACGTTTGGGGTAATTACAATTCCACCAACGCAACATACTTTGCTTCCACGAATACGTCAGCCGCCTTGCCGAGCGCGTTCATGTCGGATGCGTTGACCATTCTTTCCCCAGCCTGGCAGGATCCCATCAGCTTTACCGCGAGTCAGTCCGGTCCGAACCCTTCGAGCGCCGTCACGGTCAACGCTGCCATCCTGACCGGCATAAAGCCTTCCACTGGCAACACCTCGACCACGTTCAGCGGCGGCGTTCACAACCTGCCGCGGCTCCTGGAAAACTGGACCAGCTCCCGGCAAGTATGGCTGAATACCTCGATCATCAATTTATTCAACAGCACCAAGGCGACGGGCCAGTTTGTGACGCCCGGCACGGGTTCTTATTATACCGCGCCCACACGCAAGTTCAGCTTTGACCTGAATTTCCTCGACCCGGCCAAGCAGCCGCCCGGCATGCCGTGCGCCCTCGTGCCGATCCGTTACAACTGGGCCGTGCCGCCGGCCAATACCGTCAATTACAGTGTCGTCCCGTAAACCCATCCTCCTGGCGCTCGCCACCTGCTTCGGTTTCCGATTGCTGGCCGAGCCGGCCAGCCCGGAGGCACCCGCCACAGCGTCACCGCCCGTGACGACCGTCCTCAATGCCACCGTGCAGGACGGCGAAAGGTTCGGGGATGAACAACATCGGCGCGTGTTCATGAACGTGGGTGGCCAGCGGCTGATGCTGCTCGTGCCCCAAGACTTTCGCGTGGACATCGCCAATCCGGAAAAAGTCGTCTTGGTGAACCGCGACTACAGTTGTGTTTTGAGCTTCCGGCTCGCGGCCCCGGGGAGTGTCGCCGCCGCCGCGCTCAATGCTGACCTTTGCCGCGCCTGGCTGTCGGCCCGGCTGGGCGACTTGAAAATCCAGGAAGAATTTTCGCTGACCGCCGCCAGTGGTAGCGGCCCCGCCTTCGATCTGATTTGCAAAGTGGACGGCGTGGTTCGGGCTTCCCGGGTGGCGTTCATTGCTTCGCCGTTCGGCGTCCTGGAGTTCACCAGCTTGTCCAGTCCGGAAAAATTTGAAGCGGCCAAGGCAACCCTCCGGTATATGCTGCGCAGTTTCCGGATCGGTGACGCCAACGGTCAGTTGGAAATCCTCGCCGCCCGAGGCGAGACCTGAATCGTCGCGCGCCTCGCCCACCCGCCTGCTGGTGGCATGGAATCGGCTAATCTTTCTCCCGACGCACGCAGTTTTTCCGGTCGCGTCCCCGATGGTTTGCCTTCGGGGCGTGGGTGATGCCGGCCAAGAAGCTGCTTGCAATCAAATCGCTAACTGGATAACAACGCACATGGCCCGGCCATTCATTATCAGCAGATCGAACCATCGGCGCGACCAGATCCTGGCGGTTGATCTGGGGAGTCGCACCACCAAGGCCGTCCACATCCAACGGCGGGGGAATGCCTTTCTGCTATCCCGATTTGCGGTGTTGGATGCCCCGATCTTTGACAGCGTCCTCTCCCCCGAAATGCTGGCCGAACATCTGCGCGCCGTCAGTCAGGCCCTCGGGGCCAAGACCCGGCTCGTGGCGCTGACCACCAATGTGAACGATGCGCTGGTCCGGCATGTCGAGATGCCGCGCTTGCCGGTGGATGAGATGCGCCTGGTGCTCAAACACAATTCGCGGAACTACCTGCAACAAGACCTTTCCAACTACGTCTTTGACTGCCATTTTTTGCCGCCCGGCAACGCCTCCAATCCGCCGGCCGCCGGAAAAACCGCCGGCGCGGTCCCCAAACAAAAAGTTCTCGTGGCGGGCGCCAAACGGCAGCTCATTGACGACTATCTGGAAGGCGCCAACGACGCCGGCTTGGAGCTCGAGTTTATCGCTCCCGGCCTCATCGGCCCGGTGAATGCGTTTGAAATGGCGTTCCCGGATGTCTTCGCCCATGACGTCGTCGCCCTCGTGGACATCGGTTTCAAGTCTTCCTCCATTTGCATCCTGCAGCAGGGCGAATTGATCCTCAGCCGCGTCGTCAACCTCGGGGGGGACCGCCTGACGACCGCCGTGGCCGATGCCATGAGTGTCAGTTACGCCGAAGCCGAGGGCATCAAAGTGGGCATGCCGGGCGAAGTGGCGGCCGTCCTCGAATCCGTGCTCACGCCGCTTGCCACGGAATTGCGCGCCTCGTTGGATTTCTACGAGCATCAGCACGACCGGCGCGTTGCCCAAGTCTTCATGACGGGCGGCTCCACCCGCTCGGAGCTTATCGTTCAGACCTTGCAGCACGAATTAATGGCGGAAACCAAGACTTGGAATCCGACCGCCTTTCTGCAAATGGACCTGCCCCCAAAACAGGCCGCGGAGATCGAACAGGTTTCGGCCCAAATGGCCGTCGCCGTCGGCACGGCGGTGGCCGCCCTCTAATCAATGCAAAATGCAAAATGGCCGAAGCGCCGGGGGCGGCCCGCCGAACATTCTTGATTTTTAATTTACAATTTTGCATTAATTGACCTATGCCCATCCGTCTGAATCTTCTTGCTGAAGCCCAAGCCCTCGAGGAAGTGCGGCGGCGCGACCCGGTCAAACGTGTGCTCTGGGCCGCGGCCCTCCTGGTCGTCCTGATGCTGGTCTGGGCCAGCTCGCTGCAACTCCGGGCCGTCATTGCCAACAAGGACCTCAACCGGGTCCAGGCCATCATGAATTCGAAAGCGAGCGCGTACAAGCAAGTGGTGGAAGGCCGGCAACGCATTGCCGAAACCAACGCCAAGCTCACCGCCCTGCACACCCTGGCCACCAACCGCTTCCTGAACGGCACCCTGCTCCACACCCTGCAACAAACCACCGTTGACGGGGTCCAGTTGGTCCATCTGAAAGTGGACCAAGCCTACACCCTGGTGGAAGCAACCAAAGCGCGCACCAACGCCAGCAAAGTCCTGCCGGGCAGCCCGGCGACCATTACGGAAAAAATCACCCTCGCCCTCGACGGCAGCGACACCTCCGCCAGCCCGGGCGACCAGGTCACCAAGTTCAAGGAAGCCCTCGCGGCCAACGCCTACTTCCGCGACCAACTAAGCGCGACCAGCCAGGTGAATTTGAAAAACCTCTCCGCCCCGCAAATTTCCCCGGACAGTGGCCGGGCCATGGTCCTCTTCAGCCTCGAATGGCGTTACCCGGAGAAAACACGATGAGTTCCCGCACAATGACCAAAGGAAAACGCAACCAGATCATCGGTGTGATCCTGGCGACCCTGCTCGTGCTGGGCGCCTTGGGCTACGGCCTCATCAAACGACAATTTGACAACCTTCAGCTCTTGGGCCGCAAGAAGGGCGAAGCCGACAGTCAATTGCAGGTGATGGAAACTGCCGTGAAAAATGCCGACCAGATCGAAGCCGTTCTGGCCGAGGTTTCCAAGGCTTTGGCCGAGAAGGAAGCCACCATGGCCTCCGGCGATTTGTATTCGTGGAGTATCAACACCCTGAAAAGTTTCAAGATCAATTACAAGGTTGAGATCCCCCAATTTAGCCCCATAACCCAGCCGACCGCGGTGAGTTTGCTGCCGCACTTTCCCTACAAAGAGGCCGCTTTCAATGTTAGCGGCAAGGCCTATTACCACGATTTCGGGCGTTTCATTACCGATTTCGAAAACCAATTTCCCTTAGTGCGCGTGGTCAACCTGACCCTCGATTTGCCCACCAGCCCGACCGCCGATGACCGGGAAAAACTTTTGTTCAAGATGGACATCATCACGCTCGTCAAACCCGGCAACCCGTGATTTCTCGAACCGACGCCATGAAGCTCCGCCAACTCCAACCGCGTAAACCAATGTTATCGTACCTGTCGAGTTTGTGGCCGCATCACTGGCAGTGGGGCCGTCCGGGCGGAGGCTATCTACGCGGCCAACTTCGCGCCCCCTTAATCACTCTCGCCCTGGCGGCCTTTGCTTTTGCGCTGCCTGCGGCGACCACGAAATCCGCCGCGCCCAAGAGCGAGGCGCCCAAGAGCGAGGCGACTGCCCCCGTAGTGCTGCCGCCCCCACCGCAATCTGTTTTCGTCATTCCCAAGAAAGCGACGGAAGGCAAAGACCCCTTCTTTCCCAACGCCACCCGGATTTACAACTCGGACGCCGCGGTGCAGCCGAAAGGTCCGGTGGTTTCCGTGGGCGAACTCTCGCTCAAAGGGATTTCCGGTACGGCGGCCGAGCCGCTGGCCATCATCAACACCACTACGTTTACGACGGGGGAGGAGAATGATGTGATCACCAAGGCCGGTCGCATGCGGGTGCGCTGCGTGGAAATCAACATGGTCCTCGGCACTGTCCTGGTGCAGGTGGGCGGCGAACGTCGCGAATTGCGCCTCCGGCCCCAGAAGTGATTCCGTCCCCAATCTCCTGACCCGCTGGAGGGGGCTGTTGCCGGCGGGCGGGAGTAATGAAATCCCCGTCCGCCATTACGGGTGTGACTGGAAATGGCGGTCCCCGGTAGCGCAGATTGGTAATCTGCTTTATCGCCGAATGGTATTCGGCAGCGCGTGATCCTTGCCCCTGCCGCCAAAGTTTTCCCAGGCCAGCGGATTAACAATCCGCGATCCAGCAGAGTGCCATTCTGCGCTACATCCTCCGCGCTGACCGCCATTACTTCCCTCCCTCCGTTCCCTCGCTTCGTTTCGGGCTTCCGCCCACCGCCCGCAAACAGTCTTGTCCCGTAGGTGGACAAACAGAAGTCAGAGGGCAGAGGTCGGAGGTCGGACTTCTGGCTTCTGGCTTCTGACTTCTGACTTATTTACCGGGGTTCCGCCCTAAAGGCTTACGTGGCATCGCGTCTGCTAAAATCAGGTTGCACGTTGAGCCGTTGTTTCACCTCATAACTTGTAGTTGCTCAACCACGGAACAAATAAAAAAAGAAAATGAAAGCGAAACTCGCCATCGTGACCCTCGTCGGGCTGGCCGTCTGTAATCTGGCCCTGGCCCAGAATGAACCCGCACCCGCCGCCACCCCAACCCCGGCGACCGCCGCTCCGGCTGCGGCCGAACCCGCCCCGCCGTCGCCGCCGTCCGCTCCGCCGGCCCCCGGCACGGCCATCCCACTCATCCAATTTCAGGATGTGCCGCTGACCACCGCCATTGACAACCTCGCGCGGCAGGCGGGCATTAACTATATCTTGGACCCCAAGGTCGGTTACGGCCAGCCGGACGAGAAGGGCCAGATTCGCGCCCAACCCAATGTCTCCATCCGCTGGGAGAACCTGACCTCCGAGCAGGCGTTGAACGCGGTCATCTCCACCTACGGGCTCCAGATCGTGGACGACCCGAAGTCCAAAATCGCCCGCGTCACCGTCAAAGACCCCGCCGCGCTGGAGCCGCTTGA
>CAYHFK010000227.1:3956-7975 GCA_964355895.1 uncultured Bifidobacterium sp. | reverse complement strand
ACGACCCGATCAACCTCAAATTCCCTCTTGTCAACCGGGTCGCAGCCGGTATGCTTTGCGCCCTTTTATGAAAGCAGACATTCATCCGAAGTATGTGGAAGCGGAAATCCGTTGCGCCTGTGGCAACGTGATCAAGACCCGCTCCACCAAACCCGTGATCATCGTGGGCATTTGCAACGCGTGCCATCCGTTTTACACGGGCACCCAGAAATTTGTGGATACCGCCGGGCGCGTGGACAAGTTCCAACAGCGCGCCGCCAAGACCCTCGCCGCGCAGACCGCGTTCGAGGCGACCAAGAAAAAGAAGAAATAGCTGCTTTCCTGACAACCGCCCGCGCCCGGGTTCCGAACCGGGGTGCGGGCGGTTGCGTTTTTTTTGCCGATAAATCTACGTTTTGCGCGGGAGATCGCAGCGCGACTCGTCAATCGTCAATCGTAAAGCAAAATGGATTTCCGTCCGCACATCGAAAAATTTCGCGGCCGCTTCGCGGAAGTTGAAGCGGCGTTAAGCGATCCGGCAGCGTTTGCCAATCCGCAGCGCGCGCAGGAACTCGCCAAGGAATACGCGCGCCTCAAGGAGTTCGTTGCGGCGGGCGCGGGTTATCTCAAAGCCATCGCCGACCTCGAAGCGAACCGTGCCCTGCTCAAAAGCGAACCGGTCGAATCCGAAATGGCGTTGCTGGCGAAGGAGGAAATCGCGCGGCTGGAAGCGGAGGAAAAACAGTTCGCCCTGAAACTTCAGTTTGGGTTGGTGCCCGCGGACCCCACGGACTCTCGGAATACCATCGTCGAAATTCGCGCGGGCGCCGGCGGTTCGGAGTCCGCGCTATTCGCGGCGGACCTTTACCGGATGTATTCCCGCTACGCCGAGGCGCGTGGCTGGGAAATCGAGTCGTTGGATTCCAGCCCGTCCGACCTCGGCGGATTCCGGGAGGTGATTTTTCAAATCAACGGGCAGGATGTTTACAAACGGATGAAATACGAGAGCGGCGTGCATCGGGTGCAGCGCGTGCCCGCAACCGAAGCGCAAGGTCGCATCCACACCAGCACCGCGACGGTGGCGGTGTTGCCCGAAGCCGAGGAAGTGGACATCGAGATCAAGCCCGACGAAATCGAGGTCAACGTCTGCCGCGCCTCCGGCAAAGGCGGGCAGGGCGTCAATACCACCGACTCGGCGGTGCAGATCATTCACAAACCGACCGGCATGATCGTGCGTTGCGCCGACGGACGCTCGCAAATCAAGAACCGCGCGCAGGCGATGACCGTGCTGCGCACGCGGCTGCTGGAAGCGAAGATCGCCGAGGAAAACGCCAAGTATGCCGCTAACCGCAAAAGGCAGGTCGGCACCGGGGAGCGGAGCGAAAAAATCCGCACCTACAATTTCCCCCAGAACCGGGTGACCGATCACCGCATCGAAGTCACGCTCTACAACCTGTCCACGTTCGTGGATGGCGATCTGGATCCGTTGATTGTTCCGCTGATGAGCAATGAATTGGAGGAGAAGCTGAGGGCGTTGAACACTTAACCACCTCAAGTCTTGAGCCTGAAGTCTAACGTCCCGCCCAAGCGGACGCCGACTACGGACTTCAGACTTCAGGCTTTAGACTCAAGACTATGATTAAAGGACTCGTTTTCGACTGCGACGGCACGCTGGCCGACACCATGCCGCTGCACTGGCGCGCGTGGCAGATCATCACGGAACGCCACCGCCTGCATTTCCCGGAAGCACGCTTCTATGCGCTCGGCGGCGTTCCGTCGCGCGACATCCTCAAAATTCTCGCCGCCGAACAAGGCCGCTCGCTCGACCACCTCGCCATTGCGCACGAGAAGGAGGAGGCGTATCTGCCGCTGATGGTGAACGTGGAACCCATTCACGCCGTCGTGGAAATCGCCAAGGCGCATCACGGGAAAATCCCGATGGCCGTCGCCTCCGGCGGCACGCAAGCCATCATCTGCCAGGTGCTGGAACAATTGAACATCCGCCACCTGTTCGCCGCCGTGGTCACGAGCGAGATGGTGACGAATCAGAAACCCGCGCCGGATATTTTCCTCGAAGCCGCGCGCCGCATCGGAGTGGAGCCCAAACACTGTCGCGCCTACGAAGACACCGATCTGGGCCTGACCGCCATTCGCGCCGCGGGCATGGAGGCGATCGACGTGCGACCGTTCCACGGCGCAGCGGAGTAATCGGCACGTCCGGAAGCCGAGCTCTTCGCGCGACGCATGGATGAAGTGTTTCGTTGGCTTACACTGAACGCCAACGGAGAGAAGTTCAGAGGGTCACCGCCACCGCCACCGCCACCGTGTTCCTCCGACTTGTGGCGAGCATCATCCGCCCACGGCCACCATCGGCCGGCAGGGAGTGTAATTGCCACGAAAGGCGTGTTCCTGCGGTTTCTGTGCAACCGCATGCCGGAGCAGGGCGGCGAGTTCGGTTTCGCTGGCGTGGCGGCGGAGCGCCGTGCGCAGGTCCACTTCCCCGTGGTTGCCGAGACAAGGACGGATCTTGCCGTCGGCGGTGAGGCGAATGCGGTTGCAACTTTCGCAGAAATGCTGGTTCGTGATCGCACCAATAAAGCCGACCAACGCCCCCGTCCGCTCCAACCGGTAATACTTCGCCGGACCATGACCGAGGCGGTGGTCGGGCTGGGGAATCAGGTGTTCGCGGGCACGCAACTGTTCCATCACCTCGGTCACCGGCAGAAAATTCGCTTCCGTCAGCACGGCGGCACGGCTCACGGGCATCAGTTCGATGAAGCGCAGCGGCAGACCGTGCTCGGCGGCGAAGAGAATAAGCGGCCACAACTCGGCTTCGTTCAGGCCGCGCAGCAGAACCGCATTCAACTTCACCCGCTCGAAACCCGCGTCCACTGCGGCGCGGATGCCGGCCAGGACTGTCGCCACGTCGCCGCCGGTGATGCGGCGGTAACGCTCCGGATCGAGCGCATCGAGGCTGATGTTCACCGAGCGAATCCCGGCCGCGCGCAGCCGCCGCGCCAGCGCGGCGAGCCGGGTGCCGTTGGTGGAAAGCCCGATGGCTTCCACGCCGGGAATCGCGGCCATGCCCCGGACGATTTCCGGCACATCGCGGCGCACGAGCGGTTCACCGCCGGTGAGCCGGAATTTGCGGAAGCCCAGTCGCGCCGCCACGCGCACGAGGCGCAGAATCTCCTCCACCGTCAGGTGATCGGGGCGTTGCGCCCAGCCGTGGTAGCCCTCCGGCATGCAGTAAAGGCAACGCTCGTTGCAACGGTCGGTGATCGAGATGCGGAGGTAATCCACCACGCGCCCGAACGTGTCCGGCGCGGCGCTCCCGGGTGGCAGCGGTGTCGTGTGGCAGGAGTTTTCGCTCATGGGTTATGCGGCGGTTGGACGGTTGGCGTGGGCGGGTCTTCGCCGCGCAAATGCGCCACGCCTTCGCGGATGGCGGGCGCGACAATCTCCAGACATTCGCGCCCTGCCGACAGTTTGCCGGGCAGGTTCACAAGCAACGAACGCCCGCGCGTGGCCGGCTGGCAAACCAGCTGGCCGATTGCCACCGCACGGCGGCGTTGCACCGGTTTTCCGCCGACGTTCACCATGCATGCCTCGCCCGCGGCGTTAAGATGCGAAAACTTTTTCGGAGAACTCATGTTGTTATTTCGGTGGAAACAAACTCAACCCGGCGGCCCCGCTCCAACCGATCCGCGCCGGCCGTCACGCGAATCAGCGCGTTGGCCGAGGCGAGCGATGTCAGATCGCCGGAACTGCTCCAGCGCAACGGCGTCAGGCTGACCGTACCGTCGCCCAATGCCCAGCGCGCGGGCCAGAAAGTTTCGCGCGCGTTGCCGTCCGCCGCCAGATCCGCCGCCAGCACGCCGGTTTGAAACAGCGGTTCGGCGGTCCGCCCGGCGAAAGCCTGCAGCGCCGCGCGGACATAGAGGTTCAGGCAGACGAAATGCGCCAGCGGATTGCCGGGAAGCCCGAACGCAATCGCATTGCCTCGCTGCGCTACGATAAGCGGCTTGCCCGGACGCGCC
>CAYHFK010000227.1:0-3856 GCA_964355895.1 uncultured Bifidobacterium sp. | reverse complement strand
GACGCGCCCTACCTCGCGGCTCATGGCGAGGGGGGGGGCGTCGCTAGGTGTTGTCGGCATGTTCTCTCGCAGGAGCTTCAGCGCCAGAGTTTCGTCTTCCGGCACGCGCAACTGCGCCGGCTTGATGCTCCACTGTTGGAGGAAGGCGCGCACCAGCGTCGAGTTCGAGTCGCGGATTTGACCGCGTTGCGGCGTCTGCTCGGGTGGTACAATCTCGTTGCCGGTGGCGACATGCAGCACGCGCGGCAATCGCGTGACCGTCGGTTGCGCGCAGCCGACGCTCGCGAGCAAGCCAAGCGTGCCGGGTTGAAGCCGCATTCCCGACTCGACTAAAACTTGCCCGGCACGTGCGTCTTCACCGCGAAAGCGGATGTTGCGCCCATCATCACGGCGGGCAACCGAGACAACGTCGCCGTTGCGTTCCGCGTCCTCGCGCATCACCACTTGCAATCCATCTCCGGGCAGCGCGCCGCCGGTGGCGATGCGAACGGCTTCGCCGGGCTGGAGCTGGCGCGGCTTCCAATCGCCGGCGCGGATTTCGTCCACGATGCGGAACTGCGCCACCGCGTCGTCCAGTCGCACCGCGTAGCCGTCCACCGACGAACGGTCGAACGCTGGTTGGTCTTCCGGCGCGCAAACCGGCGCGCGCAACACGCGGCCCGAAGCATCGGCCAGCGCCACGCGCTCCGTCTCCAGCGGGCGGCAAACCTTTCCTAGCAGCGCGAGAACTTCGTCGGCGCTGGCGGGTTGCGCGGAGGTAGGGCGCGTCACTCCGTGCGCGCCGTCGGACGGCGGGCAGAGGACTGCCCGCCCTACCTTCGGCGCATCCGCAATCGCGCGCCGTTTCCAGATCGGCACATCCTGTTTCAGGCGATCCATGAAGCCGGTCAACAGCGCGAACGCCTCGGCGCGATGCTTCGCAGCGACGCCGATGTAGATGGCCGCTTCACCGACGGGCACGATGCCGATGCGATGAATGATTTTTGCCGCGAGGCACGGATGGCGCGCGGAAAGTTCCTCCACGATCCGCCGCATCTCGCGCTCGGCCATTGGTAAATACGCTTCGTATTCCAGGGCGGCGATGGCCTGGCCGTTTTCTTCACCGCGCACCACGCCGCGAAATTCCACCCACGCGCCGACGGTCGCCACCGCCGCGGGCGGCGGCAGATGTGCCGCAATCGGCGCGGGTGTGAGTTGGATTTCGATTTCCATGCGCATCCTTTAACCGCCCGACACCGGCGGAATCAAGGCCACTTCGTCGGTGTCAGTGTAGCGGGCCTCCGGGCCGACGTATTCGGAATTCTTCGCCAGCCGCACGGAAGTGCGAAAGCGGCCCAAGCCCGGATGCGCCGCGAGGAGTTCGCGCCAGAGGCCGTCGTTGTCCAGCTCACCGCCGCGCAGTTCCATTTCGGCGCAGCGAGTCACATCCTTGAGGTGGGCGAAGAAGAGAATGCGCATGATTATTGGCCGGTGAGGATGAGTTTACCCGCCGCGATCCACAACACGGAGGCGAGCGCGCGACGGAAGGTGGAGGTGCGCCAGCGGTTCACCGCGAGGTGCGTGCCGAGCAGCGCGCCCACCACGCCGACCGCAACCGCACCGACGAACATGGGTTGCCAGACCAACGCCTTGCCGCCGAGGCCCGCAAGGCCGGCGACGGAGTTCACCACGATGAACAGCGCGGAAATCCCGCCCGCGACTTTCGCCGGAGTCCAGTTCAGGAAGATCAACAACGGGGTGAGAAAGACTCCGCCGCCGATGCCGGGAAGGCCGGCGAGGAGGCCGAGGCCGCCGCCGACCGCCAGCACAAGGGGCAAGCTGGGCGGACGGGTTGATTGATTGGCTTCGGTTGTGGGCCGTTCCCAGCCGAGAAACCATCCAGCAACGAGCAAAGCCGCGCCCAGCACCATGGCGTAAACGCCGCTTTCCAGATGCAGCCGGCTGCCGAGCCAAGCGAACGGAATGGACGCCGCCGCCAGCCACGCGAAGATTTTTCCATCGAAGAATCCCGCGCGTTGGAAACGCCAGAAGGCGATCGAGGCAACGAAGCAGTTCATCCACAACGCCCCGGGCCGGGTCAGGGCCGGCGCGAGGCCCAGGAGAGCCGTGGCGGCGAGGTAACCCGTCGCTCCACCATGGCCGACCGAGGAGTAAATGAAGGCGACGACGCCAATGGCGGCGAGCAGCAATGTGATCTGGATGACTGAAAGTTCAACCACAGGCATAGTTTCGCGTGGGGGTGTGCCCTGGGCGTTGACTTGCGTCAAGGAACCAGACCCGCCGCAGACAGGTCGGAAGGACTATTCCAGTTGGCGAAACAGCCGGCATCGCCGCGCGCGACGGTGAACTGCCGCACGGCGCGCTCCCGCAGGCAGGCGGCGGCGAAGTCGCGGGCGGCGTAGCGGGATTTGGCGATAAAGTCAAAGGCGATGGCGTGACAGCGTTTGGGATAAATGGCGGCCAGCGGCTCGAACTTGCCGTTCAGCTTCGGCACTACGCCCGTCAGCCGATCGCAACCCGCCGTCAGCTTTCGCAGCAAAGCGTCGGTGATATGCGGCAAATCCACCGCCAAGACAAGCAGCAACGGCGAACTGGTAACGTGCAGTGCCCGCTCAATGCCCCCCAATGGGCCGAAGCCCGGTTCAAGGTCGAGCAGCACCGGGCACTTCAGCGTGGCGTAATCGGCGCCCGCGTGGCCGGAGATGAAAACTTCCCCGACGCCGAGCTGACGGACTTTTTCCACGGCGAGGGCGACCAGCGGTTTGCCACCCAGTTCGACCCAGGCCTTGTCGCGGCCCATGCGGCGCGATTCGCCTCCGGCGAGGATGACGGCACTTAGATTCATGTCAGGCCAACCGCCGCAGTACGCCGTCGGTCAGGATCCGGCAGCGTAATCCAGCGCGGCCGCGCAACCATTCCTCCGCGCCCGGGCCAAGCGCCAAGTTCATCCAGTGACAGGGCTTGCTCTCCTCGACGCCCGCGAAGCGCACGCCCTGCACTTCAAATTCCGCGCCGATGAGCGCGTTCAAATCCGCGCCACGCACAAAGGCGTTGCGGCGGGTGGCTTGCGGCTGCGCTTCGGGCAGATTCAATTCGCGGCGCAAGGCTTCAAACACTTCCATCGCGAAGAAGGTGATCTGACCTTTGTGGTTTTCCTTGAAGTTGAAGAATCGGTCACCGCGAATACCGCGTCCGGCCACACACTCGATTTCTTCGACGGCAATGATCGGATGCTCGCCCGCCGGCTGGCCGTGGTGGCCGAAGAAATTATGGCCGGGCGAAATGAAAAGATGTTCGACGCGTATCATGCCGCTCAAATCTACGCGGATTCGCGCTACCCGCGCAATGCCACTTCGGCCAACCCCGGGGGTTCACCCAGGGACGCGGCGGCCTGATAAGTTTCCAGGCAGCGCCCGCACAAGCCCTGTTCCGGCGTCCACACGGGAAATTCCGCCACAACGCGCGCCGTGATTTCCGGCCGCAACGCTTCGCTGTCCGCCCAGGTGAACGTGGGAAAATCGCAGAGCGGACAAGACCCGCCGGGCGCGGGCCGGTGCGCCTCGCGCAGACCGCGCGGATCGGCGATGAGCGCGAGGAAATCCGCGTGGCGCGGTGTGGCGTTGTGCCAGAGTGAAGCGAATGTTTCCGTCTGCTTTTCCACCGGCCAGAACGAATAGCCGCGTGAGAAAGCGGCGGCGTGCTGTTCGCGCGCGGCCATCGGCGTGTGACCGTCGGCAATGAGACGGCCATCGATCGAGATGTCCCAAAGCAGGCGGTAGCGTTCGCGGGCAAGGCGTTGTTGCGCACCATTCAGTCCGGGCAGATCCAGCGTGGGCGCGTAGCCGAAGGCGGGATC
>CAYHFK010000226.1:0-8013 GCA_964355895.1 uncultured Bifidobacterium sp. | reverse complement strand
GGGGTGAAGCCCCAGGAAAAACATCCCCCAAAATCTCTCCCGCCCTGCAAGGGCGGAACGATGGTCGTGCGCGATGAAAGGGTTTCGACCTTTCAGGACTGGAGAGCCTGATTGAAAATTGTAGCGTCAGCCATCTTGGCTGACGTAGAGCCGCGCTTCCAGCCCGGCGGAAAAAGCATGGCAATCGAACAATGCCTGGTAAATCTTGGCCGTCACCGACGGGTGGGCGATTTTCCGGGCGGCAAGATGCCCGCCCTCTACGGCAGGCCGGGAGGCCCGCCGCTACTTTTCAATCAGGCCTTGAGGGATTTTGTGATTCGTGACCCGGGCCTGCGCTCGTCGGACTCGCTCCAGCCCGGGCTATCACATGACGGGCTTTCAGTCCTGATAAACTCGATGCGACCGGGGACCGGTCGGGCTCCGCCGGACTTGGAAACGCGCCGGATCGGAGATCGGCGCTCCTACACGTCTTTGCGCGGGAACAAGGGCGCGGGTTCGCCAATCGTGTGGCCGGCATTCAAGCCGCCCCAGGTGGCGGCGGAGAATTTGTCGGGCGAGCCGGGCAAACCGAGTTGCGCGTAAATCTTCGTCGTGGTGCCGGGCAGGAATGGCCAGAGCAACACGGCCAGCACGCGGCAGGTTTCGGCAAGGTTGTAGAGGACTTCGTCGAGGCGCTGGGCTTGTGCTGGGTCTTTGGCCAGACTGAATGGCTTGGTCTGATCCACGTATTGGTTCGCGCGGGTGACGAGCTTCCAAATCCACATAAGCGCGGCTTGAAGCTCATTTTTATCCAATGATGCACGCACACAATCAACAGACGTGTCTGCGTCTGTCTTGAGTTCATCATGCCGCGCGGGCACGATGCCGTTGCGATAGCGCTTGAGCATTGAGAGCGAGCGATTGATGAGATTGCCAAGGCCGTTGGCGAGTTCGGCCTGGTAACGGGACTTGAATCCGGCGTCGGTCCAGTTGCCGTCCGGGCCGATGTCGAGTTCGCGCAGGACGTAAAAGCGGAACGCGTCCAAACCCCATTCGTTGATGACGGCGACGGGGTCAACGATGTTGCCGGTGCTCTTGCTGATCTTCGCGCCGTCCTTTTGCCACCAGCCGTGGACGAGAATTTGTTTTGGCAGCGGCAGGCCCATCGCCTTGAGCATGATGGGCCAATAGACCGCGTGGAATTTCAGGATGTCTTTGCCGATGACGTGGATGTCGGCGGGCCACAAATCCAGTCTTGAGTCTGAAGTCTGAGGTCTAAAGTCGGGAGTAGCAGTGAGCACCGCTTTGTCGCCGTGAGCGGCGGGGATGCTGATGTAGTTCACCAGCGCGTCGAACCAGACATAGGTGACGTAATCTTTGTCGAAGGGCAGGGGAATGCCCCAGTTCAAACGCGCCAAAGGCCGCGTGATGCAGAGGTCTTCGAGCGTGTTGTTCTTGAGAAAGCCAAGGACTTCGTTGCGGCGATAATCGGGCTGTACGAACGACGGGTTCGCTTCGAGGTAATCAATGAGCCATTGCTGATGTGCCTTGAGCTTGAACCAGTAATTGCTCTCCTGAAGTTTCACGACTTCACCGTAAGCCGGATCGAACGTGCCGTCGGGGCGACGATCTTTCTCCGTCAGGAAGGTTTCTTCCTTGGCGGAATAAAATCCTTCGTAGGTTTCCTGATAAAATTCTCCGGCGGCGTGGAGCTTGGTGAGAATGGCTTGAACGAATTCCTTGTGGCGCGGCTGCGTGGTGCGGACGAAATCGTTGTTGGTGAGTTCGAGCTTTTGGGCGAACGCCTGCCAGTCGGCGGCGAGTTGGTCGCAGTAGGCCTGGGGCGTTTTGCCGTCGGCTTGCGCGGCTTGTTGCACCTTCTGGCCGTGTTCATCCAGGCCGGTGAGGAAGAAAACTTCCTGCCCCAAACTGCGCCGGGCGCGGGCGATCACGTCGGTGATGATCTTTTCGTAGGCGTGACCGAGGTGCGGCTGGCCGTTGACGTAATCAATGGCGGTGGTGATGTAAAACGGTTTGCTCATCCGCGCGCAGTGTGGCGGACGCACAAGGCGTTGGCAATCGTGGGGAAACGGTTCAACCACGAATAGACACGAAGGAACAATTTGTGTCGCGTTTCTACCTGGGCGGAAATTTAGAATCCACACCTTGTCAGCCCCGGTTCGAGGCGGTAGTTTGTCACCATGAAAGTTGAGGAAAGTGAACAGGAAGCTATGGCATTGTCGGAACGTGAGCGGGCCAGCTTGCTGTCCAAGCTGCTCGCTACGCTCCCGCCTGCTGGGACGGATGTGTCGGACGAAGAAGTCGAGCAGCGGGAAAGAGATTTGGCTTCGGGAAAAGTTTCCGCGATTTCTCAGGATGAATTCGTCCGCCGTGTTCAACAAGAGCGCGGACGATGAGCGTGGTTTGCATGAACTCATTGAAACCCTCCCTTGCCAGCATTGGTTCCAAACGATAATTTGCCGCTATGAGCGCAAACGTGACAGAAGTGGAGATTTGGAATCGGGCCATCCGTCCCGAGGCGGGCGGTTTTTCCCCCGCTGCTGCAAACGACCTGCTCCAACTGCGGCTCGCCGATGCCGACCAACAAAGAGCGCGGGAGCTTTCGAGCAAGGCCAACGCCGGCACGCTCAGTTCCGAAGAAGCGCAGGAGTTGGACTATTACCTCAATGTCGGGCGGGCGTTGGAGTTCCTCAAAGCCAAAGCCCGACTCTCACTCCGGGCCGCCGCCTGAGCGGGTTTCATGGATCACGCCACCGAGCAAGCCATCCGCAATCGGGCCGGGCATCGCTGCGAGTATTGCCACTTCCCAGAGCTGTTCGCGGAAGTCCCTTTTCATCTGGATCATGTCATCGCCCAACAACACGGCGGCCCAACCCAGTTGGAAAATCTCGCGCTGGCCTGTGCGTTCTGTAATCGCTTCAAAGGGCCAAACCTGTCGGGCGTTGACCCGCAAACCCAGCGAATCGAATTGCTGTTCCACCCGCGCCGGGAGCGGTGGGCAGATCATTTCCACTGGAACGGCGCGATGCTGATTGGACGCACCCCGTCCGGGCGGGCGACGATTCAAACATTGCGCCTCAACCGGACTGATGCCATCGCCGTGCGGGAACTGCTGAGGCGTGAAGGCGTTTATCCATTGGACTGATTGACGACTACCCATCCATTTTCTTTTCAGGGAAATTCCCGGCGGCATTCGTATCACGGTGGTTCGTCATCACAAACAGCATCCTGAACAGGGCCTGCGCAGACGGTGAAAGCGGAATGCGCCCAGAGGCCGAATTTGTGCGGCAGCATTTGCCAACGGCGCACGCGTAGCTGTTGCGGAATTGCTTGAGGAACTGAAAAGAAAGGGGATAACTAAGCCATGCGACACCGGATTGATCTTGAAAGGGCCGCCGACGCCGAAGTCGTGGGTGCGCTCGCCGGTCGGCGGCCCGCCAAGCGTGGCGTTGAGCCAGGGAATCTTGCGGGCCGAACGGTGGCGCAACGCCGGGCCTTGGAAGAATTGCTCACTTCGTTGGTGGACTTTGCCAGAAAATCAGGAGCGAAACGCCGCGTCGTCAAACTCGGGAACATTTCGCTCAAGCTCAAGGGGCAAGGCGCTGAAGAAGTGCTCTCGGTTCACAAGCTGGCCGCTGCCTGAATCTGAATCCATCGTCACGTCCCCCTGCGGCTGACCGTTGACGTAATCAATGGCGGTGGTGATGTAAAACGGTTTGCTCATCCGCGCGCAGTGTGGCGGAGGAGGGAGCGGTTTGCAATCGCGACGAAATTTCCAAAGATCAAAAAACATGCGGACAGGTCGGACGAACCGATTTATGTTTCACATCCAAAAACGAGTTGCGGTGCTTGCGCCAATAAACAATGTCAATACCATCCATCGCGTTGGCTCTCATGAAAAAGCGTTTGTTCATTCGGCTATTGTTGTTTGCACTCGGGGCAGTTCTCCTGTTGGCGATTTGGGCCTTATATTCGTGGGGAATGTTAGGTGGAGCACCTTTACGTCGTAACCAGCTTTTCACAGAAGTATGGAATGGCGATACAAACGAGGTGCTCGACTTCTTCGAGCAGGCGTCAGTCCCAATATTCATTCTATTATGCTCAGTAGGGCTACTCCATTGATTGATGCGGCCAAGTTTGGGCATCTGGGAGTGATCGAGCTTTTGCTCGAACATGGAGCAGATCCAAACGTGGTAGATTCTAGCGGTCACGCAGCTTTATATCAGGCCTTGACGAGCCCGTACTTGGGAGGTCCCGAAGACCATGTCTCTGATAGGATCGTGGAGTTGCTTCTCGCACACGGAGCAGAAATCGATGGTCGAGGCGTTGTTCTCGCGTTAAAGAATCTCCCTGAGAATGATCCCAGGTTGACCAAGCGCAACTTAACGCCTGCAAAGCAAGTCCCCAAGGCTGAGGTCCGGCAAAAGTTAATCGCAACTCCACCGTTTGTCAGAGCATGGGGGATTAAGATTAAGAGGGGAGAGAAAATCCAGACTCGTCAACTTGTTCTCAAAGCGTAAGTTCATCTCGTGCAGAACTGGATGGACAGCCAGTTGGTCAAACAGGCGCGCAACTTTGTCCGCCAGCATTGGCGGCGGGCGCTTCAGTTGCGCGAAAAGATTGCCCCGCGCGAGGAGGCCTTGCATCTCGCCCTTGCCGGCGTCGTGGGCGTGCTGGGCGGATTGGTGAACCTCGTTTTCTTCTACGGCATCGAACACGTAAAACTTTTCTTCCTGCGCCAGCCGGGCGACCCCGTCGTCGTCGCGGAGATGATGGCGGGCTGGGAGCGGGTGCTGATTCCCACGGCGGGTGGTCTGGTCGCGGGCTTGGTGTTGCATTGGGGCTTGCGGATGGTTGGGCGGCAGGGTTCGACGAACCTGCTCGAAGTGGTGGTGGCGGGTGATGGCAAACTGCCGTTGCGTAGCGGACTCGTGAACGCCGCGTCGTCGCTCGTGAGCATCGGCACGGGCGCTTCGATTGGGCGCGAGGGCGGCATCACGCAAGTGACGGCAACGCTGGCCTCGAAGCTGGGTCAACTCGCGCATTGGCCGCCGTATCGCTTGCGCTTGCTGGTGGGTTGCGGCGCGGCGTCGGGCATCGCGGCGGCGTACAACGCGCCAATTGCCGGCGCGGTGTTCGCCGCGCTGATCGTGCTGGGGAATGTTTCCATGAATCTGTTCGCGCCGCTGGTGTTCTCTTCCGTGATCGCCGCGATGGTTTCCCGGAGTTTCTTTGGCATCAAACCCTGGTATGTCGTGCCGCCGTTCGAGTTCACGAGTGTGCTCCAGTTGCCGTGGTTCGTGTTGCTGGGATTGGTTTGCGGGGTGATGGGCGCGGTGTTTCTCAAGATGATCCGCCAGGTGAAAGGACATTTTGAACAGGTGCGCCAGCCGATCTATGTGAAGATGGCCTTGGGCGGACTGGTGGTGGGCTTGATCGCCATCAAATTCCCCGGCGTCTGGGGCAATGGCTATGTGGTGACGAATCGCATTCTGCAAAATGAGCTGCCGCTGCTGGTGCTGGGAGGGCTTTTTCTTGCCAAACTGCTGGCCACGGTGTTTACGGTCAGTTCGGGCACGGTGGGCGGGGTGTTCACGCCCACGCTATTTCTCGGGGCCAGCCTCGGCGGATTGTTCGGCGTGACGTTGCACATCTTGGGCTGCGCGCTGGAATTGCCGACGAGTTCGTTCGCGCTGGTCGGCATGGGCAGCGTGCTGGCCGCCACCACGCGGTCGCCGTTTCTGGCGATGATCATGGTGTTCGAGATTTCCCTGGATTACTCGCTGGTGCCGCCGCTCATGTTGGGCTGCGTGATGGCCATCGTCATGGCCGGGCGACTGGAAAAAGAATCCATTTACACCGAACCGCTGCGTTTGAAGGGGCTGATGGAGGGCGAGGAAACGACGCGCTTTGGCGCCGCCACGGCGCAGACGGTGGGCGATGTGATGCTCGCCCCGGTGCCGCCCGTGCGCGAGAACGCGCCGCTGCGGGAAATTGCCGACCGGTTTCTGACCAACGTAAACAATTTTCTGCCGGTGGTGGACGCCGAGAACCGGCTGCTGGGCATCGTGGCGTTGCACGACCTGAAGGAGCATCTGGGCGCGGGCGCGGAATTGAGCGTGGTGATTGCCTATGATGTGATGCGCCCACCGCCGCGTTGCGCGACGCCCAATCAGCGATTGGTGGACGTGCTGCCACTGGCGCTGGTCAGCGAGCAGCAGAATATTCCGGTGGTCAGCACGCTGACCGAAAATCGCCTGGTGGGCGCGCTGTCGCGGGCGCAAGTGCTGGGGTTGTTTTCCGAGAGCATCGCGGCCAGCAGCAAAACGGGCATCTGAGAATCCGCGAAGTTCACGTTCGTTGGCGTTGGCCGCGAGGATTTTCTTCTGCGCCGGTTTGAAAAGTCCGGTTGGGAGCACGGAGCTGGGAAGCTCCGTGAACCCGCGGGCAAGGATGCCCGCGCTACGACGTAGCGCAGGCATCCTTGCCTGCGGGTTCTGGTGGCATCCGTGCCGCCAGTTTCGAGTTTTCAAACCGGCTCTTAGCGCCGGTTTGAAAAGTGCGGCAACCGAATATCCCCTCGTCGTCGTCCTCGACCTCGAAACCGGCGACCAATCGAGGACGAGAACGAGAACGACGACGAGGAGGAATCGGACGAAGGATTTTTCAACCGGCTCTTAGGCGCAGATGCCGGCGTCGCCGCGCTTGACGCTTCCGGGCCCGCCTGCAACCTTCCCGGCGCTTGGCGCAGGATTCTCAAGCCTCGGCGGCAAGCCCGTTGTTCGACCGAGTTGCGCAAACTCCCGCTGTGCAAGCCCTCGCCCGGCGACTGGAGGCGGGCGGCGCATTGGCTTGTGCCGGCGTCAGTGCAGCGGCCCAACCGTTTTTCGCCGCCTTGCTGCGTCACCTTTTCCCCAAACGGCCCATCGTCGTGGTCACGGACAACCTCAAAACGCAGGAAAGTTTTCAGCAAGACCTCGAAACGTGGCTGGCCGCAGGTCGAGAGTCGAGAGTCGAGAGTCGAGAGCGGAACAGCTCGGGCGCTCCAAACCCTCAACCCCCAACCCTCAACCCTCAACTGCTCTTCTATCCCGCCTGGGAAAACCTGCCGCACGAGGGCAAACTCCCCCACGCCGACGTCATCAGTGAACGGTTGGAAACCCTGGTCGCGCTGTCTTCAGACTCCAGACTTCAGACTTCAGACTTCAGACTGATTGTGACGAGCGTGACTGCACTGTTGCAAAAAACGTTTCCGCCGGAATTGTTGCGGGCCTGCACCCGCCGGCTCGCGCGGGGCGACCACAGCAATCCGCTCGACCTCGTCGAATGGCTCGAAGCCCAAGGCTACGAGCCGGAAGCGCAAGTCACGCAGAAGGGCGAGATCGCCTTGCGCGGCGGCATTCTCGATGTGTTTCCGCCCACGAGTCCGTGGCCGGTGCGGCTGGAATTTTTTGGCGACGAACTGGAGTCGCTGCGCGAGTTCGATCCGCTCACGCAAATTTCGCGCGGGGAAATCACGACCGTCATCCTGCCGCCGGCCGGCGAGTTGGGGATTTTGAAGCGACGGCAAAATGAAGCCACCCTCGCGACGCTGCTGGATTACCTTCCCCGCGAAACCATCTTCCTGCTCTGCGAACCGGAGCAACTCGCCGCCCATGCCGGCGATTACGCGGCGCAAGTTCCCGTGGAGGATCCGTTCTTTATCGCGTGGGAGGACTTCCGCCGCGAACTCGACCGGGGTGGAATAACAAGGATTGAGTTGAGCGAGAGTGATGCAACCGGAGCGCCGGTCTCCGACCCGGCGCGAATCCCGTTGGCGATGGACCACCGCGCCGGATCGGAGATCGGCGCTCCTTTCTTCGCCTCCCTCGACGCGTTTCGTCCGCTGGCCGACCGCGCCCCCGATCCGCAAATCGCCGAGGCGCAGCGGCGCGAGTTTTTTGCCCAGCTCCATCGCTGGCTGCGCCAGGGCTACGGCGTCCACGTCTTCTGCAATAACGACGGCGAACGCCA
>CAYHFK010000225.1:6584-8050 GCA_964355895.1 uncultured Bifidobacterium sp. | reverse complement strand
ATCGAGGCGTCCGGGCAGTCCAGCGAATCCATCAGCGGGTCGGGCACGCTGCGCACGGTGAACCGATAAATGCTGCGCCGGCAACCCGCGGGGCTGTCCGGGTCAAACCGCGTGTAATCATAAACCGGCGAATGGTCGTCCTTGAAAAAAAACTGCTTCACGGCTGGACCGCCCATGGTCGGGTCGAGTTGGCCGCTGATGAGGAGCATCGAGTCGTGAACGGTTTCCGCGTCGAGTCGCGCGCGGTTCATGCGCCAGAGATAACGATTGTCGGAATCCAGCCGGGCGTGTTCAGGATTGTTCGCAGAGCTTTGCCGATACGCCGCGCTGGTGACCATCAGCCGGTGCAGTTGCTTCAACGACTCGCCGTTGTCCAAAAACCACAACGCGAGCCAGTCGAGCAACTCCGGGTGCGTCGGCCGCGCGCCCATGTGGCCGAAATCGTTCGGCGTTTCCACGAGGCCGCGGCCGAAATGATAATGCCAGACGCGGTTCACGATGGAACGGCGCGTGAGCAGGTTGCTCGGATCGGTGAGCCACCGTGCGAGGGCCGCACGGCGGGCGCCTTCGTCCGACAGGTCTGACTGGTCCGACTCGTGCGACCGGTCAAACTGCGGATTCGGCCCGGGCACAGCCGCGATGCCGGCGGCGGACATCAAATTGCCAGGCCGCTTCACGTCGCCGCGCGCGAGCAAGTGGACCGGGCGCGGGGTTTTGGCGGGCTGGAAATTACCCTCCACCTTGAAATCACTGGCGGCCGCATAAACCTTTTTCAGGGTCGGCAGCGCGCCGATTGCGCTGTCGAGTTGGTCGATCTGGTCCGTGACCCGAGCCAGTTCGCTCCGCGTCGCCGCGTCCGTCAAAGCTTCCACCAGTTGCCGGCGCTTTTCGGCGAGCGTTTGGACTTCGGCCTTCAGTTGGTCTTTGTCGGATGCTTTCGCGACGGCGAGCGGGTCGGCCAGCTTGTGGCGGCTGTCGAAGCCGTCCACCAGGAGAGTCTTCGACCAGGACCCGGCCTCAATCGAATCCAGCGCGGTCACGGTCGCGCCGAGCGCCACGTTTGTTCCGCCCGCGAGCACCTGCACTTCCGCGAGCGCGAAAGCGTAGTCGCTCGTGCGCTCCCAAAGTTGCGTGGCCGTGACGCGGACGTAGCGCGCCGGCTTTTTGTTTGCGGAAAACAAAACCGGATTGTCGCCGGGATTCTTGAAGTCGGTGGCGGTGTGGTCGGCGACCGTTTCGGGCGAGCCGAAGTCGGCGCTGGCCGAAACATCCACCCGGAAGCGCGCAGGAAATCCAAAGCCCGGCGTGTCCGGAAAATCCACCGGGCGCGCGGGCACCAAGCGCACCTCGTCGAGCGGCAGCGATTGACCGAGGTCAACCTGCACCCATTTGATCGTGTCGGGCTTGGGTTCGATGACGCTGTGATAGCCGTTGCCGGGACTTTTTCCACCTTCGGCGGCCCGCGC
>CAYHFK010000225.1:1432-6484 GCA_964355895.1 uncultured Bifidobacterium sp. | reverse complement strand
ATGGGGTCGAACTTGTGATCGTGGCAGCGCGCGCAGTGGACGGTCAGGCTTTGAAACGTCGAGATGGTCGTCATCACCATGTCGTCGCGGTCGTTGTAGCGCGCGATCAGGCCGTCCGTCTTGCCGATGGGCAACTCGACGTGCCCCACGAAATCCCACGGGCCGGCGGCGATGAATCCGAGCGCGACGATCCCGTCCGGCTCGTCGGGAAACAAAACGTCGCCCGCCAGTTGTTCCTCGACGAAGCGCGAATACGACTTGTCCTGATTGAGCGAGCGGATCACGTAATCCCGGTATGGCCAGGCGTTCGGCCGCGGCTTGTCCTTGTCGTAGCCGTGCGTCTCACCGTAGTGGACCGTGTCCAGCCAATGCCGCGCCCAGCGTTCACCGTAACGCGGTGACGCGAGCAAGCGGTCCACGAGGTTCTCGTAAGCGAGTTCGCCCTTTTCGCCGAGAAAGTTTTCGACCTCGTCCGGCGTGGGCGGCAGGCCGGTCAGATCAAAACTGAGCCGTCGGATCAACGTGCGGCGGTCCGCTTCCGGCGACGGCGACATTTTTTCCGCTTCGAGTTTGGCGAGGACAAACAGGTCAATCGGATTGCGCGCCCATTTCTTGTTTTGCACCGTCGGCAACGCCGGCCGCGAGGCGGGCTTGAAACTCCACCAATCGGATTTGTCGTCGGCTCTGGCCTTGGCGGCTTCGTCGGGCCAAAGCGCGCCCTGGTCAATCCACGCGCGCAGCAGTCCGATTTGCTCCAGCGTCAAACGCGCGCCTTTTTTCGGCATGACCAGGTTTTTTTCCAGCCCGGCGACGAGCCGAATCATCCGGCTTTCGGCGCTGTGACCGGGAACGATCGCCAGGCCGGACGTGCCGCCTTTCAGCGCGGCGGATTTCACATCCCACCGCAAATCATTCTCCTGTTTGTCCGATCCGTGGCAGGCGTAGCAATGCCGCGCGAGAATGGGTTGAACCTCGCGGACGAAATCCACTTTGGTCGGCGCGGGTGGCGGGAGTTGAGCGGGATCAACCTGGTCGGCACCCGCACTGGTCGCAAAAACAGCGAATCCAAGCAGCGCCGAGCACGTCGTTGTGATCTTGCAAATTTGTCCCCGTGGCGATTTCACATGGTTTGGTTTGGCGACCAGGCTAACCGGGTGGCCGGGCCTCGATTTCGTGGACCGGATTGGGGGTGACGCATGGGGCATGGTTTAAATTAATTGAGCTTCAAAGTCCACTGGTTTGCAACACTGGTTTGGAACCGGGCTGTCGGGGGTGGGAACAAACAGGCTGTGCTTCAGCATCGTGTTATAGTTCCTACCAATGTAAATCCCAGTCATCAATGGCACGCGCGTCGGAGGGCAGCGCCGTGGCACAAACAGTGATCGAAGCCCACGCCGCGCGCGGCCAATTGGTCGCGGGTCGGAGTTTTGTCAGAAGTGCCGCCGTTTCCTCCAAGGGTTTCGTCGCCGCGATCATCGGCCAGGATCAGGAAGCTGTTCGGTGGGGCGGCCCCGGCCAGAACGCGCACGCCCCGCAGGCAGCCGCCGAGCAACCGAATACCCGAGACCCAAGACCAGCCGGGCGCCGGTTTCATTTATTTTCACAGCGGCTTGGGATCCGTTTGCGGGGTTGGTTTCTGCGGTAGTGGCAACGACTCCGGCGGGTCTTGCGCGGTCACTTTGAGTTCCGTTCGCAACCGTTTCAACTCGGCGTGCAATTCCTTTTGGGTGGCGGCGTATTCGGGCTGGCCATAGACGCTGCGGAGTTCGTGGGGGTCTTCTTGCAGATCGAAAAGTTCCCAATAGTCCACATCCGGGTAGTAGAAATGGACCAGTTTGTAGCGGTCGGTCACGACGCCGTAGTGGCGGCGAACTTTATGTACGCCGGGGTACTCGTAATAGTGATAGTAAAAACTTTTGCGCCAGTCCGCGGGCGTATGGCCTTGCAGAATCGGCACCAGACTGCGGCCTTGAATGGCCCCGGGAATCGGCAGCCCGGCGGCTTCGAGAAATGTGCTCGCGAAATCCAGGTTGGAAACGATGTCCTGGCTCACACTGCCGGGCTTCGTCTTGCCGGGCCAGCGGATGAGCAGGGGCGTGCGCAGCGATTCTTCAAAGATCCAGCGCTTGTCAAACCAGCCATGTTCGCCGAGGTAGAATCCTTGATCGGAGGAATAGACCACGATGGTATTTTCCGTCAGGCCTTCGTCATCGAGATATTTCAGCACCCGACCGACGCTCTCGTCCACCGACCGGACGGTACCAAGGTAATCGTGCAGGTAGCGTTGGTAGCGCCAGCGAACGAGGTCTTGGCCCTGCGGGTTCGCCTTGCGGAATTCCGCGTTGCGCGGCGCGTAGTAGGCATTCCAGGTTTTCAACTGCGCGGCCGTCAGACCGGGTGGCCAACTGAGCTTGGCGTCCAGGGGGGTGAAGGTTTTCGCGAGGGTCATGTCCTGCTCGCGCTCGGCTTGGCCGCGACCGGAGTAATCGTCGAACAAGGTTTCCGGCTCGGCGAATTTCCGGTCGCCGTTCCAGCCGAGGTGCTTCAGGTTCGGTGACCACTCACGATGCGGCGCTTTGTGCTGGCACATCAGGAGAAACGGCTTGGACTTGTCGCGCTGCTGGAGCCAGGCGAGGGACAAATCGGTGATGATGTCGGTGACGTAACCGTCGCGTTTGAACTTTTCACCCATCCGATTCATGGGCGGGTTGTAGTAAATGCCCTGGCCGGGGAGAATGTCCCAATAATCGAAGCCGGTCGGATCGCTCACGAGATGCCATTTGCCGATGACGGCCGTTTGATAGCCGGCCGCCTGAAGCAGTTTCGGCATCGTTGGCTGCGAGCCGTCGAAGCGCCCGCGGTTATTGTCGAAGAAGCCGTTGCGGTGACTGTATTTTCCGGTGAGAACGCAGGCGCGGCTCGGCCCGCAGATCGAGTTTGGGACCAGAGCGCGATTGAAAATCATTCCCTCCCGGGCCAGGCGGTCAATGTTCGGCGTGGCCATCAACTGGCGCGCGTCGCCATAGGCGCTGATGGCTTGATAGGCGTGATCGTCGGAAAAGATGAAGACGATGTTCGGCGGTTTGGCGGCGGCCTGGGCCGCGGCGAACGCCCCTGTGAGCGCCACCACCCAGACGAGCTGACGAAGCGCCGGGGAGAAGCCGGGTTTGGGTGCGGGTGTTGATTTCATAGTTGATTCGGGTGGTCTATCTCGGGCGACCGACGAGCGGCGCGGTAGCTGGGAGCGGAATTCATTTTGCACAATCAGCGCCGCACAAACGCCGTTCCGCTGACCGCTGCCAATCTATCAGTTGCGCGGTCATATCCGAAGTGAACCAGAGCAGGGTGTTTTGCGCGAGGCCAAATTCCTTCAATGGACTGCGGAATTTACCAACCGCGCGATCCATGGCGGTGATTTCTGCAAACCGATTTTCCAGCTCTTCACCTGTCACATTGTCATCAAGCGCCACGGCCTTCGGCCGCCAGCGATAAGACTGTGCTGCCAGGTGACTGCGGATTACTTGAACGGCAGCAAGCTGGCCAGCAGCAGGGTTTCCAGCAGACCGGCCACGGACATGGCGAAGGCCAGCACGGTCCACGTCCGCAGTGTTTCGCGCTCGGTGAAGCCGCTGAGCCGGCCGATCACCCAGAACCCGCTGTCGTTCATCCACGACAACCCCAGCGCGCCGAAGCCAATCGCGAGAAACAAATACATCGGGTGATACGGCAACTCCGTGCCCTGGGTGACGCCCACCATCATCGCCGCCGTGGTCAGCATGGAAACCGTGGCCGAGCCTTGGGCGAACTTCATCAGCACCGCCACCGCCCACGCGAGGAAGATCAGGTTGAGGTCGCGGCCCAGCGCGAAGTGGCGGATCGCGTCACCCACGCCCGCGTGCTTGAGCATGCCGCCAAACGCGCCGCCCGCACTGGTGATCAAAATAATCACGCCCGCCGTTTCCAGCGCGGGCCCCAGCAGCGTGCCCAGTCCGGCCATCGTGAGCTGGCGCTGCCGGACCACGAGCGTCATCGCCAGCAAGGCCCCGATCAACAGGGCGATGTTGCGGTTGCCGATGAATTCAAGCAAGGGATACAAAGCGCCGAGTCGCGCCGCGCCGCCAAACGCGGCGACAAAGGAAGCCGTTGAAATCAGGAAAATTGGCAACAACACCGGCAGGATCGCGGCGGCGAATGAGGGCAGTTCATTTTCGGGTTTGTTCGTGATGCTTTGAAGTTCGGCGAGCGGCATGCCCGCCGTCTCCCGCAAGGGCACATCGCACCGCCGGTTGAGCCACTTGGACACCTGCCAGCCAAACATCACCGGCGGAATGGAAGCCAGCGCGCCGACGATGACGGACCAGCCAAGATCCACTTTCAGCGCCTCCGCCATCGCCAGCGGTCCCGGATGCGGCGCCACGAGCGAATGCGTCACCGCCCCGGCGCAGCAGATCGCCAGCACGAACAGCGTGTAATCTTTGCCCGTCCGCAACCGCAGCGCCCGCGCCAGGGGAATGAGCAACATGAAGAACGTGTCGAAGAAGATCGGCAGGCCGAGCAGGAATCCGCCCGTCACCAGCGCCAGCCCGGCGCGGCGCTCACCGAACACGGCAATAAACCGGCGCACCACCTTGTCCGCCGCGCCGCTTTCCATGATGCACACCCCGATGATGGAGGCGAGGGCGATGACCAGACCGATCTTTCCGCAAACCACGCCAAACTCGAGGGTGGTCACCTCGACGGCTTGAATCCAGTGACTCCTGGCCGGCTCGCCGGGCAGACTGCCGCGCGGAGCCAGCAGCCCAGCGAGAATGGCAACGCCGACCAGCGCCAGGAACGCATGTACGCGCAGCTTCGTGATCAGCGTGATGATCGTTGCCACACAGATCAACAGGATGACGAACGGCCAGAGGAGGGAAGGGCTCACGCGTGAATAAAGTTACGGTGGTGCATTTGGCTGGGCGGGAGTTTACTGAAGCCTCCCCGGTCGGCAATTTCAAATTCCGAACCTGCCCATGGCGCACGGCCGGTCCGTTGTGTCGGCCCGGGGTTGTA
>CAYHFK010000225.1:0-1332 GCA_964355895.1 uncultured Bifidobacterium sp. | reverse complement strand
GAGGCGGGTTCGATTATCCCTGCGGCCACTGCGGGGTACGGCGTCCCCGGCATGCCGGAGCGATGCCGCCGGGCGGGACGCCCGGCTCTACGGCAGGCCGGAGGCCCGCCGCCACGGGACAGTGTCCGGCATGCACCCGAACCTGTCCGGTTCACCGGCTTTTGCTTGTATCCACGCAGCCACAACGCCAACCTTGGCTCGCCCACAAACTCCAACTTCACCAATCATGAATATGAAACCCTCCCCTGCCCTGCCAGCCAACTGGAAGGAACCAGTCGCGCCCGGTTTGAAGCGCCGCGCTTTTCTCGCCACCACCGCCCGGGCGATCGCCGCCGCGGCGTTGGCGCCCGTCTGGTCCGCCACCGCCCGGGATTGGTCCGGGCGGGAAGTGGTCCGCTATCCCGATCCGGACATCGTGGTTTTGGACCCGCGTTTCGCAAAATACAAAGTCGGCAACACGCCCATTCAGCGATTGCACACCGGCGCGCTCTGGGCCGAGGGTTGCGCGTGGAACGGCGTCGGGCGTTACCTCGTGTGGAGCGATATTCCCAACAACCGCCAGTTTCGCTGGCTGGACGAGGATGGGCACGTGAGCGTTTTTCGCAACCCGGCAAATAACAGCAATGGGAACACCTTTGATTTCGAGGGTCGGCAGCTCGCCTGCGAACACGGACTGCGCCGCGTTGTCCGTTACGAACCCAACGGCACCATCACCGTGCTGGCGGATCAGTGGAACGGCAAGCCGCTCAACGCGCCCAACGATATTGTGGTCCATCCGGACGGCGGCATCTGGTTCACCGATCCGGGCTATGGCAGCATGATGAACTACGAAGGCAACCGGGGCGAACTCCACATCAAGGAAGCCCTCTATCGCATTGAACCCAAAACGCTCAAGCTGGATCTCGTGACGGATGATGGATTCAAACCCAACGGCCTCTGCTTCTCGCCGGACTACAAAAAACTTTACGTGGCCGATACCGGCGGGCCATCGCCCCACGGCATTGACGTTTATGACGTGGTGGATGGCTTGAAGTTGAAAGGCAAGCGGCGCTTCTGCTCCATGGAACTCAACGGCAAGAGCGGGGGCGCGGACGGCATCCGCGCCGACGTGGACGGCAACATCTGGGCGGCCGCGGGCTGGGCCGGGGAAGGTTACGATGGCGTGCAGGTGTTTGCGCCCGACGGCGGGCGCATCGGGCAAATCCGGTTGCCGGAGATTTGCGGCAACCTTTGCTTCGGCGGCGCCAAACGGAATCGCCTGTTCATGGCCGCGAGCCAGTCGCTCTACGCGGTGTACGTCGAAACCCAAGGCGCGCATATCACCTGAACTGC
>CAYHFK010000224.1:0-8190 GCA_964355895.1 uncultured Bifidobacterium sp. | reverse complement strand
GGTTCACGGAGCTTCCCAGCTCCGTGTTCCCAACCGGAGTTTTCAAACAAGCTCTTACGGTTTGGGGACCGCCAGCACAAAACGATTCCGCCCCAATCCCAAAAAGCAGGAAAAGTCGAACAATCATGCCGGGCCGAACACATGAAGTTCGTTGGACGCCTTACCGCCCGATTGCCACCACCGTGCCCGCAATGTACCGCGGGCCGTTGGCCTGGTTGAAATAATAAACCACCAGGGCCTGGTGTCTTGAAATCATCGTCGCCCACGGATATCCGAGGTCGCCACCACCGCCGTCCTCGCGCAACACAATTTCCTCCGCCGTGGCGAAGTTGGTGCATTCCGCGTCGAGCACACGCGCGCGAATTCCAAAGGGCGCGTGGCGATAGCCATACACCAGCAGCACGCGCTGATCCGGCAGCCGCAAAGCGTAATGCGGATGACCTTGAAAGCCCGCGTCCTGCCACGGTTGAAAACTCTTCCCGTGATCCGTCGAACGGGCGATGACGGTGTGGTCGTTGAAATTCTCCGTGCGCAGGAAGGCCACCAAATCGCCTTTGGGCGTTGCGTAAAGCGAAGTTTCGTTGAACATCGCTTTCGGGTCCGACGCGACCGGGCCGGAGTATTTCCAGCTTTCGCCCTGGTCCGACGAAATTAGCAGATGGGTTTCGGAGCGCCGCGGATTGGTGTCGGTGCTGGCCGCCACGACCCAGTAGAGCCGGCCGTCCTTGCCTTCGCACATGGCGCCGCGATTGTAGGCGGGCACCGGTTGCCCAAAAATGTCCGTCGTCGGGTCGGTGCGGATGTGCGGTGGCAGCCACGGCCCCTGCCACGAATGCCCGGCGTCTTGGGAGCGCAGCACGTAACCGCCGAGAAAACCGAAACTGCCATGCGGCGAGGCGTTGGTCAGACGCGCGGCGTATTCTGGATTCAGCAGGGCCCAACCGTAACTCGTGCAAACCAGCGTGCCATCGCGCAACTGCACCAGGCACGGGTCCTGGGAGCCGCCGAACGGATGCGCGTAAATCAACTCCGGTGTCGGGCTCCAGGTTTGGCCGTCATCCCGCGAGCGAACCAGCACGAGGTAACTATTCGGATCGGTGTGCGAAATGTTTTTCTCGCCGAGCAGCCGGCGCTCCGGCGCGCGCCGGAATGCGACAATCAATTCCCCATCGCGGCGCCGCACGATCGAAGGGAAGGCGCTGTAAAACTTGTCGTCCCGGTAAACAACGATGTCCTTCCCCTTGCGGATGGCAGGCGCGGGTTTGGGTTCGCATTGCGCACTCCGGGCTGGCAGGAGCGCCGCGGCCAGGCACGCAACCAGGAAGAATTGATGGTTCATTGCCGCCAATGAACCGGCTTGCCGCCTTTGCGCCAAGCAAAATCCCATCCCTGCGGAATATTCAACTGGCGATTACTTGGCCGGCCCCAGTCGCAACCGCGCGACGACCGGAAAGTGATCGCTCGGAAACTGGCCGTCGCGTGAAAACGTCAGGGTTTCGGCCTCAGCCACCGTCACATCGCCGCGCGCGAGAATCCAGTCAATGCGCACCCCGTTCCTTTCGGCCGGCTTGAAACCATTGAAGGTGTTGGTGCCTTCGCCCCGCCGTTCTCCGGCGGCCGTCCACGCATCCGTGAAGAATTTGTCCCCAGTCAAAATCTCGTACGCCTTGTTCGCCCCGGCGGCGGCGTTGAAGTCGCCGACCAGCAGCACCGGGTGTTGGGTGCCCAGCGCGGTAGCGCGTTGCCGGACGAGTTCCGCGCTCTTTTCGCGGGCGGGCTGGACTTGGTGATCAAAATGAGTGTTGAACAGGAAGAATTCGCCGCCCGTGGCGCGGTCGCGAAATCTTACCCACGTCACCATCCGGCGATTGCTATTGCCCCAGGTGGTTGAACCGACAACGTCCGGGGTGTCGGACAGCCAGAAGTGATCAAAGGCCAGCGGTTCGAGGCGTGCCTTGCGAAAGAACACCGCCATGAACTCGCCCCGGCTGCCGCCGTCGCGGCCCGTGCCGATCCACTCGTAGTCCGGCAGGTCGGCGGCGAGGTCCTTGATTTGCCCGTACAAGCCTTCCTGCGTGCCGATGACGTCGGGTGCAACCTGTTGAATCAGTTCGCGCATCAGCGGACGCCGCTGCGGCCAGGCATTGGGCGGAGTCGGGCTGGCGTAGCGCAGATTGTAAGTCATCACCGCGAGCCAGGGTGGGGCGGCGTTGGTTGGGTTGTCCGCGCGAACTGGCCTTGCGAATATCAACGCGGCACAAATGGCGATGCGAAACAGTTTTTTTTTCATGGTGGCTTGTTTCTGGGTTGCTCGCTCAGGACCGGTTCAACGCGCTCAACACGGCGCGCACGGAGGCGAGTTCGATGTTCGTGTCCACGCCCGCGCCCCAGCGGAATTTTCCGCCGGCGGATTTGATTTGAATGTAAGCGATGGCGCTGGCTTCCTCACCGGCGCTCAAGGCGTGCTCGCTGTAATTCGTGATCTCGAAGCGCGGCACGCCCGCTGTGCTGAAGCCGTGGACGAGCGCCGCGAGCGGCCCGTTGCCTTCACCGGAAAACTCCACCGGCTGGCCGTCGCGCAACAGCTTCACCCGGCATTTCACGACGCCGTTCTTGCTCTCGGTCTCGAAGCCCTGCAACGACCACGGCGCGGTACGCTCGATGTATTCGCACCAGAACATCGCCTTCAACTCCGTGCCGCTGACTTCGCGCCCAAGGCGATCCACCTCGTCGTTCGCAATCGGGCCGAACTCGCGCTGCATGTCCTTGGGCAGCGAAATGCCGAACTCCGTCTCCAGCAAATACGCCACGCCGCCCTTGCCGGACTGGGAGTTGACACGGATGACTTCCCGGTATTCGCGCCCGATGTCCGTCGGGTCAATCGTGAGATACGGCACGTCCCAATGCGCCGGCCCGCCGCGCTCCCGTTCGGCCAGCCCCTTCTTGATGGCGTCCTGATGCGAACCGCTGAACGCGGTGAAAACCAATTCGCCGCCATACGGCTGCCGTTCGGGCACGGTCATACCGGTGCAGCGTTCATAGACGGCGCGGATCGCGTTGAGGTCGCTGAAGTCGAGCTTCGGATCAATGCCGTGCATGTAGAGATTCATCGCGACGATGACGATGTCGAGATTGCCGGTGCGCTCGCCGTTGCCGAAGAGCGTGCCCTCGACGCGATCCGCCCCCGCGAGCAAGCCCAACTCCGTTGCGGCCACCCCCGTGCTGCGATCGTTGTGCGTGTGCAAGCTGATGATGAGCGACTCGCGGTGCTTGATGTTCCGGCATATCCACTCGATCTGGTCGGCATAGACGTTGGGCATGGCGACTTCGACGGTGTCCGGCAAATTCAAAATCATCGGGCGCTGCGGCGTCGGCTGCCACACGTCCATCACCGCTTCGGAAATTTCCTTGGCAAACTCCACTTCCGTCGCGCTGAAACTTTCCGGAGAATACTGGAGCATAACGTCCGTTCCCTTGAGCCGGGGCAATCGGTCCTTGATCCACTGCGCGCCTTGCACGGCGACGGCTTTAATCTCGGCCTGCGACTTGCCAAAGACGACGCGACGTTGCGCCGGCGATGTGGAGTTGTAGAGATGAATGATGGCTCGCTTCGCGCCGACCAGCGATTCAAAGGTGCGCTCGATCAACTCCTCGCGCGCCTGCACCAGCACCTGCAACCACACATCGTCGGGCACGCGCTTCTCCTCGATCAGCCGGCGGTTGAACGTGAACTCGGTGTTCGAGGCGGACGGAAAACCGACTTCGATTTCCTTGAAGCCGCACTTCACGAGCGTGCTGAACAGTTCGAGCTTCTGCGAAACATTCATCGGCACGGCCAGCGCCTGGTTGCCGTCGCGGAGGTCAACGCTGCACCAGCGTGGCGCGTGCGTGAGCACGCGGTTGGGCCATTGCCGGTCAGGCAACGCCACCGGCGGGAACGGACGATACTTTTTGGACGGGTCTTTCAACATAACTGTGCCTTTTCTGTTCTTAATCTTAATCTTCGTCTTCGTCTTAATCTTAATCTCACTTCCGCGCTCGCTTCGTGCGTCGTGCCGCTCGGGATTAAGCGCAAGAGTATGATTAAGATCCGGATTTCAAAAACAAAAACCCCACCGCCGGTCTGGCAGTGGGGTTCTGGAAATTCTCTTCGTGCAATCAGAACCCAACCACCGCGCGGCCCGGGAGCAGCGCGTTTAGCCGCAGGTTCAGATTCAAATTGCGATTCACGAACGCAGCCTACTCCTGCCGCCGGCCCGGGGTCAATTCGTTTCCGAACGCGGAATGCTGTACGCGGATCCTCGGAGAAGGCTTGACGGTGGGGTTTATTCCGCTAATCAGAGTGCGTTGGCCCGGTTGGCGGGCCCCAAAGAAATTACGGTTTAACCTATCCAGCGTCGGATCATTATGAAAAAAACACTTCGCGCGCTCACCCTCCTCGCCGCTTCGCTCGCCCTCGTCGGGGCGGCGGAAGACGGCTTCGTTCCACTTTTCAATGGCAAGGACACCACCGGCTGGCATCTGCGCAACCCGGCGGGTCATAACTCCTGGACGGTGGACCAGGGCGTCCTGAAAAACACCGTCAACAAAGGCGACCATGGCACCGACCTCGTGACGGATCAGAAATTTCAGAATTTCACCGTCAAATACGAGTTTCTGGTGCCGGACAACTCGAACAGCGGTTTCTACCTGCGGGGCCGGCACGAAATCCAAATTCTCGGCGACTTTGCCAGTGGGGAAACTTCCCTCGGCGGCAATGGGGCGCTCTACAACTTCAAAACCGCGGACAAGTTTGTTTCCAAACCCGGCGATCAATGGCAAACCGCCGAAGCCACGATCATCGGCGACAAAATCACCGTGGTGCTCAACGGCGTGAAGATTCATGACAACGTCGAGTGTCGCAAGGGCACCGGCGGCCAGTTGGACAATAACGTGGACCAGCCCGGCCCGATTTTCCTGCAAGGCGATCACGGCACGGTCTGGTTTCGGAATATGCGGATCAAAGAACTGAAGTAACGAACTGCCGGAGGGCGTATGAAATCAACCACTACCAAGCAAGGCGCGGGGCCGGTTGCCCGCCCGATCTCGCGTCGGCAGTTCATTGGCGGGGCGACCCTTGCCTCCGCCGGATTCATGATTGTTCCGGGCCACGTCTTGGGACAAGGCGGAAGCAAACCGCCGAGCGGGAAGTTGAACATCGCCGGCATTGGTGTGGGCGGGCAGGGCGGGCACGACATCAGCCAGATGACGGACGAGAACATCGTCGCCTTGTGTGACGTGGACACGGCGCATGCCGGCGGGACGTTCCGCCGGTATCCGGACGCGAAAATCTACAAGGACTATCGCCAGATGCTGGCGGAACAGAAGGACATTGACGCCGTGGTGATCGCAACGCCGGATCATCAACATGCGATCATCGCGATGGCGGCGATCAAGCTGGGGAAACACGTCTATTGCGAAAAGCCACTCACCCATACCGTTTGGGAGGCCCGGCAATTGGCCCAGGCGGCGCGCGAACACAAGGTCGCCACGCAGATGGGAAACCAGGGCCAGGCTTCCGAAGAAACGCGGCGGCTGTGCGAATTGATTTGGGACAACGCCATCGGCCCGGTGCGGGAAGTGCATGTCTGGACGGATCGTCCGGCCAACGGGCTTTTCAACGAGTATTGGCCCCAAGGCGTTGAGCGCCCCAAGGACACCCCGCGCGTGCCCGACACGCTCGATTGGGATTTGTGGCTGGGCCCCGCCCCGAACCGGCCCTACCATCCGGCCTACCTGCCGTTCCGGTGGCGCGGTTGGTGGGATTTTGGCACCGGCGCGCTGGGCGACATCGGTTGCCACGCCTGCGATCCGGTGTTCCGCGCACTCAAGCTGGGTCAACCCATCAGCGTGGAAGCCAGTTCGACCCGCGTGAACAAGGAAACCTACCCGCTGGCTTCGATGGTCACTTATCAGTTTCCCGCCCGCGGCGAAATGCCGCCGGTGAAACTCGTATGGTACGACGGTGGATTGCGCCCCCCGCGTCCCGAAGAGCTTGAAGCCGGCGCGGAGATGGGGGCGAACGGGCATTTGTTCATCGGCGACGGCGGAAAAATTCTGTCGCAGAAACGGGGCTACGCGCTCATCCCGGCGAAGCGCCAGAAGGACTATGGGGATCCGCCCCGGAAGCTGCCGCGTTCGGTTGGCCATTACAAAGAATGGATTGAGGCGTGCAAAGGCGGGAAGCCCGCTGGCTCCAATTTCGACTGGGCCGGGCCGCTGACGGAAGTTGTGCTGCTCGGCAACGTGGCGCTCCGTCAGCAGATGCGCGAGGAACTGACCACGAAGAAGCTGCTCTGGGATGGCGTCAACCTGCGCTTCACCAATTCCGAGGAAGCGAACAAATCCCTCCAGTGTGAGTATCGGGAGGGATGGTCGCTTTGATACAGTCGAAGCGGTAGGGTCAGCGCGCTGCGCTGACCGCCGGCCCGCCGCGTAGAGCGGCGCCGCCTGAGCACAACGAACCGCTGGGTTTACGCGCCCGTGCAGGGCCGGAACCCTTTTCCACCTTCATTCACCCCTTCCGCAAAGGCGTTGCGCCGCTGCACGCGGCGCTGGTCGGCGCAGCGCGCCGACCCTACCCCATTCGTATGCGGCAGCCTTGGCGTTCCGGGGTCCCCGGATGCGCCCAGTTAATCTTCCGGCCAAGATTGCATCTTGCCTTCGAGAGCCGCGTCTGTTTAATCGTCCGCGCACCAACTACTATAAATACCATGAACTTGAAACCTCTCGCCCTCCTGCTCTGCCTGACCGCCTTCGTGTGCGATGCCACCGCGGCGTTTCGCACCGGCATTGCCGTCCGCAACGTCACCCCCGATCCACTCCTACCGGTGAGCGGCGGCGTCGGCCCCGGGCATCCGACCACCAAAAAGGAAGGTGAACTGACGGTGCGCGCGCTCGTCTTCGAGCAGGACGGCACGCGCGTGGCGATTGTGAGCGCGGATTTTCTGGGGTTCCCCGCCGCGCTGGGCAATCAGGTGCGGGCGGCAATCAAGGGGATTCCGCCCGAGAACATCCTGATCGGCGCCACGCACACCCACAGCGCGCCGGATTGCTACGGATTCCCCGATGGCAAGGGCGGCACGTCCAGTGATCCCAAGTATCTGGAGCTGGTTTGCACGCGCATGGCCGAGGCAATCAATGAAGCCATCGCGAAACTTCAGCCGGCCCGGCTCAAAGTGGCGACCGGCGAGGCCAAAGGCGCCATCGCCTACAACTACTACGCGCCGCAGTTGTATGATCCGCGCTGCTCCGTCATCCAGGCGTTGGATGCTTCCGGCCAGCCCATCGCCACGCTGGTGAATTATGCGGTGCATCCGGAGGTGCTGGGGAGTGACCGCGGTATTTGCAGCCCGGACCTCATCGGGCCGCTTTACGATCAGATCGCCGCGAAAGGCGGCGGGACAGGCATTTTCATGAACAGCGCGCAAGGTGGCATGGTGACGGCGGACAACCGGCGGCCGAATGGCGGTGAAGCCGGAAGCTGGGAGGAATGTCAGCGCATTGGAAAATTGCTGGCGGACGAAGCCTTGCGCATCGTCCAAGGGTCGCCGGAGCAGATGTCGCCCAAGCTCGTCTGTTCCGCGCGACCGCTGTCGCTGCCGGTGGATTCGCCGCTGATGCGCGCCCTCCTGAAGGCATTGCCCGGCGCCACCGGGGTCGCCGACGGAAAGTTGACCACGCAAATGAACCTGATCAACATCGGCAACGCCCAAATCCTCACCATCCCGGGCGAGGCCCTGCCGAACATCGGTTTCTACCTCAAACGCAAGATGCGCGGGGAGCACAACCTGTTGTTTGGCCTCACGAACGATGCGTTTGGCTACATCCTGACGAAAGAGGATTACGACAGTTTCAAACGCTACGAATACATTTCGCGCACCAGCCTCGGTGAACGCACCGGTGAAATCCTGGTCAACGAGGCCCTCAAGTTCGTCAACGAATCGCCCCGGCCCGAGACGCTGGCGAAACAGTGAGTGCGATGGTCATATCCGCCACCTTTGAATCGCGTGCCCGTAGCGCAGGTTGGCAACCTGCTGTGTCGCCGACTGGCAGTCGGCTGGGCGCCCACCCCTCGCGACCGCTGCGGATTGCCAATCCGCGATACAGCAGACTGCCAGTCTGCGCTACGGTTCAGGAGCACAAATCGCG
>CAYHFK010000223.1:0-8226 GCA_964355895.1 uncultured Bifidobacterium sp. | reverse complement strand
ACAACCCGACATTGGGATTGATTCTTTGCACGGACAAGAACGACGCCGTGGTGCGTTACACGCTGGGCGAGGAGCAGCAAAAGAAGATTTTCACCAGCCGTTACAAACTCCATCTGCCCAGCGAAGCCGAGTTGCGCGCGGAACTCCGCCGCGAACTCAAACAACTCCGCGCCCGGCCCTCAACTGTCATGCGTGCCCACGCCCAAGGCGTCAAACGCACCACTCTATGAAATCAATGCTGCTCGTTCTCGGCGCCGCCCTCCTGTTGTCCGCCCTTGACTCCCCGCTCCCCGCCGCTAACGCGGACGCTCCATCGAAACCGATCCGCGGGGAAGTCATCATCAACCGCACGACGTCGGCCTGGGAATCGCAGCAGGTGCAGGAGCCGTGCATCCTGCCCAACCCGAAGGACCCGGCGCGCCTCGTGATGTTTTATTCGGGCGTGCCCGCGACGAACCGGAACCTGTGCTTCATCGGCAAGGCGTGGGCGCTCAAGTCCGATCCGTTCACGTGGCATCAGGACGAACACAACCCGGTGTTCAGCCCCGGGAAATCGGGCTGGGATTCCGGGAGCATCCGGCTCGACGCCGTGCTCTACCTCGCGGAGGAGGATGCCTACTACATTTACTATTCCGGCACGACGGCTTCGGTGCAGGACCGCATCGGGCTGGCCATCTGCCCAGCCGGGGCCGACGGATATTCCGGCATCACGCCGACAACCATCCAGCGCGTCGGCACGCAACCGGTGCTCGCGCCCGAGCCGGCCGCGCCGTATTTCGAAGAGATGGCCTCGCAGGCGGCGGTGTTGCGCGAGTGGAATGCGAAGGAGAAGCGGTGGGACTGGTTCATGTATTACTCCTACCGCGGCAAGGACGGCATTCTCCCCGGCCTCCGGCTGGCGACTTCGCTCGACGGGAAAACCTGGACGCGTCACTACAACGAAAAGGACCCGCGCGGCATGGGCCAGATTTTCCCGTCCACCCCCGGCGCGTACTACGAGTGGCATCAAGCCATCAAAATCGGCGACACCTATTTGCTCTCCATCGAAGTCGGTATCGCACAAGGCAAACGCTGGCGTCCCGTCATCGCGGTGAGCAAGGACCCCGCGGCCGGCTGGGCGCAGACCGATGTGGACGCGGTGCTCCAGACGAAGTGGGAGGGCTTGTATCGCGACGACACGATCTACCACGTCGCCACGCCGGCGTTTTATCAGATCGGGGGCAAGTGGTATCTCTACACGCAAGCCTGCCCGCTGCCCGGCAACGGCAACTACATTGACGGCCATTGGGACCTGTGGGGTTTCGCGTGCGACCGCCGGATCCCGACGCTGCCCGGCTACGAAAGCATCTACATCCCCGGCCAGCCGACGGCGGCAGGTGCCGGGCGCTGATGCCGGGAAACACGGCCCGAGGAAATTGAAGTTCCTGCCGAAGTGAAGCGGGGAGGGTTGCTGAAATGAATTTGGGTTGGTTTAATTACTCTGAACCGACCCGTTCACGCAGCCAATTCATCACCGTGAGGTTAGAGATGGTGGAGGTGGTGAGGGCGTTACCAGTGATTTCCTGCCGCGGCGCACTCAACGCCTCCAGGATTCCAATCCTGACTGTGTCCGCTAATAGACGCGCGACCGGAGTTCAAGCGCCCCCGGCGGATAACGATGCGTCAAAGGCTCGAAGCAGCGGGCTTCGCGATTTCATGGGCCGTGCGGTTGCCGCGCGTGCGCTCTCCCTCCGGCTCACGGATCACTTTGGCGGCGCAGCGAGATATTCGATCGTGTAGTGCAGTTGCAGGGTCTGGCCCGGCGTGAGCGTGACGGTTGGCGTGCGGACGTCGAGATTCAATTGCGGCCGTTCCGAATGCCAGAAGAAGTACAATTGCCCCAGTTCCTCCGGTGGATAAGTGATGAGCGCCCCAAATTTCGATTCGTGGTTGTAGAAGCCAAGTCCGCCGCCCTTCGCGTTGCGCAGGGTCTCCGCTGCGGGGCCATCGTCCACCGACCAACCCCGGTTAACCACTGTCCACTCGGGGCACTTGGCGTAAACCGTGAGTGTATCGGCATCCTTGGTCGGCGTGCCGGGATGGAATCCGGTTTGGGAGGTGAACCGCCACGCTTGCGGGGCGGCCCGGCCCTGCACGAGACGGAACGACACCTGCACTTTCTCGGGCTGCTCTTCGGACAGACGGATCACCCGTTCCTCAACGGTGCCGTCGTCCAGTTTCTTCGTCAGGGTGATGGCGTCTTTTACCGTGGCCACGTTGCAGTCCAGGTGCTGTTCGCGCGGGTAGGTGCCGACGACGACAAAAGTTTCGAGGCGGCCCTTTTCCAAATTGGAGGTTTGCATCGCGCGCAGCAGTTGCCGGCCGCTCGGTTTGTGGAACAAGCCCACGACGGAACCGTTGTAGCCCGGCACCACCGTGACCCGCCAAATCGCATTCTCGATCTGGGTCGCGGGCACGGGGGCGGGCTGGCGAAACTGTTTCAGGAATTGATCCAGCGGCGTTGCTTCGTTGTGCATGGTCACGTGGTAGGTTCGGCAGAGCGCGGCGTAATCCTCGATTAGCGAGTCGCCCTCGCCGGACAGGACGCGTTTCACGGCGCCGTCGGCATACTGCCACGCAACCGGCACGTTCAGCAGCGCGGCTTTGTAGGCGCAGATGGACGCTTTTTCCACCCGCGCCCGGATCACGTGGTCGTCGGCTTTTTCGCGCGCGCGCGCGAAGCAGGCCAGGGCCTGGCGGACCACTTCCGGCGTAAGGCCGAGTTGTTCGGGCGCGACGCCGCAGCCGGGATGGGTTCCCGCCCGCTCGGCCGCCTCGTGCTCGAGCCGCAGCCACGCGAGAATGTCCGCCGCCGCCCGGCCATAATGCAGCCGGCAGAATTTCCCGACCAGCGCCCAACTGTCCGCCCCGGGCTGCCACAGGCATTTCGCGATGACGTAGTTGCGCAGATCGCAGAACTCGCCCGAGTTGCCGTTGCCATTGGCCTGCATGAACACGCCTTTGGCATGGCTGTCCAGAAAGTATTTCACGTTCGGCCCGATGCTTTTGAGATTGGGAAAGGGCAGGTCATAAAAGATGAAATTGGTGTCGTAGTTCCAGATCCAGATTTCGTCGCTCAGTTGCTTCCATCCATTCAGGTCGTCGCAGAAGGCGCGGTTTTGCGGGCAGCTCGGATCGTTGATCGGGTGCAGCGTGCAACACTCGATGCTGCACAACTGGATTTGCACATTGGGGCGCGGCTTAAGGGTCTTGGGCGGCTTGCGCGTGTACCAATAAACCAGCGTGCCGATCATGACTTTCGGGTGGATCTTCTCCACCTGCTCGGCCACGGCGTTCACCAGCAGGAGATTCGCGGCTGCGGGTGTTCCCTCGCGCGCGTTGATCGCCTCGCAGCGCGGGCAGCGGCAATACACGCCGTTGTCGTTCTGACTCACGCTGAGGTTGCGCAAGGTCGGGTTCTGGGAAAGTTCTGCGAGCACACCTTGCGTGACGATGGCGATCACGTCGGGGTCGGTCGGGCAGGGCTGGGGACCGCCGCCCTCGCCGGACACCTGCCGCACGCCGTTGACCAACGCAAAGTATTCGGGATGGCTCTGGCCGTATTTCTCGGGGGTGATCCACTTGTAGTACGAGTGGTTGATGAGGTTCTGCGGCGTCCGGCCACCCAACCGGTCTTCGGTGGGGATGGTGTTGATGCGCAGGCGGGCGGCGAACTCGGGATGGTCCGCGTTTTCCTTGTAGTAGCTCCAGCGGAAGGAGAACGGGTTCTGGTAGCGATAATCCTCCATGGGCAGCGGTTTCAACGCGGCGGCCTTGGGAAACCAGGTGTGGTCGTACGTGAGAAATTCACAGTTCAAGTACCGCTCGAAAAATTCATAGACGCCGTAGAGCGTGCCGCGCGGCCGGCCGCCGGTGATGATGACCTCGTCCCGGTGGACTTGGAGGAGAAGCTCCTCCTCCCCAAACTTGTCGAACGGGTTTCCCGCCGCCCCTGGCCCGATGCGAAAAACGCCCTTCTTGATTGAGGTGTCGTGGGAAATGGGCAACGCCACCCCCAGCGCTTGCTTGAAGAGCGCGCGAAATTCCTCCGCCGCATATTGCTCGCTTGGGCTCGCGTCCGCGGCGACGAGAACGGTCCAGGTCTTGAGCCGGCCGAGTGGCACGGTCGCTGAGGAGGCGCTTGCCATGCCCAGCACCAACATTCCAACGGCCAGCAGATACGTAATGGCGTTCACCATGATCGGACTGGTTCGGAACAGAATCATAATCGCTTTTCTGACGGTGCGGGAGCGTGTTTCCACCGGCTGCAGCTTCACCAGCGCAGTTCCCAGGTCTGAACGCGACGCGGCTTGAAGACCGCTTGCCGTTCAAAAACTCGCGCTTTCCCGGACGAGAGCGGCCACGTCAGTTTCTCTGACGCGGTTTCCTCGCCTTGCCTCACTTCGCATTGGAATCGTTTGGCCCGGATGCCGTACGCGGCCGGGTCAAACCGGACCGTGGCCGTCACCGGTTCGTCGCTCACGTTGGCGAAGATCATTACCAACTTTTTCTCCTTCGGTATCTGCCAGGCTCCGGTCAGCACCACGTCGTTCGTGATCCATGTATGGCCGGACCATTGCCAATCAGCTCCCAAAGACGGGACGTTGCCAATGAGCTTCGGCGGGCGCGCCATCTCGCTGGCGTAGAAGTAGCGATTGATCTGCGAGCGCGCAATCACGACCCGCTTGAAGAATTCCGCGTTTTCCTTTTCCTTGATGATGCCCGGATCCAGCCAGCCGATCTGTTCGCCAAAGACGAGTTGCTGCGCCGCCTTCACCCGCAACGCGAGGTCCTTCGTTTCGCCGCCGCCATAGGACCGGCCAAACATCTGCACGGTGCCGCCATAGACGGCCGGAAACGCCGGCACTTGTCCGTCGCGCGCCCACGTCCAGGTGAGATAGCCATCGAAGCCGCGGATGAAAGGCTCGGCATTGCACTCGCTGGTGAGCATGGCGCCGGGCGGCATGGCGCGGCGGATGTCCTTGAGCATTTTCCAATAACCTTCATTCCACCAATGCCCGCCGCCCAGCGGATGGCCGTGCGTCGCGTCCATGCACAGCATGGGCGTGGCGGCGGCGACCTGGTCAATATAGACCGCGCTCGTGCCGACTTCGGTCAGCAACCTTAACACGAGGTTGCTGACGGTCTGTTGCCACCGCGCCGTCGTCGGGCACATCACGGCCAGGCGCACCTTCTCGCCGGTGGATTCCTTGCTGGCGTAGGTTTCAATGTAAGGCTCGCCGTTCTCCTTCTTGCTCGCCGCCGGCCGGCCCAGGCGGGTGAACTGCCAGTCGTTCGTGCCCTGGTCGTGCGTGTCCCAGAGCCGCCCGTTGATGTAAGGCATGACGAAGACGCGCGACCGTTGCAACTCGCGGACGCCCTCGGTGAAATTGGTCACGGCCGGGAAATAGTGAGGATAGTCATTGTCGCCCGGAATCTGGTGCCAGCCGTACCAATGGAATCCGACCGGCACGCCGAGAAACTCTTGGAAATCCTTTACCTTCGTCACGCACTCCTCCGGGGTGCCGTTGGCCTGGGCCCAGACGTTCAATTCGCGCATCCACAGCGGTGTGTCGGCGCGTCCCTCGGCGGTGAGGGGTGGCCACCACTTGGCTTCCTTGCGCGCCCACGCCTTGTAAATCTGCGCGGCATCGAACCAGTCTCCGCGCAGCAATTGCCACACGCCTTCGCCGCTCAGCACGAAATCATTCCCGGCCCGGCCCATGTCCGGCGCCGGATGATCGAACTTCATCCGCACGCTTTCGAGGCCGGGATCGCGGTGCAACACGATCTCCTTCCGGCTGCCCCACGGATCGTGCATGGCGACGTAGAGCCCGGTCGGATGCGCGCCCTCGCGGTACGCGGCCATGAATTGCATCACACACCAGGCGTCGGTGTACTTGCCGGTGTAGGTGAACGTGCGGTCCCCGAGATTGCGTTTCACCACGCCCGACCCCTGCGGGACGAAGACACAATCCTTGGCGCCGAAATCCGCCAATGCCAGTTGCGGGAAGGCGACGCGCCAGACGCTCCAGCCGGCGCTGCGATTTTCCACGCGGAACTTCCACCGCCAGGCATGGTGACGCTGATCCGCGTGCGCCGTGGCGGTGACGGCAATGCCCGCCAGACTCGCGTCCACGGGTTGCTCCCAGCGCGCTTCGAGGCCGTCGCGGGTTTTGCGCAGCGCGGTTTGCCGCCAACCTTCGTCGGCGACCAGCCGCACTTCCTCCTTCGCGCCGACCTGCCGGAGCGTGAGGGTGAACAGCGGCGACTGGTTGGTGCTCAACAACTCCTCGCCCAGCGCCGCATCCTGAAGACTCAGCAGGCGAATGCCCGTGTCTTCCTGGCGGAGCCGGAGGCTCAAATCTCCCGCCCGCGCGCTCAATGTGCCGTGCGGGAGCGACTCGGTTGCGGGCGCAGCGACGGCGTCGCCCGAACCCGCGAACCGCATCAAAAGAACGAGCGCCGAAGCGCACCAGAACCGCGTGGTGGGAGCAATCATGGTTGATGGCTGAAATTTGTGTCCGCTGGTCATCGTGTGCGCAGTATAGGTTTGAGGGTGGTGGCTGGGAAGGGCAAAGCCCGCGCTGCGAAAAGCAGCGGCGCGGACTGAAACCCGGGCCGTGATGGTCGTAGCGGCGGCTTGGAAGAACGCCGCCACGGGTTGTAATACCGTGCCGGTCAAAATGGCCACGCGGCCGCCGGCGCCGGTCCAGTTGGAGTGGAAGAATTCACCGCGCGGCTTGTCCACGCTCTCGTTCACGCTCATCGAACCTTGCCCTTTACGCGAACCACGACCTTCGTCATCATCTCGGGCAAGACTTAACGATCACCCTGAGTTGAATTAAAAATGGATACCACTTCTGCCGCGCGGCAAACGCCTACGCCCCTCCGTTCCATCATCACGAGCTTGTTGTTCCTCGCGTTCACGCTGACCGGATTCTGCCAGACGCCCCAGGAACGGATCGCCTGGTGGCAGGAGGCCCGGTTCGGCATGTTCATTCATTGGGGGGTTTACTCGGGTGAGGGGCGCGGCGAATGGATCATGTACCAGGAGCACATTCCGTATGCGGAATACCGGCAGATTGCCGAACGATTCAATCCGAAAAGCTTCAAGCCCGCCGAATGGGTGGCCCTGGCAAAGAAAGCCGGCATGAAATACATGGTGCTGACCGCCCGCCATCACGATGGCTATTGTCTGTTTGACAGCCAGGTTTCCGACTTTACCTCAGTCAAGATTGGCCCCCACAGGGATTTGATCGCTGAATATGCGGAGGCCTGCCACAAAGCCGGAATGCGCATGGGACTCTACTATTCATTGCTGGATTGGCATTTCCCCGGCGTTTTGCCGCAGGGCTATCCCAAACCCGCTGAAATCACCGAGCCGCTGGTCAAACAGGCTCATGCCCAGGTTCGCGAGCTGCTGACGCGTTACGGGCAAGTGGATGTTTTATGGTTTGATGGCATGGCGCCCAGTGATCCGCTCCTCTGGCGCTCCAAAGAACTGTGTGAAATGGCGCGCCGCTTGCAACCCGGCATCATCATCAACGACCGCGCCGGCACGACCGAGGATTTTGTCACCCCGGAAAACGTCGTCGCCGCCCACAACCAGCCCTGGGAATCCTGTTACACGATGAACCGGACGTGGGGGTATGCTCCGTATGATCGCAATTACAAACCCGTGCATGAAATTATCCGGCTGCTGGCTTCCTGCGCTTCCCAGTCCGGCAACTTTTTATTAAACGTCAGTCCTGATGGCGACGGCAAAATTCCGGTCGAACAAACAGAAACCCTCAAGAAAGTTGGCCAGTGGTTGCAACGGCACGGCGAGGCAGTTTATGGCGCCGGGCCATCGCCCATCGTCGCGCCCAATCTGGGTTTTCAAAGCCGGGTCGGGGACAAGGTCTATTTATTGATTCAACGCTGGCCGGGCGCCACGCTCCCCTTCGCCTGGTGCGGCAGCAAAGTCAAATCCGCCCGCGTCCTGACCACCGGCCAGCCATTACGCGTGGAACAGAAAGACGACCGTGTATGGCTGAAGGGACTTCCGGCATCCCCGCCGGATCCTTACATGAACGTGGTCGAACTCACGTTCGAGGGAGCGCCCCGGGCCACGGACCCTGCCTATCAGTAGAAATCCGGCGTCGCGGCAACGAAACCATCTACATCCCCGGCCAGCCTATGACT
>CAYHFK010000222.1:4060-8393 GCA_964355895.1 uncultured Bifidobacterium sp. | reverse complement strand
TACCAGCGGGTGAAGACCGACAAGGGTCGCCAAATTCGCACGCTGGATTACAAGGCGATGGAGTATCGGCCGCAGCAGAAGCCGCAGTTCGCTTCACTGGAAACCGTGAGCAAGATTTCCAACCGGGCGGAGCGCATTCGCACGCTGTGCGCCGCTTCCGACAAGGCCGGCGTCTTCGCGTGGAAACATCTCAGCTCGGTGCTCTGCTACGCGGCTGACCGGCTCGCCGAAATCGCCGACGACGTGGTCACGGTGGATAACGCGATGAAGTGGGGTTACAACTGGGAACTGGGCCCCTTTGAAATCTGGGACGCGCTCGGCGTCCGCGAGACCGTGGAGCGATTGACAAAAGAGGGTCGCGAAATCCCGGCTGTGGTTCGCGATCTCCTCGCGGCCGGCAAGAATTCGTTCTACGAAGAACGCGACGGCCGACGCGCTTTCTTTGACCTCGCCAAGCGCGGCTACGCCACCGAAGTCGAAGCGCCCAAGGTTATTCACCTTTCGCGAGTCCACAAAGCCAATAAAGTCGTGCGCAGCAACCCGGGCGCGAGCCTGGTTGATCTGGGCGATGGTGTGGCGTGCCTGGAATTCCACACGAAAATGAACGTGATCGGCAGCGATCAGTTGGGAATGTTGAAAACCTCGCTGGAGGAAGTGCGCAAGAATTTCGCCGGCCTCGTCATCGGCAATCAAGGCCCGCATTTTTCCGCCGGCGCGAACCTCATGCTGCTGACGACCCAGATTCAGAATCAGGATTGGGACGAAGTTGATCTGATGATCCGCACGTTCCAGAAAGCCACGAGTTCGTTGCGCCAGTTCGAGAAGCCCGTGGTGGCCGCGTGCCACGGCTACACGCTCGGCGGCGGCTGCGAAGTTTCGCTCGGCTGCGATCATATCGTGATCGCGGCGGAAACTTACATGGGCCTGCCGGAAGTCGGCGTGGGCCTCATTCCCGGAGCGCACGGGTCGAAGGAAATGTTGATCCGCTGCACCGAGCAGGTCATCCGCAACGACGAGGCGGATTATTTCCCCGGCGTCCGCCATGCGTGGGAGACCTTGGGCATGGCCAAAGTCTCCACCAGCGCGACCGAGGCCGCCAAGTTGCGTTTCCTGCGGAACGGAGAAACCACCCTCGTGTTGAACCGCGACTGGGTCATTGGCGAAGCCAAGGCGCAGGTGCTGCAGTTGGCGGCGCAAGGCTATCGGCCCCGGCCGCAGCGCACCGACATTCCCGCCATCGGCGAGGCTGGGCTGTCCCTGTTCAAAGTGATTCTCCAGCAGATGCGCGCGGCGGGACAGATCAGCGAGCATGACCAGAAGATCGGCTCGAAGCTCGCCTACATCCTGTGCGGCGGCGATCTGACTTCGCTGCACTTTGTTTCCGAGCAATACATCATGGACCTGGAACGCGAAGTTTTCCTGAGCTTGTGCGGCGAACCCAAAACGGTCGAGCGCATCAAACACACGCTCAAGACCGGCAAACCGTTGAGAAACTGAAATTGCGTATGCAGACTGGAATTTCCACCCCCGTAGCGCAGGTTGGCAACCTGCTGTGTCGCCGACTGGCAGTCGGCGGGAACGTCCCCACGCTGGCGGCGGCTGCGGATTGCCAATCCGCGACACAGCAGACTGCCAGTCTGCGCTACGTCACCGACCGTCCGGTTCAGGGTGAGGGGTTCGTTCGACTGAATACCTACAGCTAAAAATATGAAAGAAGTTTTTATCGTTGCGGCAGTCCGCACCCCGGTGGGCAAGGCCCCGAATGGACGCCTCAAGGCCGTTCACCCGGCGGACCTCGGGGCGCTGGTCATCAAGGAAGCGCTCAAACGCGCCCCGCAAATTTCCCCCGAACAAATTGATGATGTCATCCTCGGCTGCGCGATGCCCGAAGGCTCGCAGGGCATGAACATGGCCCGCCTTACCTGTCTGCGGGCGGGTTTGCCGGACACCGTGCCCGGGGTGACCATCAATCGCTTCTGCGCCTCGGGCTTGGAAGCGATTGCCATGGGGGCGCAACGGATCATGAGCGGCATGGCGGACATCGTCGTCGCCGGCGGCACGGAGAGCATGAGCCAGGTGCCGATGATGGGATTCCGGGCGACGCCCAATCCCTGCCTCGTGGACGAAATGCCGGACGCGTACCTCGCGATGGGGTTGACCGCGGAAAATGTGGCCAGCCAATTTCAAGTTTCGCGCGCGGACCAGGATGCCTTCGCGTACGAGAGCCATCAAAAAGCCATCGCGGCCATTGACGCCGGACGATTCAAGGAGGAATCCGTTCCCGTGAACGGGCGCGAAGTCACCCTGGATCAAAACAGCAAACGCAAAGTAACGGAGTTTGTTTTCGACACCGACGAAGGTCCCCGGCGCGACACCTCGCTGGAACGCCTCGCCGCGTTGCGGCCCGCGTTTAATCCCAAAGGTTCAGTCACGGCCGGAAACGCCTCGCAACGCAGTGACGGCTCGGCGGCCGTTATCTTGATGTCGGGTGAAAGAATGAAGGAACTCGGCGTGAAACCGCTGGCGCGTTTCGTCACTTACGCCGTTGGCGGCGTGCCGCCCGGCATCATGGGCATCGGCCCGGTCGCGGCGATTCCCAAAGCACTCAAACTCGCCGGCTTGAAGATTGGTGATATTGATTTGGTGGAACTCAATGAAGCCTTCGCCAGCCAGGCGCTTTCCGTCATGCGGCAATGCGAGATTCCGCGCGACCGGGTCAACGTCAACGGCGGCGCGATCGCGCTCGGCCACCCACTCGGCGCGACCGGCGCGAAACTGACCGTCAGCATCATCCACGAACTCAAGCGCCGCCAAGGTCGTTACGGCCTGGTGACCATGTGCATCGGCGGCGGCATGGGTGGGGCGGGAATTATTGAATTGTGCCGCTGAACGAGATTTTCCATGAACCTGCGTCTCGACCCAAGCCATCTCTCATTAACACCCTGCTTTAGCGGGGTGTTGGTGACGGTGCAGTATGTAAAAACTGTTTTAACAGTTTCTCAACTGCCGACCGGATGCACCAAATGAATCCCGTCCATGTCGCTTCACTCCTATTCGCGCGTCTGGTTGCACTTGGTGTGGGCGACATTGGAACGTCGTCCGCTGTTGACCAAGCCCGCAGCGGCAAAGCTCTCAGCGCACCTGCACGACTACGCCAAAGGGAAGGGCATCTACATGAAGAGCAACTTTGTGAACCCGGATCATGTTCACGCGTTGATAGATTTTCCAACGAATTTGGCAATCGAAGACATGATGCAACTCTTCAAAGGCGGTTCTTCTCATTGGGTGAACGAGCAAAACTTGGTCGCGGGCAAGTTCGGCTGGGGACGTGGTTATGGAGTGTTTTCAGTTTCGGAATCGGGCGTTTCAGAAGTTTGCGCCTACATCGCGAATCAGGAAGATCACCATCGAAAGAGGGATTTTGCCGAAGAACTGAGATTATTTGTCGAGCGCTACGGACTGGAGTGGCGGAAGGACAAGGAATGAAACCGTTAAAACGGTTTCAGTTCGCGCTACGCCCCTGCACCTCGCTAAAGCGAGGTGTTAATGAGAGCTTGCTCTCCCGTTGCTGCTTGGTTGCACATATCGCCCTCTAGCCTCATGAAGATTCTCGTCCCGTTAAAACGCGTCACCGACCCGGATACAAAAATTCGCCTCCTGCCCGACGGCTCGGCGGTGGACCTGGACGGCGTGAAGTTCGCCATCAATCCGTTCGACGCCATCGCCCTCGAAGAGGCTCTGCGCATCAAGGAGAAGCTCGGGGAAGCGGAAATCGTAGTGACCAGCATCGGCGGCGCCGAGTGCGCCGAACAACTCCGGGTCGGGTTGGCGATGGGCGCCGATCGGGCTTTGCTGATCCAGACGGCGGACAGCCTCGACTCGCTGGCAATCGCAAAAATTCTGGCGGCCGTTTATCGCCGGGAACAGCCGGGTTTTGTCCTGATGGGCAAGCAAGCCATTGACGACGACTCGAATCAGGCCGGGCAAATGCTGGCCGCGCTGCTGGGCCTCGGCCAGGCGACCTTCGTCTCCAAGCTGGAACTGCTGGACAACAACACCCGGGCGCGCTGCGGTCGCGAAACCGATGCGGGCATTGAAACCGTCGCCGTTACCTTTCCCGCGATCATCACCACGGACTTGCGCCTCAACGAACCCCGCTACGTTTCGCTGCCGGGCATCATGAAGGCGAAGAAAAAGCCGCTGGAAGAAATTTCGTTGGCTGATCTGGGTGTCGTCGCGAGCTCGCGCACGAAGGTTCTGGCGCTGGAATCGCCGCCCAAACGCAAAGCCGGCGTGCGGGTGAAGACGGTGGATGAGTTGGTGGATAAACTGA
>CAYHFK010000222.1:0-3960 GCA_964355895.1 uncultured Bifidobacterium sp. | reverse complement strand
CCCTCACCCCGGCCCTCTCCCATCCGATGGGAGAGGGAGAATTGTCCGCCGCTGATTGGAGTGTTGTGCGGTGGAGATTGTCCGGAGGGCTTCGGAAAAATGAAAGCCAGACGAATGCTGTTCCCTCTCCCGTCGGACGGGAGAGGGTCAGGGTGAGGGGCGGTTGCGGGGCACGAGATTGGTAACAGAAAAATTATGGCAAATGTTTTAGTCCTCGCGGAACACGACGACGGTCAGCTTAAGCTGGCCACCTTGTCCGCTCTGGGTTTCGCGCACCAAGTCTGCGCGGCGGCGGGCGGCGCTTACTCCGTCCTGATCCTGGGGCAAAGCCTCGGCGACGCGACGGAAAAGTTGCGCGGTTACGGCGCGGCGTCCGTGCTGGTCGCGGACCAGGCGGCGCTCAAATCGCCGCTGGCGGACAAGTATGCCCACGTCATCGCCGAAGTGGCGCGCACGCAAAACGCCACCATCGTCGTGGGCGCGGCGTCCACGTTCACCAAGGACATCCTGCCGCGGGCGGCGGCATTGCTGGACGACGGGATGATCAGCGATGTGATCGAGGTGCGCCCCGAGGGAACGGATTTTGTTTTCAAGCGGGTCATGTATGCGGGAAACGTCATTGCCACCGTGAAGCTGGACGGCGACGTGAAGTTCCTCACGGTCCGCGCCGCCGCCTTTGCGCCGCCCGCCCAGACGGCGGAACTTTCGCCCGTGACTCCCGTGGCCGTGGATGCGGGCACGCTGCCGGCGCAGATCGAATACGTGGGACGCGAAGCGAAAGTCGCGGGCCGACCGGACTCCACCGAAGCGCGCGTGGTGGTCTCCGGCGGACGCGCCATCAAGAACTCCGAGGATTTCGAGCGCTTGATCGGCGGCTTGGCGGATGTGCTGAAGGGCGCCGTCGGCTCATCGCGGGCGCTGGTGGATTCCGGGATCACGCCGAACTCGCTGCAAGTCGGGCAAACCGGCAAGGTGGTCGCCCCGGACCTCTACATCGCCGTCGGCATCTCCGGCGCGATTCAACACATGGCCGGGATGAAAGACACCAAGGTCATCGTCGCGATCAACAAGGACGCCGAAGCGCCGATTTTCGAGGTGGCGGATTACGGGCTGGTGGGCGACGTGTATCAAGTCGTGCCGGAACTCATTGCGAAGTTGGGCAAGTAGCTTTTGGCCCGTTTGTCGAACGCCTGACTTGACACGGCATTGCAAGGCTGAAACTTTCTGACCGTAAGAATATTGCGACAAAGACCGTTCGAAAAAGTCGCTCACTTAAATGTTAGGCGGCAGCGCGCGATCACATCGAGTATGAGCTTTTTAGATTCCGGCACATGTGATGTTTGTCTTTGCGGGTTATCTCGGCCTGCGGGCTATCTTTTGACGACGACTGAGGTTGTGAGCGCGCCCGGCTACTGGCGGTCCTACTACGAGCTTCACAAACAGGAACTTGTCGAACTCCAAGTTCACTCTTACGAGGAGTTCTGTCGCGCGCAGCCTGTGTTCAGGACGGTGTTCGGCATTGCCGCTATGGATACTCCTTGGCTCGTCTGCGACAGGTGTATTCTCCTCTTTGGCGTTGACCACACCCGCGCGCGCGATTATGCGGCGCGATGGTGGCGCAGCCGGAAGTGGTGGCGTTTCCGGTGGACATTTCGGCCACCAAGTTCAGGAGCAGCGGATATTTCCGCCATCAACATGGGCGATGGTAAACGTTGGCGCACCGGCGAGGATTATTTGCGGAGTTTGGAGGGAGGTGGCAACAGTGCCGCCTAACTTGGGTCGTAGGCCACATCACACCATGAGCATCTGGACGAAATTATTTGGACGGCAGCAACATGTCGGCGCTACACCGAAAAGCCAAGACTCACCACTCAGAAAACCAAACAGTTCTGTGCAAGAAGGAGGAGCCAAGTCCATGCTCTGCATGAAATGTGGAGCATCGAGTCCGCTGCCGACCACTACTCCACGGTTCGGCACTTCCTTGGTATGCGCACAGTGCCACGCTCCATTCTTCACGAAAGGAGAGCGAGACGCCGGTAGCCCAGCAGAAAGCGTGAAATTATTCTTCGGTTACGACGATTGTTCTCTCGCACATCCGACCTGCCCATCATGTCGCAAAATCAATTACGATGTCGTATTCCCCGGCAATGGTTACGCTCTGGCATGGTACCACAACAAAGAGCCGCAGAATCCAGAAGGGTTTTTCATCGACATTCAGTGTGTGCATTGTGGAGGGAACTTCGTGGTGGAATGGGATGAGTTTCCACTCAAGGCAAGGGTCTGTAACTATTGTTCGACGATCGGCATCGGGATCGACTTTTTTTCGCTACCGGAGAGCCGTCGCCGAGATTTCGAGTTGCACTACGGTCGCCCCCCTAAATTGCCTTCGCCGATCAAGAAAGGGAACGGTGAACCTCTATGGCTGATCTGTCCGCCCTGTATGGAGACAGCGCTTCAGCGCCGTAAATCCTGAGTTTGTTCACATGAAAGATATGTGGCCCAACAGAATCACTGCAGCGAACGCCGGGATAACGCCCTCGTTTCATATCGAACGCCAGTGGCCCGGCGTCGCTGAGTTTCGTCGTTCGGCCAAGCCCGTCAGGAATACACCCGGCATGATCTCGAATCTTCTCATTAACACCCCGCTTCAGCGGGGTGACCCAGGGTGCCCGGGGTTTCTCAACCGCTTCAGCGGTTTCCCACGTGACGCGGAAACCGCTGAAGCGGTTGTCGAATTCTGCGGTGCCGCGATCACCCCGGTGAAGCGGGGTGTTAATGAGGAGTCCGCAGGATGGAGGATACGCGCACGAAGCGGATTCCCTCTCCCCTTCGGAAGGGGAGAGGGCCAGGGTGAGGGGTCTGGTGAGAACTTACTGACTGGGCAGGCTTTCCCCCTCACCCCAACCCTCTCCCCCTCCGCGGGGGAGAGGGGGAATCGCTCGCCCGTCTCATGGTTTTGTCGTCTATCCCACGGATTCCTAAGTAATGCGAGCGCTGCGTCCCGCGTTGCGCGAACCGGAAGCTTCAAGAGTTAAGAATGAACCCCACCCGCGAAACCTTCGGCAACATCCCCAATTCGTCGCAGCTCATTTTCTACTGCCTGACGGTGGTGACGATGGCGGCTTTCGCCTACGGGATTTGGCGGCGGTTCAAGTTGTGGCGGCAGGGCACGCCCATCGGCGTCCGGGAACTGATCGTGGGAAATGCGAAACAGATCAGGGCCAGGGTGAAGCCCGGCGTGCGCCGGTTGTTGACCGAGGGCTTGGGCCAGAAACGCGTGCGGGGCCGCGGCCTGGCGAGTTGGGCGCATATCTCGTTGTTCGCCGGATTCATGATGCTCTTTCTCGGCACGACGTTGCTGGAGCTGGATCACATCGCGGGCTGGATTTCCAGTTCGCTCAAATTCCACCACGGCACTTACTACGTCATCTACGAGTTCACGCTGGACGTGTTCGGACTCCTGTTTCTGATCGGTTGCAGCTTCTTCCTGTGGCGGCGGACGCGGCGGCCCGCCAGCGTCGGGCATCGCGCGACGGATTGGTATGTGCTCGGTTCGTTCCTCGCCATCGGAGTCACCGGCTACCTGGTGGAAGGACTGCGCATGGTCTGGCAAGCACCGACGGGCATCGCGGCGCAGTGTTCGCCGGTGGGCCTGCTGATCGCGCACGCTTTCTCCGGCCTGAGCAACGCGGGGGCGCGCTCGATGCACCTGTCGCTTTGGTGGGTTCACGCGCTGCTGGTGTTTGGATTCATTGCCTCCCTGCCTTACACCCGGCTGCTGCACACGCTGGCCGGGCCGCTGAATCTCTTTTTCGCCCGGCCGGAATTGGGCCGCATGACTCCCATCACGATGGAGGAAGTGGAAAAGACCGAGCGCATCGGCGTGAGCGCCATCAATCATTTCAACCAGCAACAACTCCTCAGCCTGGACGCCTGCATGGAGTGCGGTCGCTGCGAGGA
>CAYHFK010000221.1:0-8396 GCA_964355895.1 uncultured Bifidobacterium sp. | reverse complement strand
TAATTTTTTATAGCAAAGTCGCAAAATCGCCGGGAGGCAAAGAAAATCGTTTCTCGTGGCAACGCCTCCGGCAAGTGGCGCCTCCCTCATTCAACATTGAACGCCTCGCGCTGGGCGGCTCATGGATTCCCACGATTTCAAAATGGCGCACCGGGACCCGGAATCAGGCACGACAACTTCGTGTTGCATCTGCAACAAAGTTTGGGGGCCGATTCCAGCCTGGTTCAGGGAAAGGGCATCGTGCGGCGAAGCCACAACCCAACCGCCGGGCAGCCCCATTAACCGCAGCGGCCGCCAAAGTTCTCGCCCGGGCCGCACAGAAAGCCGCTTGCAATTCGGTTCCATGCCGCTGAAATACCGGCATGAAGCGCTTCCGCTGGTTGTTGGTTGTTGCTCTGAACTCGCTCGCAGTGCTGTGCAGTCGCGCCGCTGACACGCGCACGGACTTCCTCAACCTCATCCAGTATCCCCGCGTTGCGCTCGCGCCGACGGTTGAAAAATTGCCCGCCACGAACGGCCTCGCGCAATTTCATTTTTCCTTCGCGGCGGACAAAACCCAACGCGTGACTGGGATGTTGCTGAAGGAAGCGCGCGCGCGCGGACGCCGGCCCGTCGTCGTCGCGTTGCACGGCACGGGCGGGAGCAAAGGCAACCTGCTGTCGTTGTGCCGCAAGCTGGCCACCAATGGCTTCATCGCCGTGGCGATTGATGGGCGCTACCACGGCGAACGGCGCGGCCCCGGCAAAGGCACGACGGAATATCAGGACGCCATCGTCGCAGCGTGGCGCGATTCGCAGGCGCATCCGCTTTACTACGACACCGTCTGGGATGTGATGCGACTCATGGACTATCTCAAAACCCGGAAGGACGTGGACGCGAAGCGCATTGGCCTTATTGGGATTTCCAAGGGCGGCATCGAAGCTTACCTCGCGGCGGCGGTGGACCCACGCATTGCCGTCGTCGTCCCGTGCCTCGGCGTGCAAAGCTTCCGCTGGGCGCTGGAGAAGAACGCCTGGCAAGCCCGCGTCGGCACAATCCCCGCAGCGTTCAATGCCGCAACGAAAGCGGCCGGCGTGGCGACGCCAGACGTGGCCTTCGCGAAAACCTTCTACGACCGCGTCGTGCCCGGCATCTACGGCGAGTTCGATGGCCCGGCCATGCTGCCGTTGATCGCGCCGCGCCCGCTGCTCGTCATTAACGGGGATTCCGACCACCGCACTCCCCTGCCCGGCCTCAAGGAATGCACCGACGCGGCGCGGAATACCTATCGCGCCGCAGGTGCAGCGGAGCGTTTCGTCGTGCGCCTCCAGGAAAACACCGGTCATCAAGTGACCCCGGAATCGGAGCGGGCGGCAATCGAATGGTTCGTGCGCTGGCTCAAGCCGTGAAGCGGGTGGGGCAGCGGTGGCTCAATTTTCTTTCACCCGAGGCCGTTTCAAAACCCCGTAGCCGCCGCCGTGAGTCGGCTCAAAGGGTTCGAGGGCTTCCCACGGCCCGGGGGCCACAGGCTGGTCGCAGAGTTCGAGCAAGCTGGCCTGCCCTTTGGCGGCCAGCGCGCGGCCCACGACCGGATAAGCGCGCACGGCGCTTTTCACGCGGGCTTCCTTGTTCGGCCCGCCGCGATAGACGATCTGGCTGGTGCTGCGTTGGAGGTTCTTGAGCTGTCGCCGCCAGGCCTTGGCCGTGCGCCACCCGGGCAACGGGTCGCCGCCCCGGCGAAACTTTTCAACCCAGTCCACGCACTTGCGGCCCGCGTCCCAGAGCAGGTTCAAGCCGGTGGGGAAATGCACGTCGGTTTCCAACACGTAACGGTCCACCTTGCGCGCCCGCGCCGCGCCGGGCACGCCGGCTTTTTTTGCGAACACCTCGCGGCCGGCGGCCGCAATGCGCGCGTTGATTTGTTGCAACAGTTCGTCATCAAGCAGAGCGCCGTTGTCCCGCGGAGTTTGATGACCGAAAACTTTGGCGTCCGCTCCCCACGGCGTGATCGGTACGCCGAGCATCTGCCGCACAAGCAAATGATGATTAGCCAGGTCTTCCATCCGATCCCAGTCCGCGTCCAGGCCCAGGCGCACGACGCCGAGCACGAGGATTTGCCACAAGGCCATGCCGGTGCGTCCGGTGGCTTGCTTGCCCGCGAGCCCCCTGGCTTCGAGCAGCGCGAAAATCTCGGCCTTGAGCGTGGGGTGCATCCAAACCCATTGCAGCCCGGCGAGGATGGGCGGGAGTTCGTCGCGGCTCTTGAGCGGCAGACGAATCTTTTCGATGGGGGTCAGTTGCAGATCGGGCTGGGCTGGGAAGGCGTGGCGCATAGGGGAATAGGAACGCGAATGTTGCAAGGTCAGACACCCAAATCCCTGCAAACATTCAATCACCACTCAAACATTCGCACGTCCACAACCGCACCAAACCCAATGATGACAACGGGGCTTCCCGTTTAACACCCAACACTACATACAGACGAGCCGCCATCTCTGGGCTTTTGGCCGTTGACGTTTCGGCTTGGTTGCGACTAGATGGAATCTGGATCGAACCATGAACACCACCGCAGACCGCCCCGACCCGCCCCGCGCTTCGATCATGCATTGCTTCGTCAATCGGTTCAAATGCCGCGCACTCCATCGCCATCTTATTCTCTCGCTGTTTCTGGCGGGTTGCCCGTTTTTCCAACTGGCAGTGGCACAAACAGCAACCCCGCGCCCGCTCAAGATTGATCCGCATCTCGACGAGAAAGGGGATGCCTACATGAACCGCCAGGCGGCCACATTCCTCGCCGAAGCGGCCCGCACGCTGCGGCAGTTTCCCCCGCAACACCCGGAGCCGCGCGAGCGTTATCTTGGACTGCTGTTGCTCGATTCCGTGCTGCACGACCCGCCCGCCGCGCGGCGCCCGCCGGTGCAGACGTTCTTTCGCGATCGGATCAAGACCGCGATCGCGGAGATGGAAGCCACCCAAGTCGAGAATGGCGCGCAGATTTGGAAGCTGTACAACATGGGCTTCGTCGTCCGCACGAAGACGGTGACGCTGGCGTTCGATCTGGTCAGCGGCCGGACGGCGGGGAGCCCGGAATTTGAACTCTCGACAAATGTGATGACGCGACTCGCGCGCCAATGCGACGTGTTGTTCATCAGCCACCGGCATCGCGACCACGCGGAGGAGCCCGTGGCGCAACTGTTCCTGGCCCAGGGCAAGCCGGTCGTCGCGCCGCCGCAGGTATTTGCGGATCGCCCCATCCACGACTCGCTCACGCACCTGAAACGCACGGCCCACGTCACCCAATCGCTGCGCGTGCAGGGCGGGAAACAGGAACTCAAGGTCGTGGTGTACCCCGGGCACCAGATGGCGGCGGTGGAGAACAACGTGCCGCTCGTCATCACCCCCGAGGGACTTTCCTTTGCCCATCTTGGCGATCAGATCAACGAGGGCGACTTCATGGTGGACTACGAATGGCTTGACGAGGTCGGGAAGCATCACCGGGTGGACGTGCTGATGCCGCCGTGCTGGACCAACGAATTGTTCCGCATTGCGAAAGGGTTCAACCCGCGACTCATTCTTCCCGGCCACGAGAATGAACTGGGCCATCCGGTGGACGACCGCGTGCCGTTCTGGGGTGACGCGGAGTTTCTGCAATTGACTAATCCCGAACTCAAGCGCTCGAATTATCGCACCATCACGATGACCTGGGGCGAGAGCATACGCTACGTGCCCGAGGCGAAGTAACGACCCGCACCGAGGTCGCTGCGACGATTTGCTACCTGCGAGCAAGTTCGCCGGATTTGCCGCTTGGCATAACCCCGTTCCAGCGGCACCATCTTCCGCGTGAACCCGGACCTTGAACCGCTCAATCGTTTATGGGGCTGCTGATGTTCATCTGCGCCAGCTTGGGTGCGCTGGCGCTGGTCGGTCTTGCCGGCTTCACGATTTACCGGCTCGCACCGGCGGCGAACGCGCGGGCCGTCGTGCGGACGAAATGGCCGTGGTTGGTGAAAGGACTCGTCGTTCCCTTCGCGCTCTGGATTCTGATGAATGTGGGGCTTTCGTTTCACCTGCAACCTTTCATGCCTTCGGTGCAGCTCGCGCAAAATTCCGGCACGGGCTGGTTCTTCGCTTTCCTCGGCGTGGTGGGCGCGGGCCTGCTCATCATCGCCACCTATTGGGCCGGGGTGACGGTTGGCTGGAACGTGATCCGCGCAAGTCGGGGCCTTGTCGGAGAAACGCGGACTGATTTTCGCGCGCTCTGCGGGACGTGTCTCATCGGCACCGCGCTGCCAGCGCTCTGGTTGCTCTGGGTGGGCGGCTGGTACACGTTGGGCCTGACGTTGCTGCTCATCGGGCTGCCCATCGCCGGCTACGGCCCGTCCATCCTGCATCGAGTGAAACCGCGGCCCATGTATTCCCGCGCCATCGCCCGGATGAAATTCGGCAAATACCGCGATGCGGAAATGGAGATCATCAAGCAGCTCGAAAGTGCGGAAAACGACTTTGATGGTTGGCTCATGCTGGGCGAACTTTATGCCTGCCAGTTCAAAGATATCGCCGAGGCCGAGCAGATCATCCTCGAAATTTGCGATCAACCCAATGTGACGCCCTCGCAGATCTCCGTCGCGTTGCACAAGCTGGCCGACTGGCAAATCGCCGTCGCCAGCGACCCCGAGGCCGCCGCCCGCTCGCTCCAGGTGATTTCAAATCGGCTGCCCGGCACCCACCTCGCGCGGATGGCGGAGTTGCGCCGCACCCAATTGCCGCACAACCCGGCGGAATTGCGCGAGCGACGTGAAGCCCGGCCCATTCCCCTGCCCGCCCTGAGCGAATTGTCGGATGAAACCGGGGCGCCCGCCAAAGACGCCATTGATTCCGACCAGGCCGCCGCGCTCGCGCAGCAACTCACCCAGCAACTCACGCGCGATCCCAATGACATTTCCGCCCGCGAAAAACTCGCGCGCCTCTTCGCCGAACCGCTGGGCCAGGCGGATCTGGCCATCGAGCAGATCGAACTGCTGCTGGGTGTGGCCGATCAACCGGACGGCAAACGCGCCGAATGGCTGAGCCTGATTGCCGCGTGGCAATTGCGTCATCGCCACGACCCAACCGCGGCGCGCGCGATTTTGCAACGATTGATCCACGAATTTCCCAACACGGCGCAAGCCTTCGCCGCGCAACGCCGCCTCAGCTTGCTCAACGCCGAAGCCGCCGCGCGGAAGAGTTGAAAACTGGAGATTCAGGTAGGGTTGTCGCGCTGCGACGACACCGGCCCGTGCAGCGGCCGCAACGCCTTTACCGGAACCTCGCGCCGCCGAGAAAGGGTTCCGGCCCTGCACGGGCCGGTGGTCGTCGCAGCGCGACAACCCTACCCTGCCCATGGATCACACATTTTATAGATGCGTCTGCCCTGAAGATCTGTATTCCCTCCGGGTTCCATCCGTGGCTAAATGGGCGGCGTGATTGCTTTGCTTGATTACGGCTCCGGCAATTTGCGCAGCGTCCACAAGGCGTTGCTCAAGGTCGGCGCCGAGGTGCAGATCGTGCAGCGCCCGGACGGGATGCGCGAGGCGCGCGCCGTGGTGTTGCCCGGCGTGGGCGCGTTTGACGATTGCATCCACGCGCTGCGCAAGCAGGAGTTGCTCGAAGCCGCGCGCGAATTCATCCAGACCGGGAAACCGTTCCTCGGCATTTGCGTTGGCTACCAAGCGTTGTTCGAGAAGAGCGAGGAGTTCAACAGTTGCGCGGCGGGCCTGGGCATATTCGGCGGCAAGGTCGTGCGCTTTGCGGAGCAACCCGGTCTCAAGATTCCGCAAATCGGCTGGAATCAAATCGCGATCACGCGCCCGGATTGCCCGCTGTATCGCGGCGTGGCGGATGGCAGCTACGTGTATTTCGTCCACAGCTTTTTCCCGAAGCCAACGGATGCGTCCATCGTCGCAACAAAGACCGACTACGGCGAAACCTTCGCGTCGTCGGTCTGGCGCGACAATGTTTTCGCCACGCAGTTTCACCCGGAGAAGAGCCAGGCGGTAGGCCTGCAGTTGCTGAAGAATTTTGTGGGACTCGTGGAGCGCGGACTTTAGTCCGCTTGAGGCGTAACGCGGTCTGGCGGACTGAAGTCCGCAGTCCGTTTACTCCGCCTCTTGCGCAAGCGCAACTTTTCCATTAGTGTGCCGCCGTAACAATGTTTGAACCCAGAGCTGTTGATTTGCATTTGATGAATGACTGAACACTGAAAACTGAATACTAAACTTATGCCCCACGAACTCCCCGCCCTGCCCTACGACAAAGCCGCGCTCGAACCGCACATTGACGCGCTCACCATGGAAATCCACCACGACCGCCATCACAAGGCCTACGTGGACAACCTCAACAAAGCCATTGCCGGCAACGCCGCGCTCGAAGCCAAAACGCTCGAACAAATCATCCGCGACCTCAGCGTCGTGCCCGACGCCATTCGCGGCCCGGTGCGCAACAACGGCGGCGGCCATTGGAATCATTCCTTCTTCTGGAAACTCATGGGCCCGAATGCTGGCGGTGCGCCGTCCGGCAAATTGGGTGACGACATCAAGGCCGCGTTCGGCTCCTTCGCGGACTTTCAGGCGAAATTTGAGGCCGCCGGGTTAGGCCGGTTCGGCAGCGGCTGGGCCTGGCTTGTTTCCAACGGTGGCAAACTGGAAATCGTTTCCACTCCTAACCAAGACAATCCGCTCATGGGCAAAGCCGTTGCGGGCTGCGAAGGCAAGCCCGTTCTCGCCGTGGACGTTTGGGAACATGCCTATTATCTCAAGTATCAGAACAAACGCGCCGACTACCTCAAGGCGTTCTGGAATGTGGTGAACTGGAACGAAGTCGCGAAGAACTACTGAGTCGAACTCCACTAATCCCAGCGCGCTGGCGGAAACGTCGGCGCGCTTTTAGTTTTGGGACACGAAGGTTTGCGGAGCCCTCGTGGCCGCCCATTATCAAACCGCTCCGCTGCGGCTGGTTCAGCAACCCCAACCGCGCTCCGTCACCGCACGCCGATGCGGTAGAAATACGGCCCGGCGTTGGTCGCACTTGTGTCCGTGAAGGTTGTTACGCCGAATGCTCCGGTGCGATTTGTGGCGATGGTTTGGAAGGGCGATGCACTGGCAAGATTGGTCGCCCGCTCCAGCCAATAGCTGCGAGTAAGAACACTTTGCCACGTCACCTTCGCCCCGGTTGGAATACTCGTAGCGTTTACAAAGCACAAACAGTTACTTTCGCTTTCAACTCAATGGGGACGCGGTGAAGGTCGTGGTGGGTTAGCTATACGGTAAAATTTCCTCGCGCTTTATCGCGTTGCCCAAGCCTTCAAACTCACGCGTCTTTTCGTTGTAGCGCCGTCCGGGGACTTGCGTCCAACGAAACACTTCACGCGAATGCTGGTAATCAACCTTGATGGTAAGGTCTTTCACGCGCCAAGCCATCAAGTAAGGATTCCATCCAACAGCAATCCGTGGCCCTTCCTGAATCAACTTGCCCTTCCAATACTTGCTGGACAAAAAGCCGAGCCGGTCCACACCGTGAGACAATTCGGAATTCAGATATAAACACTTCATGTAACCGATCACAGTGCTCTCGTTTAGTCTGCCATTCAAAACGTGAAGGAACTTGGTTCTCAACTTCCGATGATCTCCAAACCATTTCCACTCAATCACCCAAGCACTTCTTGGACGTTCTTTTGGCATGTTTAGGCGGGTTGCTCAGTTAGTATGGGTTGTGGCAGGGATCACTGGGGCGCGGAGAGTTGTGGTTAGGCCATAAGGTCATATCTCGAAAGGAACATACTTAAACCACGAATACCAAGTCACCGCCAAACAAGCGCCGCCTGTGAGATGACGTGAACGGATCAGAAAGACAGGTGATGAAAGCTTGATCTTCCCCTCGATGAGGGCCGTGATGATGAAAATGACGATAGGCCAATACCAACTGAGCTTCATAAAGCCCCAGATGTAAAGGGAGAACTCTGCGATGCAGGTGGCTGCAATCAGTGGTGTGTCAATGGCTGGCACGGGCGCTCCAGCCTTGTTGAGTATCCAGTGGCCTCGGCGAGAGAAACCGCCGACGAGGCCGCCGATAAATAAAAGTATGACACCGAAATCCATAAGTGCGAGTGCGAGGGTGAACAAACGCCAAACTGGGCGCAAGGGGAACGTTTAACCCATTTCCAACCCCTTGCCTTGCCCTAGCGCACGCAAAGCGGGGCAAATCCAGGACGCTCCGCGTTCCCCAAGCCGACCCGCATTGGTCATTGGCAAAAATGCCATCGCGCCACCCAGGGCGAAAGGACAGCCGGATTTGATCAACTGAATGCCGGGCGCGGGGAATGAATCATGGCGACAGGATGCGGCGCAAACCCAAATCAATCACACGTCGGACTGGACGAAAGG
>CAYHFK010000220.1:0-8504 GCA_964355895.1 uncultured Bifidobacterium sp. | reverse complement strand
GCACCTATATCCGCCGCATCTACGAGAAGCTTCACGTCCGCACCCGCACCGAGGCGGTCGCCAAGGTGCTGCGCCGCTGAATTTTCTTTGATGTCGCCGGGTTGGCGGGTAGCGGCGGGCGTCCGCGCCTGCCGTAGAGCCGGGGCGTCCCGCCCATCGGAAAAAACGCCCGTTGTCCTCCCCGGCGGTTGAAATTTCCAGGCCGCCCTTTGTTCGCGCGGTGATTCCGGGCGGCAGGATGCCGCCCTCTACGGCAGGCGAGACGCCCGCCGCTACGGGGTTTCAAACCGGCCCCAACAAATCACGCATGGAGTTGGGCAAGAAACGTCAAGGTTTCCCCCTTGGCAGAGGCGACATTGCTTCTTAGTATCCATCCCATGAAAGCTGGGCTGGCAAAATTAGCATCCTCGGTTCATCCAACCTTCCGTCCGTCCTCCTTTATTTTATGAAAGACTATCAAGCTGCCGACATCCGCAACTTCGCCGTCGTGGGTCACGCTTCCTCGGGCAAAACCATGCTCTGCGAAGCCATGCTCGCCTGCGCCGGCGTCATCAATCGCATGGGCAGCATCGCCGCCGGGACGACCGCGTCGGATTATCACGTGAGCGAGCAACAACGCCAGATTTCCGTGCAGGCGTCGCTGCTGCATTTGGAATGGCTGAACAAGAAGTTCAATATCATTGATTGTCCGGGCTACGCGGATTTTATCAGCGAAGGTCTCGGCGCGCTGCGCGTCGGGGACTTCGCGCTGGTCGTCGTGAATGCGGCGCAAGGCGTCGGCGTGGGCACGGACGCGGTGTGGAAATATGCCACGGAGGATGGCATTCCCAAAATGATCGTCCTCAACGGTTTTGACAAAGAAGACACCGATTTTGAAAAGCTGCTGACCGAACTGCGCGAGCATTTTGGCGCGCGGGTGTTTCCGTTGAGCCTGCCCGTGAACCCGGGACCGGGTTTCAATCAATTGCTGGATGTCATTCGCAGCGAGGTCATCACCTATGCCGGCGATCAGAGCGGCAAATTCACCGAGGCGCCGGCGGCGGGCGCGCTGGCTGAACGCGTCACCGGGATGCACAAGCAACTCATCGAATACATCGCCGAGGCGGACGATACGCTGATGGAAAAGTGGATGGAGAAGGGCACGCTCACGGAGGAGGAGTTGCGTGCGGGGTTGCACGCGGCGGTGCAAAAGCAATCGTTTGTGCCGGTGTTTTGCACGTCGGCGGTGAATAATATCGGCGTGGCGCGGTTGCTGGACATGATTGCGAAATACGGCTCGTCGCCGGTGGATCGCAAGACGGTGAAGGCGCAGGATGCCGAGGGCCGGGAATGTGACGTCAAGCTCCACGGTTCGGAGACGGTGTGCTACGTGTTCAAGACGATGAGCGAGGCGCAATTCGGCGAGTTGTCCTTCTTCCGCGTCTATTCCGGCCAGGTGAAGTCCGGCAGTGAACTTTACAACACCGACCGGCGCATCGCGGAGAAGATCGGGCAGCTTTATCTGCTCAACGGCAAGGCGCGCGATATTGCCACCGCCTTGAACGCGGGCGACATCGGGGCGGTGGTCAAACTCAAGGACACGCATACGGGCAACACGCTGTGCAGCGCGAAACATCCCGTGTCGCTGCCGAAGGTCGTCTATCCCAAGCCCAACATTCACGCCGCCCTCAAGAGCGTGGTGAAGGGCGAGGAGGACAAGATTGCCTCCGGCCTGGCGGCCTTGCACCACGAAGACCCGACGTTCCTGCATCAGGTGGACTCGGAATTGCACCAAACGATTCTGTCGGCGCAGGGGGAGTTGCATCTCGAAGTGATCGCCGACCGGTTGCGCCGCCGCTTCGGCGTGCATGTGGAATTGCACGAGCCGCGGGTGCGTTACCGCGAGACGATTCGGACGAAGGGCGATTCGAAGCACCGCCACAAGAAGCAGACGGGCGGCTCGGGACAGTTCGCCGAAGTCTGGATGCGCATTGTCCCCAAGCCGCGTGACTCGGGCGTGGAGTTCATCCATTCCCTCGTCGGTCAGAATGTGGACCGCTCCTTCGTGCCGTCCGTCGCGAAAGGCGTGAGCAAGGCCTGTGAGGAAGGGATCTTGGCGGGCTACCGCGTGGTGGACGTGCAGATTGATTTTTACGACGGCAAGATGCATCCGGTGGACTCGAAGGACATCGCGTTCCAGATCGCCGGCTATTTCGCGTTCAAGGAATCCTTCACCGCCGCGCGGCCGTGTCTGCTCGAACCGATTCACGCCGTCGAGATTCGCATCCCGGAAGATTGCATGGGCAAGGTAATGGGCGACCTGTCCAGCCGACGCGGGAAGATTCAGGGCATGGACGTGGACGGGAGCTTTCAAGTCATCAAGGCACACGCGCCGGCGAAGGAACTTTACCGATACTCCAGCACGTTGCGTTCACTGACAGGTGGGCGCGGCGTTCACACCGAAGCCTTCAGCCATTACGAAGAAATGCCGCGCGACGCCGAGGCGAAGATCGTGGAGGAATACCAGAAGCACCGCGCCGAAGGGAACAATCATCACGAGTAGGCGGGCCGCAACCACCGTTTCGCCGCAAAACTTAATTCGGCCGTTTTGCGGGCGGAACGTAATCTTTGTGCCAATAGAAGTCCCAGAGTTTTTCCAGCTTCACCGTTTCCACGTGGCCATCGGTCAAGCCCATGACCACGGCGCCGGGCAGGGCCTGGCCCGCGGTGACTTTTCTCGGGGCGCTGCCCGGGCCCTTGCCACCGTGCCGGGCGATGGTGGCGCGACTCATACCCCCAATACTCCCGGCGCCACCCGCATTGGCTGAACCGGCGTAAAGATCGGTCGCCGGCTTGTCGGTCGCCAGCGGCCACAAATCCACCCACATCGAATCCACAAAGATGGGGGTGTTCGCGGGTTTTTGAATTCCCGACTCCTTCATAAAGCGATTCGACTTCGGAAGCCCATATTGATCATCCGTGTAGAGCCAGCCGTTCATCGCATAACTGCCGCGCAGGATGGGGGTGGAATTCCACTGCCACGCGATGCCGGCGGTGCCCCAGCCGTCACTCGTGCGTTTGATATCCGGGGCCAGGGGACAGAGCCGCACGGCCTGCACCTTCGCATGATAGTTAATCAGCGATCCCATCCACAGCGTACTGAAGTAGGTGGGATCGGTGGGGTTGTACGGCAGAAACCGCGAAGTGTCGTTGACATACATGAAGCAGGACAGGGTCATTTGCTTCAGGTTGCTGGCACAGTTGATCTGTTGCGCTTTCAACTTGGCTGACGACAACGCCGGCAGCAGCATCGCCGCCAGGATGGCGATGATCGCGATGACAACCAGCAGTTCAATCAACGTGAAGCCACGCGAAGGTTGGGCGCATGGAATAGGGGTGTATTGTCTCATGACGTTTCGGGATTTGATTTATATGAGGTTGAAACTCATCCGCAGTTGGCTTGTTCTTGGGTTTGAACTCGATAACCGGAAGCGCAAGCTTTCGTAGCCGATCGTGCCGGCATGGAACCTTCCAGCCCCAAACTTGACGTGAGCGCGGCCGGCTTCACTTTGCAACCTCGCGCACAATCACGTTCCGATACTCCACCCCGGCATGGTCGCCTTGGAGATAGATCGGACCGGGCTTGAATTCATCCGCCGTGAGCGCGCCCCCGGTGATGCCCAGCACCGGTTGGTTGTTGATGATCTTCTTTCCGTTGAGCACGACCGTGACGTGCCGGTCCACGAGGGTGATGTCAAAAGTCTGCCATTCGTCGGCGGGTTTCTCGGCGCTCGCGGAGGGCGTGATGCGGCTGTAAATGGCGCCCATGTTGTGGGAATCAAGCCCCTTGCCGAAACTGTCGGCCACTTGCACCTCATAAAGGCCTTTCAGGTAGATGCCGCTGTTGCCGTCCTTCGGCACGCGGACTTCGAGCGTGAGATTGAAGTCTTCGAACTCGCGCTCGGTGCGCAGGTTGCCGTAATTTTTGTGCGGCTGGCCCTCCACCTGCACGGGGCGGTTGCTGAGGAGGCCATCTTGCGCGCTCCAACCATTTGCCGCATCCGGCTCCACAAGTTTCCAACCCGCGAGACTCGTGCCGTTGAAGAGCGTCACCGGTTCGCCGAATTTCACCTTCGCGAGGTCGGGCGCGGGTGGCAGCGGAGGGATTCGTTTGCCCGTCAGTTCCTCGCGATCCACGCCGCTGCCGTCCGGATGCGGACGGAAGACAACGATGCTAATCTTATCTCCCTGGACTTGGGCGACGAAGCGGTCGGTGAAGCGGTGCGTGCGCACCACCTTGCCTGCGGCGTCCTTCCGCTGGACGTCGCGCACTTGGGTAAACACGAGCATCTTGTCGTTCAGAAAAACGCTATCGAGCGGCGTCACGCTCCCCCAGCGCCAGAGCATGGCGCCATCGAGGTAATTCGTTTCCTGGGTGATGCCGAGCCAGCCGGAATAGCCGCCCGGCAGGGTCAACGCCCAGTTGCCGAGGAACGGATTGTCCGCAGCGGAAGCCTGGCCGCCGGTAAGGATCAGCAGGCCGGCCAGCGCGGCGAGGGAGGAGCGAATGAGTTTTTTCATAATTTTTGGCGGGTGAGGTGGCGCAAGTTTTTCAGTAAATTTCCGGAGCATTAAATTGGTATGCCGGGTTCTTAACACGTTCACCGCCCCTTGGCTATCCTCGATTTGATTTTGGTGCGGATTGGCCTTGAATCTCTCCGCGCGGCTGGTGATCTTTTGCGGCCAGTTTTGCAATAACGGTAAATGCACGGATCAACCAAAATCTAAGAAATCGAAAAATACGATGAGCGCCAATGCCAATTTTGTTTTCAAACGAATCTACCACGGAAAAGTCACCGCCCTGATCCTCGACTGGAGCGGCACAACGGCCGACGCCTACGTCATCGCCCCCGCCGTGGTGTTTGCCGCGGTGTTCAAGAATCAAGGCGTCGAAATTTCCATGGAAGAAGCTCGCGGGCCCATGGGCCTGCGAAAAGACCTGCACATCAAAGCGCTGACGGAGGACCCTGTCATCCGCGAGCGTTGGAAGGGCGTTCACGGCAAGTATCCGAACCAGTCGGATGTGGACCGGATGTTTGCGGACTTTGTTCCGGCCCAACTGGCCTGCCTGCCGAAGTACACCAAATTGCTGCCCGGCATCGCCAAGGTGATCAAGCGACTGCAGGCGCAGGGCATCAAGATCGGTTGTTCCACGGGCTTCACGCGCCCGATGGTGGATATTCTCGAAAAGGCGGCGAAGAAACAGGGCTACGTGCCCGACGCCTCCGTGGCCGGCGACGAGGTGCTGCATGGTGCGCGCCCCCGGCCCTTCATGGTTTACCGCAACCTTGATCTGCTCGATGCCTGGCCCATCGAATCGGTGATCAAGATTGATGACACCGCCAGCGGCGTCGGGGAAGGGCTGAACGCCGGTTGCTGGGCTGTGGGCGTGGCGCGTTACAGCAATTACATGAACATCAATTCGCTGGACGAAGAGGCCACCTTGTCCAAGCAGGACATTCAGCATCGGCTGGAGAAGACGCGCGAGATCCTCCGCAAAGCCGGCGCGCACTACGTCATTGACAGCCTCACCGACATTGAAACGGTGATCCAGGACGTCAACGCCCGCCTCGCTCGCGGGGAGCGGCCTTGATCACAATTTTTTTCAGCGCGGGTTTGGAAAGTAGCCGCCGACGTGCGGAGGCGCTAACCGTCTTCGCTCGCCGCCTTGGAAAACCGGAACATTTGAGCCTCGTCACCTCGGCTGCCACGAGGCTTGAAAGGATTTCCAAACCGGCTCTCAGCCACGTCAAAACCTTCAGTCTGCCCTGGTAACCCATCCCGCAATACCACCATGCAAACCACCGCCGCCGCCCCCGCTGATCAAGCGCCTGATTTCGACTGGCAAAATCCTTACCTTTTGCTGACCCCGGGACCGCTTTCCACCAGCCCCACCGTACGGGCCGCCCTGCTGCGCGACTGGTGTACGTGGGATGACGACTATAACCTCGGCATCGTTACTCCGATCCGGGAAGGGCTGGTGAAAATTGCCAGCGCGACGAAGCCGGAGGATTACACTGCCGTGCTCATGCAAGGCAGCGGCACGTTCTCGGTCGAAGCCATGATCGGCACGGCGGTGCCGGCGGACGGCAAGTTGCTCGTCCTCGCCAACGGCGAATACGGCAACCGCCTCGGGCGCATCGCCCAGACGCTCAAGATCAACACTGTCGTCCACGATTCCGGCGAACTCGCCCCGCCGGACCTCGGAAAACTGGAGGCCGCTCTCCGCAACGATGCGGCCATCACGCACGTCGTCTGCGTTCACAATGAAACGACGACCGGCATGCTCAATCCGCTCGCCGCGATTGCCCGGATCGTGAAAGGCCAGGGGCGCATCTTTCTCGTGGATTCCATGAGCGCCTTCGGCGGCATCCTGCTGGACGTCGCCGCACTCGGCATTGATTTCATCGTCTCCTCGGCGAACAAATGCATCCAGGGCGTGCCGGGTTTCGGCTTTGTGATCGCGCGGAAATCCGAGCTGGCCAAATGCGCGGGGCGCGCACGGTCCGTGTCGCTGGACATTTACGATCAATGGTCGAGCATGGAAAAAGGGCACGGCAAATGGCGTTTCACCTCGCCGACCCACATCGTGCGGGCCTTTGCGCAGGCGATGAAGGAACTGGCGGAGGAAGGGGGCGTGGCCGCCCGTTTCGCCCGTTACACCGAGAATCAACGCCGGCTCGTGACCGGCATGGAGCGGCTCGGCTTCCGCTGTGTCCTGCCGCATGCCCTGCAAAGCCCCATCATCACCGGCTTCTACAATCCCGAAGCGCCGGGCTATGATTTCATGAAGTTCTACGCCCTCCTGAAGACCAAAGGCTTTGTCATCTACCCCGGCAAAGTCACCGGCATCAATTCATTTCGCATCGGCACTATCGGCCACGTCTTCCCGGAAGACATTGATCGGCTCATCGTGGCCGTGGAAGCTAGCCGGTATTGGGTTTGAGTCGCCAATTTGCGCGGCCTAGAGTGGCCCTATGAATCAAACAAAACTGAGCACAACAACGCTCAGGCTGAGTTCGGAATAATCCTGTTGGCAGTAAGAGTACGCCGTGGCTGGAAACACGCTTATCATCGTCTTGGCTGCTGCACTGCTGCTTGCGGTGGGCGTTCTGCTGTTCGGCGTTGGTCGTCTTATCTACGGCATCGCCCACTACTACCTCCGAGAACGGAAGCCAACACGTGAGGTGAGCCACCCGGTGTATGGCGTTCTCACCAGTGATGGGACTCTGTGGACTGGCATCGCCCATCCTGACGGGCAGGAGGTGCGTTTCACAGTTGGAGGCACGGATTCCGCACCGGACGAGGCGTCGTTACATCGCGCCAGCGGTATCCTCGGCAGATTTGCAGAAGTGGAGTGGCGTGCGGTGGAGTTTCTTCGTGGCCACGAGCCCGAGATCAGGAAAGTAGCGTTGGATATTTACAGCCTTGATGTTTCAGATGAGAAGCATCCCGATGATTTTACGATGGAGTTCCTGGCAGACAAAGACGACTCGCGTGTTTGGTTCGTTGAGTTCAAGTCGGGACAGCCGAAGCACACTGGCTTTGATGACTGAACCCGAAATCCCTTCATGTCGGTCAGGCTAAAATGCGTTCCCGCTTGGGATCCACTGGCGATTGCAGGCTGACGCTGGCGGGCCAATAGATTCCATCTTGCAGGATCGTGTAGGCGCCGCTCGTGAGGTAAGCCTTATCCACGGGCCCGCCGCCGGGACGCTTGATGTAACCTAGGGCCAGCGGCTTGCCGAGCGTCGGCGAGAAGCAGCCGCTGCTGGTATAACCCACCAATTTGCCGTCCCGAAAAATCGGCTCATTGCCCCACAGGGTGACCGTGGGATCTGTGACGTCGAGGGTGAGCGAAACCAGCCGCTTGGTCAGCGGTTGGTCTTTCAGCGAGAGCAATTTTTCCTTGCCCAGAAATTCCTTGGCCCAGGCGATCGCGAAGCTGAGTCCCGCCTGAAATGGGTTTTCGTCCACTGACAACTCGGTGCCGAAAGCGCGATAGGCCTTTTCGATGCGCATGGTGTTGATGGCATAAGTCCCGGCCGGTCGGATTCCTTCCGTCGCCCCGGCCTGCATCAAGGCGTCCCAAACCGCCGGCAGGACCGCCGCCGCGCCATGCAACTCCCAACCCAATTCACCGACATACGTCACGCGCAGGGCCCGCACCGGCTGTCCCGCCACCCGGATTTCCGCGCTGTGCCCAAAGGGAAACGCCGCGTTGCTTATGTCCGTCGCCGTCACCCGGGAGAGGATCGTTCTTGCCGTAGGGCCCATAATCGAAACCACGCCCCGCTCGGCCGTGACATCGGTGAGGGTCACATCCGCCCCGGCGGGCACATGTTGCAAAATCCAATCGGCATCATGCGCGGCCTGTTGGGTGGAGGTGATGATGTAAAACCGGTCAGCAGCCGGCCGAACCACCGTGAGATCGCTCGCAAAAGTTCCCCGCTCGTTGAACATCG
>CAYHFK010000219.1:1336-8517 GCA_964355895.1 uncultured Bifidobacterium sp. | reverse complement strand
TGGGATGCCGGCATCACCTCCAAACTCATCACGAACCGTTACGACGCCTTGGGCCGCCGCATCGCGCGCAAAGTGGACGGCGTGGAAACCCGCTACGTCCTCGATTTGTCCGGCGGCATGGAGCGTATTTTGTGCGACACCACCGTGAGCGGCCAGGTCACGGCCTATTATATTCACGGCTTGGACCTCTGCTACCGCGTTGACGCCACCAACAACATCATCTGCTACCACGCCGATGCTCAGGCCAACATCATTGCCCTCTCCGATGGCAACACGAACCTCGTGGCCCAATACGCCTACACGCCCTATGGCCGCAGCCTCGGCTCAACAAATCTGCAATCTCAAATCTCGAATCCGTATCTCTTTGTTGGAAGTCAGGGCGTGATGGAGGAACTCCCCGGCCTCTACTTCATGCGCGCCCGTTACTACTCCGCTGATGCAGGCGTGTTTCTTTCAACTGATCCTGTAAAAAATATCGGGCCTGGATGGAAACCCAATACGTACGTATATGTCGCCAACAATCCTTTGCGTTACGTGGATTCAAACGGCGAGTGGCTGACCTACGCCGCAGCTTTCGTTGAAGGAGTCAAGGAGGGAATCGTCTGGGGCGTGATTGACCAAACCACTGAGGTGGTGCTTACCGGTTTACAAATCGCAGGTGGAATTTCACCTGAGACTGCGGAGTTCAACGCGGAACTTACTTTTAAGATCAAAGGCCTCTACGACACAGTTAAGGACGGACGAAAGGTATGGCGTGAGGTAAAGGCGGGGGATACAACCGGTCACGGAGCCGCTTCATTCGCCGGTGAACAGGTTGGGGGGTACATCTGGGATGCTGCCTACGGAGTCGGAGTATTTCTCAGGGATAAAATCGAGAATGTCGCGGGAGCCGCCGGCACCAAGTTTCGTGAAAAGTTTATCGAACCACGACTCAATAACCACGGAGCGGTCAACGCACACACTGAAGCCTCGATTCTGAACCCCGTTCAAACAACTTCCAAGAGCAGCCCCGCAGGAAACTCCGGCAACAGCGGTGGCACAACTTCGAGTGGCGGCGGTTCGACCACCTACACAGTCAAAGCCGGGGACACGCTCGGAAACATCGGATACAAATACGGCACCACTGCAACGGCAATTGGTGCCGCCAACGGGATCAAGAATCTGAATCTCATTCGCCCAGGCCAAAAGCTAAAGATTCCTCGCCGCAGATGAACTCCAGCCAACACACCAAACAAAGCCTCGCCCTGATTCCGGCGCTCGCGGTCGCGACACCCGATGACCCGCACCGTTTGCTGGTCCAGTTCGACGGGCGAGTTCTGTTCGAGCGCGGCCATGATCTCCGGCAGATGCCGTCGCCCGTAGCGCGGACTTCCAAGTCTGCTGTATCGTGGGTTTCCAAACCCGCCGCCCGTCCGCCCTCGCACGCCCAGCCGACTTGGAAGTCGGCGACACAGCAGGTTTGGAAACCTGCGCTACAACACACCCCGCCGGTTGCCGCGTCACACGACAACCCGCACCGTTTGCCGGTCCAGTTCCACGAGCGAGTTCTGTTCGAGCGCGGCCATGGTCTCCGGCAGACGCCGCTCGAACCGCGCCTTGAGCTTGCGCGTGCGGATGTTGCCCGTGCGCACGAGCAACAGTTTCCCGCCCCTGGTAGCAGCCGACGTGAGAAGGCTCAAACTGAAAAGCGGAAAGCGGAAAGTGGGAAAACGGAAGCAAGTCAGAGCCTCCTTACGTCGGCTGCTACGGGTCATCGGAGTTTGCCTCGTAGCCGCCGACGTGCGGAGGCGGATTCTCGCTCGCTCCTGCCCGAAACCGTCCGCCTCGTGACCTCGTCGGCTACGATGTTTCGTTGCGTAGGAACGCCGGTTTCCCGCCCGCCCGTTCGGAGCGCGGACAGCTATGTCCGCGAGTCTTCAGGCATTGGAACGGTTTACGCGGACAAGGCCGTCCGCGCTCCGGGGTCACGCCGCCGCCACTTGTTCCAAGCGGTTGACGTATTCGGAAATCTCCGACTCCAGCTTGCGGATTTCATCCAACGGGCCTTCGGCAAAGATCGCGAAGTTCCGCGGATTCTTGGGCAGGATGTCGCTGCGATACGATTCGAGGATGCGCTGCATCCGGCCCATCTGGCCGATGGCCTGTTCGAGTTGTTCCGTGGTTTTGATCATTGCGCCTCAATCTCAGCCGACCGCACCGGCGGGCATATCTTCCAAGCGGGTCAGATAGTCGTCCACGTCCGCCTGGAGCTTGCGGATTTCGTCCATCGGGCCTTCGGCGAGGATGGCGAAATTCCGGGGATTCTTGGGGAACACGTCCGCCCGCAACGATTGGAGGGCATGGCAGAGGTTCTCGATTTGTTCGAGCGCTTGCTGCAACTGGGCTTCGTTCTGCATCATAATTTGAGTCTCAATATGCCTTTGGTGTGTCCGGGCGCAAACCGAATCTGTTGGAAAAACCACACGTACCGCCGGTATTCGTCGGAGTCCGCATGGGCCACGAGCAAATCGAAGCCGTGCCGCCGATGCACGCGGCGTTTGGAGAGGACGCTGTATTCCAGCGGTGACAAATCGGCGGCAAAGCTGTGGTTCGAGGCGACAACGAGAATCAAATCAATGTCATTGGGGTCCGGCTTGGCGGTGACAAAGCTGCCATCCACCACCACGCTGACCACCAGCCGTGAAGCTTTGGCCTCGGATAAAAAGGCTTCCAACCGCGCGAACAACTGCGGGCGACGGTCGCTGATTTGGAACGAGCCGAACCGCGCTTTGAGTTCGTTGAGAGTGCAATCATGGACGCCGCCGGGCAGAAACCCGTGTTCGTCGAGAAGTGGAATCGCCATCGCCGCGAACCCTACCCGCTCCGCATGAAAACGACAAGCGCCACCAACTTTCCCGGAGCGCGGAATTTATTCCGCTTCACCGCGCGATTTTTCGAGGCGCCACCCATTGCTCGTGCGTTTTCCGCCGCAGGGCCGTTGAAGCGGGCTGAAGCCCGCGCGCCTTTTGCAGATGAATCCCAAAGGGATTCCGGCCCAAAGCCCAAGGTTGCGAGGATGGCCAGTCCGGCTCGGAACGAGCTGCCTTGGGTGGTTGCCGGGAAGGAATTCAACCCCAACAGGGTTGCGCCACGCCACCCCCGCGGAGCCGCAACCCCGTTGGGGTTGTTGGCCTCCAACCTTCTTTCCCAGGGTAGCTCGTGCCTCGCCTGGTGGGATATGTATGTTCAGCCGTCTTATTTTTTTCAGCCAGCCTATCCCACCGGGCGAGCAACCCTGGGCTGGAGGACACAATCCCTTTGGGATTGCCCGCAGGCCCGCGCCGCGATGGGGGTAGAGACAAGGGCTGAAACCCGCGCGTCTTTCGCCTTGCCGTTGCGTCGCCGCGCCCTGATTCCGGCGCTCCTGCCCGTGTCAATCTTCGGCTGTGCGAATCCAACGCACACGATTCGCCGACACGATGACCAGTCGGTTGCGGAAATCCGTTTGTGCGCGGTTCGACAAGAGCGGGAGCAAAACTTTGGCGACGTTTTCGGTCGAGGGCGGATGCGCCTTCACCCGGATGACGCCGAAATGTTTGGACAACGGCAGCACCACCCAATCGCCGAAGTGTTCGTCCAGCGTGACCAGTGTTCGCTCCTCTCGCACCGCGCGGTCGAGAATCAGCGCGTCGTCCGCCCGCGCCTGCCCCGCTTCCGCAGCGCGTACGACGTCATGCCCGCGGGCGCGCAGCAGCCCGGTCAGTTCAAACCGCAGGCATTGGTCAAGGTACAGACGCACGACGGATCAGGCCGCGCTGAAAGCGGCAATCTCCGTGTGCAGGACGGAATGGCGGGCGTAATCCAAAACCGCCTGAATGTCCGCGCGCGTCAGTTCCGGGTAGCCGCGCAGAATGGAATCCCACGATTCGTCTGCCGCCAGTTGCTCCAGAACCGCCGTCACGGAAATGCGCGTGCCTTTGATGACGGGTTGGCCGCCGCAAACCCGCGGGTTGATTTCAATTCGCTCGCTCATGCCTTGAACCCTAACCGCCACGCATGAAAATGACAAGCCAGCCCATCCAACGCCGCCGCGCCCTGATTCCGGCGCTCCGGCTGGCATTATCGCCTCGCGCTCACGTTGACTTGCCCGCTTTGGGCGGCAGGCCGTGCAGCTTTATCACCCCGGCGAGCGCATTGAACTCCGGGTCCTTGTGGATCAGCACGGCGTCCACTCGTTTGGCCGTCGCCGCCACGAAAGCGTCCGCGAAAGAAACTCTGTGCGCCGTCTTCAACTTCGCTGCTTCACCGCACAATGCCCGGTCCGATTGGTGCCACCGAACGGGTTTGTCTTCCACGGATTCGAGAAGTTCCCGGGCCTTGTCCGCTCCAAATTTTTGCGCCGTGATGTATTCCAATTCCGTGAGCGAAACAAAAGAGGAATGGAGCGTCGCCTCTCCGTCCATTGCCTCCTCGAAATACCTCTCCACTTCAGCCGCCCCCGGTTCATCTTGCGACCAGGTGAGCCAGGCGGAAGTATCGAGGAGGATGGCGTTACTCACGAGCGCGCTCCTTCGCCCGGTCAGCCAGCAAGGCTTCCAACAAACCGCTGCCGGCCAACAGGCCGCGCCCGCGCCGGATGGATGCTCTTCGCGCCGCCGGTCGCTCGTCGTCGGTCACGCTGGACTGCTGCAACCCCACCAACACTTCGCGCCGCTCCTGCGGCGGCAGCGCCTTGATCTCATCCAAAATGGCCTGGGCTTTCGTGCTCATGCTTTGAACCTTACCCGCTCCGCATGAAAACGACAAGCGCCACACTCACTAAACGAAGCGCCGCCCTGTTTCCTGCCGCTGGTAGCGGCCGACGTGAGGAGGCTCATTTCAAAGTCCGAAGTCCGAAGTCCGAGATCCGAAATAGAGAGAGCCTCCTCACGTCGTCGGCTACGGGACATCGGGGGTTCCCCGGAGCGCGGAATTTATTCCGCTTCGCCTTGCAAGGCTGCGCGGAGGCAATCCGCGCGTGGCTGGCGCGATTCCTTCGCGCGTTAGCGAAGGAGCGCCGGCTTGCAGCCGGCTTTGGACATCGGCACGGCAATAGGTTCACCCGTCTTGCTCGACTTGGCCACGCCCGCTTCTTCAACCCGCAAAGCCGGTCACAGACCAGCGCTCCGGCGGCGGCCTTCGATTCTGGTAGCAGTGGACGTGAGTCCGCTCCATCTGTTCTCGTTGGAATTCAGAGCCGACGCACGTCGGCTGCTACGGTTCAAGAGGGCAACTTCCAATGCTTCGCAGCGATACCCGTAGTTCGTGCGTTTTCCGTCGCCGGACCGTTGAAGCCGGCTAAAGCCCGCGCGCCTTTCGCCGATGAATCCCAAAGGGATTCCAGCCCAAAGCCCAAGGTTGCGAGGAACGAGCTACCTTGGGTGGTTGCCGGGAGGGATTTCAACCCCAACGGGGTTGCGCCACGCCACCCCCGCGGAGCCGCAACCCCGTTGGGGTTGTTGGCCTCCAACCTTCTTTCCCAGGGTAGCTCGTGCCTCGCCTGGTGGGATATGTATGTTCAGCCGTCTTATTTTTTTCAGCCAGCCTATCCCACCGGGCGAGCAACCCTGGGCTGGAGGACACAATCCCTTTGGGATTGCCCGCAGGCCCGCGCCGCGATGGGGGTAGAGACAAGGGCTGAAACCCGCGCGTCTTTCGCCTTGCCGTTGCGTCGCCGCGCCCTGATTCCGGCGCTCCGGCTGCCTTTACCGTCTCGAGCTCACTTCGCTTTGCCCGCTTTCGGCGGCAGCGAATGCAACTTGATCACACCCTTGAGCACGTCGAACTCCGGGTCTTTGTGGACCAGCGTGGCATCAAGCCGTTGCGCCGTTGCCGCCACGAACGCATCCGCGAAAGAAATTTTGTGCGCTGCCTTCAACTTCGCCGCTTCCTCGCACAGAGCATCGTCCGAGTGCAGCCATTGGATGGGCAATGCTTTGATGTCTGCGAGCCGCTGCCGGGCGATTTCCTCTCCTTCTTTCTGGCGGGTGATGTATTCGATTTCGGTGAGACTCACGAACGAGGCGTGCAAATCAATCTCGCCTGCCAGCGCGTCGGTGATGAATTTTTGCACCGTGTCCGCGCCGGGTTCTTCGCCCGTCAGCGTCAGGAACGCCGAAGTGTCGAGGACCACCGTGTCAGCCACGGGCGCGCTCCTTGGCCCGATCCGCCAGCAACGTTGCCAGCAATCCCTTGCCCTTGCTCGATCCGCGCAGCCGTTTCAACGCCTCACGCTGACGCGCCTCGGTGCGCGAGATCACTTGATTACGCACGAGCACCTGCTCCTCGGGCGCGAGTTTCTCGAATTCGTCCAAAAACCTGGTTGCAATCGCAGTCATGGCTGGAAATTAGTGCGCGGACGGTTGAAGAGCAAGACCGGCGCACTCCCGCTTGCGGGCTTCGAGCCACGCTTCATCGTGTTCCCGGTCGCGCCGCCGATCGTCCAGAAGCCGTTGGAGCGAACTGCTTCCGACGGTGCAACCGGTCACCTCGTCCAGCGCCGCCTCGAATTCCTTGTCCGAGACCCGCGCCGAAGGGGAAGACGACTTTTCCGCCGCCGCCACGATTCGGTTGACTTGCTGACACAGTTCACGCAATTCCGCCGGGGGCAACCCCTGAATCTTTTCCAAAATGGCCTGTGCTGTCGTGCTCATGCCCTGAACCATACCCGCTCCGCATGAAAACGACAAGCGCCACCAATTTCCCCGGAGCGCCGATCTCCGAATCGGCAACGCCCGGACGCGCTGGAGCGCGGAATTTATTCCGCTTCATCGCGTGGTGCGTCGCAGCGGTTACCGGCTCGCGGTTGGCCCGAATCCTTCGTGTGTTTTTGCCGGAGCGCCGGCTTGCAGCCGGCTTTGTGGTTTGGCCCGGCGGGGCGATGCCCCCTCTCAGTCGAGTCGGTGGCTCATGCCATCTCAGGCCGCAAAGCCGGTCACAGACCGGCGCTCCGTCCGCGTGGTTTTTCGAAGCGTCACCCGTTGCCCGTGCGTGTTCCGCCGCCGATGAATCCCAACGGGATTCCGGCTCAAAGCCCAAGGTTGCGAGGAACGAGCTACCTTGGGTGGTTGCCGGGAAGGAATCCAACCCCAACGGGGTTGCGCCACGACACCCCCGCGGAGCCGCAACCCCGTTGGGGTTGTTGGCCTCCAACCTTCTTTCCC
>CAYHFK010000219.1:0-1236 GCA_964355895.1 uncultured Bifidobacterium sp. | reverse complement strand
ACCCGCGCGTCTTTCGCCTTGCCGTTGCGTCGCCGCGCCCTGATTCCGGCGCTCCTGCCCGTGTCAATCTTCGGCTGTGCGAATCCAACGCACACGATTCGCCGACACGATGACCAGTCGGTTGCGGAAATCCGTTTGTGCGCGGTTCGACAAGAGCGGGAGCAAAACTTTGGCGACGTTTTCGGTCGAGGGCGGATGCGCCTTCACCCGGATGACGCCGAAATGTTTGGACAACGGCAGCACCACCCAATCGCCGAAGTGTTCGTCCAGCGTGACCAGTGTTCGCTCCTCTCGCACCGCGCGGTCGAGAATCAGCGCGTCGTCCGCCCGCGCCTGCCCCGCTTCCGCAGCGCGTACGACGTCATGCCCGCGGGCGCGCAGCAGCCCGGTCAGTTCAAACCGCAGGCATTGGTCAAGGTACAGACGCACGACGGATCAGGCCGCGCTGAAAGCGGCAATCTCCGTGTGCAGGACGGAATGGCGGGCGTAATCCAAAACCGCCTGAATGTCCGCGCGCGTCAGTTCCGGGTAGCCGCGCAGAATGGAATCCCACGATTCGTCTGCCGCCAGTTGCTCCAGAACCGCCGTCACGGAAATGCGCGTGCCTTTGATGACGGGTTGGCCGCCGCAAACCCGCGGGTTGATTTCAATTCGCTCGCTCATGCCTTGAACCCTAACCGCCACGCATGAAAATGACAAGCCAGCCCATCCAACGCCGCCGCGCCCTGATTCCGGCGCTCCGGCTGGCATTATCGCCTCGCGCTCACGTTGACTTGCCCGCTTTGGGCGGCAGGCCGTGCAGCTTTATCACCCCGGCGAGCGCATTGAACTCCGGGTCCTTGTGGATCAGCACGGCGTCCACTCGTTTGGCCGTCGCCGCCACGAAAGCGTCCGCGAAAGAAACTCTGTGCGCCGTCTTCAACTTCGCTGCTTCACCGCACAATGCCCGGTCCGATTGGTGCCACCGAACGGGTTTGTCTTCCACGGATTCGAGAAGTTCCCGGGCCTTGTCCGCTCCAAATTTTTGCGCCGTGATGTATTCCAATTCCGTGAGCGAAACAAAAGAGGAATGGAGCGTCGCCTCTCCGTCCATTGCCTCCTCGAAATACCTCTCCACTTCAGCCGCCCCCGGTTCATCTTGCGACCAGGTGAGCCAGGCGGAAGTATCGAGGAGGATGGCGTTACTCACGAGCGCGCTCCTTCGCCCGGTCAGCCAGCAAGGCTTCCAACAAACCG
>CAYHFK010000218.1:0-8526 GCA_964355895.1 uncultured Bifidobacterium sp. | reverse complement strand
CGAGATCCGCCAGCCGCCGGCAAAGCCATTGCTGGTGGGTGTTCAGGACGCGACCGAGCATCAGCTCGCTGCCGGTGTTGATGAGTTCGACGTTCACAGTGGAATTTCAACGGAAGCTGGTTTCGTAAATCTCGTAGTGCGTGTGTTTCATGCCAAGGCGCTCGTAGGTGGTATGCGCCCGGTGATTGTCTTTCTCCACATAAAGCCGCAAGCCGCAGACATCGCGGCGCGACCGGGCCAGCTTTTCGACGTGGCTAAACAGGGCGCGGAACACGCCGCCCTGGCGGGACTCCGCCGCGACATACACGCTTTGAATCCACCAGAAATGCCCGTTGCGCCAATCGCTCCACTCGCAGGTGATGAGCAACTGGCCAACGATCACGCCGCCCCGCTCGGCCACAAAGTAAGTTCCCTTGGCCGCATCTTTCAACAACGCACGCACGCCCCGGCCAACGATGGCGGAGTTGAGCCGCAACTTTTCCGTTTCCCAGGCAAGGTTACGATTGAACGCCGCGATGATGGCGGCATCGGCGACTCTGGCTTTCCGGATTTTCATCCGGGCGAAGCATAGCGCAACCCGCCAGGAGCGCCAGCGAGACGCTGACGGTTATGGGATTATCCGTGTCCACCCGCGTCCATCCGTGGTTAAATCCCGCTGTGGACGACGAGCCGCTTCAACTGCCGATTGATGGCGTGCTGGACCTGCACACGTTTCAGCCGCGCGAAGTGAAGGAACTGGTGCTCGATTATCTGGCGGAGTGCCGGGCGCGGGGAATTCTGCGCGTGCGCATCATTCACGGCAAAGGGATCGGCCAGTTGCGGCAGACGGTTCACACGCTTCTCGAACGCCATCCCGACGTGGCCGGATTCAATCTTGCCAACGAACATTTCGGCGGCTGGGGCGCAACGATTGTGTATTTAAAACCAGTATTGCCATGAAAGGCAGGGCGTGCCACTCCGTGCGCGCCGCTTTCTACTTTATAAGACGGCGCGCACGGAGTGACGCGCCCTACCCCACAAATCGGGAATCACTCGAACTTGAAGTTCCGTTTTGCGCTCTGTTCGCGGACGGCCGAGATCACCACGGCATCCAGCGTGTTCGTGCCGGTCACTTCCTTCAGGCGTTGCGCGACATATCGCTCCCGTTCGCCGTTAAGCTGCTTGATCCGGGCCTGCAACTCGGCGCGTTCCTGGGTATTCCTTTCGATGTGAGCCTTCCGCTCCCCGGCGTCCATCTTCTGCATCGCGGCAGGCAGCTCCTCGCTTTTCAATTTGGAAATCTCGAAATTCTTGTCCTTGGCGGCATCCACCAGATCCCACGCTGAATTCTGGTAATTCGCGGAAGCCTTGGCCACGGAGCGTTGCACTACCGCGCCGGAGGCGGGAGCGAGGGCCGCGACGTTGGCATCCTGCGCGACCTGGCGGGAAGCGCTGGCCTTACCGGCGACGCCGTACGCCAGATAGGTTTTGTTCAATTCCACGCCGAGCTTCGCGATCTCCTTGTCCTGCGGAGCCTCGATGCTCACCACCGCGCGGTTCTGATCAATGACCAGATATTTTCCGTCCGCGAGGTCCGCCCCATGTTTCCATTTCGTGTTCACCCCTTCGGCTTCGCGACCACAATGAATCGTGTTCACGATGATGCCCTTGGTGATCGCAGCCTTGCAGGACTCGGCGTAATTGACCTTCCCTTGCGTGAACGGTTCGTTGCCGGCGATAAAAATCGCCTTGTAAACATCCGCCCCTGGACTCCACGCCAGTTCATCCACCGCACATTTGATGACCCAACCGCAATACTCGTCGCCACCGTTGGTCCGCAACGCGAACAACTCCTCGGAAATTTTATCGAGGTCCTGGGTCAGCGGTTGGATTTGGCGGATCCAGCCGGTCTCCGCTTGCAGACTGCTCTTGCCGTATTCATAGAGCGCCACCTGGACTTCCGGTGCGACGCCGTCCTGGCGCGCCTTGATGAACTCGTTGCAAATCTTCCAAAGCTGACTTTTGGCCTGTTCGATCAGGCCCTCCATGCTGCCGCTGGTGTCGAGCAGGATCGCGATTTGCACGAGCGGCTTCTTGGTTGCTCTTGCGGACGTCTCAATAGCTGGTTCTTTCGCAATGGCGAAGTTGACGAGGGCGACAGCTGTGACGGCGGCGAGCAGTTTGACGAACGGTATTTTTGTTTTCATGCGAGGACTTGGTTGATTGCTTTCAATTGTTGGGGTCGTAAATCTCATAAAGCGTGTCGTCCAAAACGAATTGCACGTTCTGACCGAGCGCCAGCCAGGGCAACGCGCGAGGCGACTTCGCGGCGAAGGCGAAGTATTCCTTCGAGTTGAATTGGATGCGCTGGCGTTTGGCATTTTGGAATTTCTGTGCGGCCTCGTCCACCCACTCGTTGCGCGTATTTTGGTAAAAGTTCTTACCGGCGATGAACTGGCCTTGTTGCGCCAATTGCGCCAGGCGGGCCTTTGAATCATCGGATGGGGTTGCCGATAGCGTAACCGCTCCGCCGTTGATACCGAGCGCCCGATTCGCTTCCACCGCACCACTCGCCGCCGCGACTGCAGGCGCGGTTGCGTTCTTCAACTCATAGCCGTAACGCGCGCCGGATACGGCTTTGGCGCCATCCTTCTCCTGCTTGAACCCATCCCAGTTTGCCGTCGCTTCGGCGCGGGCGAGACGGTCGGAGTAAAGCTGCGGCAACGATTGCATTGCGAGCGGCACGTTGCGGCGCGATTCGTCTTCGACGATGAGGTATGCCGTGTAGGGCGTGACGATGCCGTATTTACGCGCCAGTTCGGTCACTTCATCACGCAATTCGGCGTTCTCGCCATGGAGTCGGATTTCGTCCAACAGGTAGCCCACGCGGCGCGTGGCCCAGAGGCGCGGGATGAATTCATGGTCGTCCGCCGCACGCGGGAACTTCACTTCATAGGTGAACTTGCGTGGCACGCCGTTAACGGTGCCTTCCAGGATAATGGCGGAATCGCCCTGGCCGGAGTAACGACCCACGAGCACGAGTTGGTCGCCGCGAAACAGATCAGGCAACGGCGCGGGATAGAGCTTCGTCACGCGCACGTCGCCGGTGAATTTGAGCGTCGGATTCGCCAGCACCGGGTCTTTGATCTTGGAGAAGAACGTCGAGACCTTCACTTCGAGGTCTTCCTCGGGCAACACGTATTGGCTGAAGGCGCGCGTGTCCTCGGTAATCCGGTCGAGCAGATGGGTGTTCACATCGGTGCCGATGCCGAAGCAGAAGATGCGGGTGCGGTTTTCGTTCAGGCGCGTGACATTCTTGACGATCTGTTCCTCGTCCGTCGTGCCGATGGTGGGCCGACCGTCCGTGAGGAAAATCACGACAAACGGTCGCCCGCTCTCGGTAGGGATGCGCTGCCGCGCGTCCTGGCCGACCCGCAGGTCGGCCCTACCATCGCACAACGCGAGCGCTTTCTTGAGCGCCTCGTCAATCGCCGTGCCGCCGATGGGTTTCAATTCCTTGATAAACTCATTCGCCTTGTCGCGGTTCGATTCTGTCGCCGTCACCAGCTTGTCGAACAGCGGTTCGACTTCGGTCGAAAAACGGATGATCTCGAAGCGGTCGCCGCTGTTCAGATTCGCGACGCAGAATTGGAGCGCCTTTTTGGCCTGATCCAACTTCTTGCCGGCCATCGAACCAGAAGTATCGAGGACGAAAGCCACGTCCTTGGGGACGATCTTCTTGTCTTTCGTCTCCATGCCCGGCGAAACCAGTAGCAGGAAATAGCCGTCTTCACCGCCGACTTTGTGCGCGACGAAGTTAACGCCCAGTTCGTCCTTCTCCGGCGCGAAGTAGAGGGCGAAGTCCGTGTCCGGCTGGACGTCGGTGGTTTCAAAGCCAACGGTGGCGCGGTTCGGGCCGTGCCGTTTGATGTCCACCGGATGGCTCGGCGAGTAAATGGACTTGAGCGGACGGTCGTTGGCGATTTCGACTTTGATGCTCACAGTCTTGATCGGTTTGGCAGAGAATTTTTCCGTGTTAAGCGGATAGGTGTAATTCACCAGTCCGCCGTCGGCTTTGAGCACCTGGGTGTAGGAAAGTTTGATGCGCTTCCGGCTGTTCGGCTCGATGGGGAAGATGCGCACCTTGAACACGTCGCGGTCGGCGTATTCGAGGAGCGCGGGGTCTTTGGCCTTGCGCACGATGTCCTCGTAAATCTGACGGGCTTTGGCGGCAGGCAGCAATTCGGCTTCGACCATTTTGCCACCGATGTCCATGATGAACTTGTCAATCTGCGCGCCTTTGGGGATGGGAAACAGATACGTGCCTTCGAGCCGGGACGGGTTGGGATTGTAAAATTCCTGGTCCACGGACGTGGTGGCGATCTGGCCGTCAATCTTGACGTTGACGTGGTGATAAACGACCTCCAGCGGAGCGTAGGGCCGGGGCGCGGGCGGCAGCGGGCGCGGATGCCAAATGGGCGGCACGGGATGCGGCGGGCGCGGGCCGGGCAGCCAATGCACTTCATCCACGATGATCAACCCGTCCGCGTGGCACGGCGAAACGGGCGCAAGCCAGCCGAGCAAAACCAGCCAAGCCGAGAAAACGAGAATGCGTTTCATGCTTCGTTGGACGGAGGCGGTGGGAAAATGCTCCCGGCAAAGATTCGCCGCGGCTTTCGGTGGAGCCGTTGTTGGCTGATGGATAATCCGAGTGGCGAAACATCCGATGCGAGGACAAGTCCTTGATTCGGTCCCGGGTTGCCGACCCAAAGCAAAAAGGCGCGAAGTGACAATCACTCCACGCCATAAAAATTCACAAGGGGCGAACCCACCCACTCCTATTTGAGCCGCCAGGTGATGCGCGCCTTGTTCAAATCATAGGGCGACATCTCCATCTTCACGCGATCACCCGTGGTGAGGCGGACGAAGCGTTTGCGCATCTTCCCGCAAATCGTCGCCAGCACCAGATGCTTGTTGTCCAGTTCCACCCGGAACATCGTACCAGGCAGAACCGTGTGGACGCGTCCTTCCACTTCAATCGGTTCCTCTTTCATAAACTCACCAACAAAAACGGCGGGATTCAGGTTTGAGCCGAACCCCGCCGCTGAAACTTGGTTCAGCTTAGTAGCGACCACGACCGCCACCACCACCGCCACCACCGCTACCGCCGCCGTATTCACGACGACCGCCGCCACCACCGCCGCCGCCGAATTCGCGACGACCACCGCCACCACCGCCGGGACGTTCTTCGCGCGGACGCGCGATGTTCACGGTCAGGGCGCGACCGTCAATTTCCTTGCCGTTCAGGGCGTCAATGGCTTTCTGCGCCTCTTCGGCGGAACTCATGGTGACGAACCCGAACCCGCGCGGACGACCGCTCTCGCGATCCATCATCAGGTTGGTTTCCACGACGGTGCCGTGCGCCGCGAAGGCGTCCTGCAGGTCGTTTTCAGTGGTGTTGAAGGAAAGATTTCCCACAAACAATTTTGCGCTCATGTGATGCTAACTGTCCTAGACTCAACTTTGCTCTCTCCAGACTGTTCCCGGTAGCCGGGTTTCAAATCATCACTGAACTGCGTTCACCTGAGGATTTTCCATGACGTGGATGCTTCAAGCCATCTACAGACGCCTGAAATATGACAATTTGCTAAGGAATAGCAAGAACCAATTGCAAAAACTTTTTGGCTGCCCGCCCGGCGGTACGCCCGCCTCCGCTCTGGTCCCATTCAGGGAGGGCCAAGCAACGCGCCGGTGGAGAACGGCGGGCCAACGAAAAGGCGCAAAGTGACATCACTTCGCGCCTCGTGAAAACTGAATTCGGTCTAGGTCAGCGTGATTTTGTCGCCGTCCTTGAGCGTCACGATGGCTTTCTTCCAGGCGATGGTTGTGCCGGCCTGGGCAGTGCGCTTGCGGCGGGCTTTGCCCCGGACATTCAAGGTGTTCACCTTGGTTACCTTGACCTTGAACAGTTCCTGCACCGCATGGCGAATCTGCGGCTTGGTCGCGCGGCGATCGGCCACGATGGTGTATTGATTGAACTTTTCGCCCTGGCGCGTGCCTTTTTCGGTCAGCCGGACGGTCTTGACGATATCAAAAGCGTTCATGTTATTCCTTGTTCAAGCGGGCTTCCACCTTCTCAAACGCGCTGCGGGTGAAGAGCAGCTTGTCGGGGCGGAGGACATCATAGGTGTTGAGCGATTCGCCCGTTGTGAGGGCCACACCGGGAAGGTTGCGGGACGCGAGCAAGAGATTCTTGTCCGCACCGTGGGCAACGATGAGCGTGGTCCCCGTCAACTCGAGCGCGGCAATAACGCCGATAAATTCCTTGGTCTTCGGCGTAGCGAGTTTGAGGTCGTCCACCACCACCACATCACCCGCCTTCAATCGCTCGCTGAGGGCTTTGCGCAAGGCGAGTTGCCGGGTGCGAACGTTGACCTTCTTGCCGAAATCTCGGGGCTTCGGTCCGAAGACCACGCCGCCCCCGGGCCAGAGCGGGGACTGGTTGGAACCGGCGCGGGCGCGGCCCGTGCCTTTTTGCCGCCACGGCTTCTTGTTCGAGCCGGAGACATCGCCGACGGTCTTGGTGCAAGCGGTACCGCTGCGCTGGTTGGCGCGATGCGCGACCACGGTGTCATGCACGGCTTGCGTGCCCTTGCCGTTTTCGATCAACGCGAACTTTACTTCGAGTTCGCCCGAGCTCTGGCCTTGAGCGTTTTTGACAGAGAGTTTCATTTCAGTCCTTTATTTATTTCTTCGCAGCAGCAGCCGGGGCCGCGGTCTTTTTCTTGCCGACCAAGACGGCCGAGACGGCGGGCTTCCAGCCCTTCGGACGTTTCTTGGATTCGCGAATGATGACATAATCGCCTTCCGCGCCGGGGAAGGATCCTTTGATCAACAATAGATTGTCCGCCTCGCGCACCTGGATAACCTCGAGGTTTTGCGCCGTGCGCGTCACCTGGCCCATGTGACCGGGCATTTTCATGCCGCGCATGACCGTGCCGGGAAACAAACGCTGGCCGATTGCGCCGTTGCGCCGGTGAAAGCCCTTCGCGCCGTGCGTCGAATCACCGCCGCGGAAATGATGGCGCTTGACGACGCCCTCAAAACCCTGGCCCTTCGTCGTCCCGATGGCGTCCACAAAATCGCCGGGCGCAAACAACGTCGCCCCGATGGTTTCGCCGGGCTTCACTTCCTTGGAGAAGTTGCGGAATTCCCGGATGCGTTTGACCGCGACGCCGTTGTGTTTCTTGATGTGACCGAGCAACGGCTTGGTGACCCGCTGTTCCTTCTGGTCGTCAAAACCGAGCTGCACGGCGTTGTAGCCGTCCTTGCTGGCCTGCGTCTTGACCTGAAGCACGCGATTGGGACCGGCGAGAACGACGGTCACGGGATGCAGGACGCCGCTCGCGTCATAGACGCGCGTGTGTCCGATTTTTTTGGCAATTAGTCCGAGTGGCATGGCAGAAAAGGGTTGAGGTTCAAATCTTGATGGTGATGTCCACACCCGCCGGCAGATTGAGTTTCTTCAACTCATCCACGGTCTTGGCGGTGGGATCAATAATGTCGAGCAGCCGTTTGTGCGTGCGTTGCTCGAACGTCTCCTGCGACTTTTTGTCAGCGTGCGGCGAGCGCAACACGGTGAAACGTTCAATGCGGGTGGGGAGCGGAATCGGCCCGGCGACCCGGGCGCCCGTGCGCTTGACGGTGTCGGCGATTTCTCGCGCCGACTGATCTATGACGCGATAGTCATAGGCCTTGAGACGGATACGAATGCGTTGTCCTGCCATATAAAGAACAATTGTCTAATGCTGGTCGTCTAAAACGGTTCAACCCCTTCCCTCAGGGAAACAGGGGCGCAGAGACTAGCAGACGCATCCTCACCCGCAACAAGTTTTTTTGACTTTTTATGTTGGGGCGAAAAAAAGCCGGCCAACCGTTCCCCACAGCAACCCAAAAACCACTCGGGCGAACGACCCATCACGTGCCCGGCAACCAGTTGGAGTTGTCCAACAACTGAATGCCCGGTTTCTGAAAGCGAATGCGCCGGCCTTTGTAGAGTTTGCCCAGCGCTTGCTTGAACGCCTTCTTGCTGACGCCAAACTTTTGCCGGATCGCCTCGGGCGAAGCGTCGTCATCGAACGCCAGCTTGCCGCCGTTACGTTCGAGGGCATGGACAATCTGATCCGTCAACGGGGCCACGCGTTTGTAGCCCGATGCGTCGAGGCTCAGATCAATTTTCCCACCCGGTCGCACGGTGCGCACGAAGCCCTTCAACTTCTGGCCGACTTCGAGGGGCGCGGCGAGATTGTTGTGGTAGAGCAAGCCACGATGGGCGTTTTCCACGATGGCGTTGTAACCGAGCGGGGTCCGGCCCGTGATGAGAAGATTGACCGGCTGGCCATTGCGATACGCCGCTGGCTCGCGATTCAAATGACGGTTCAGCCGCGTCGTCGCCAAAATGCGGTTGGTCTTCACATCCAGACAAACGAAGACGACCACCCGCTGCCCCGCGCGAACCGGGAGGTCCTGTTCGCGGAACGGCAGCAG
>CAYHFK010000217.1:0-8553 GCA_964355895.1 uncultured Bifidobacterium sp. | reverse complement strand
AAGAGCGTGCCGGACTGTTGGATTGGTCTGGAGTTGATCGAAGGCAAGAACCGTCAGGTGCGCCGCATGACCGCCGCCATCGGCCATCCGACGCTGCGCCTGTTGCGCGTGCGGATTGGCAGGTTAACCCTGGGCGACCTGCCCCCCGGCCATTGGAGAATTTTAACGCCAGCGGAGCGGAAGCTGGCAGCGGGTGAATGAAGGCGGAGCCAACGTAGCGCAGATTGACAATCTGCTGTGTCGCCGACTGGTAGTCGGCAGGGCGTGGAGTTCTCCGTGCGCCTCCGAAATGAGCCGGCACTGCGGATTGCCAATCCGCGATACAGCAGAGTGCCACTCTACGCCACCTATGACCGCCCCTTCCCGCCGCCCCTCAGCGAGAGACGGATTTGACAACCGGCGCGTTCCGGCTAATTCTTCCGCCATGAAGACTATTGCATTACTCGGTTCGTTAATTCTTATGACCACCATCGCCGCCCACGCGGAATCCATCTACGACCTCAAGCTCAAGGACATTGACGGCAAGGACGCGTCGCTGGCCACCTACAAAGGCAAGGTGCTGCTGATCGTCAACGTCGCCTCGAAGTGCGGCTACACCAAGCAATACGCCGGGCTCGAAGCCATCCAGCAGAAATTCCAAAAGCAGGGCTTCACCGTGCTTGGCTTTCCCTGCAACCAGTTCGGCGGGCAGGAGCCGGGCAGCAACGAGGAGATCAAGCAGTTCTGTTCCAGCAAATTCAACGTCACGTTCCCGTTGTTCAACAAGATTGACGTGAACGGCGACAAACGCTCTTCGCTCTACACCGTGCTCGCGGGCAAAAACTCGCCGTTCCCCGGCGACATCAAGTGGAACTTCGGCAAATTCCTCATCGGCAAGGATGGCAAAATCCTCAAGCGCTTTGGGTCTGGCGACGCGCCCGATTCCCCGGAAGTGATCTCCGCCATCGAAGCTGCGCTCGCGGCGAAGTAGAAGCCGCTTACGGTACCGGGCAGGTTCGACCGAGAACCGCGGGGAAAATCGGAGCGCGGACAAGACTGTCCGCGCTCCCAAACATTCAATCAATACTCCCGCTTCGTGATGATGCCGGGTTGCGGCACGGGGTATCTTCCATTCTTGTCGGGCAGCACCGGCGCCGGTGAATCCGCCGTCATCTTGTCCAGGCCCGGCGCCATTTCGTGCTCGCAGTTGAGCATGTCCTCGAAGGTGATCTCCTGACCGGTGTGTGCGGCCATGCGGCCCATCGAAGTCACGACGCTGACTGTCACGCCGCGCTCGACTTCGTTGTAGGGTTTGTCGTTGCGGATGGCGTCCATCAAATCGTTCCACTCGTTCTGGTACCAATTCTCTTCTCCTGCGGGAACTTTGGATACCCAAACCCGTTCAGACCCATTCGGGGTCTGGCCTTTGAAGATGCTGGAAGGCGCCCCGCAATCGCCGCTCTTGGATACAATCGCACTGCCTTTGGTGCCGTGGATGTAACTCGAAAAGTTATCTTGGCAACCCGTCATGCAGCGCCCGTCGAAAAAGAACTTGGTGCCGTCAGCATAAGTGTATTCTACGGCGTAGGTGTCGAAATTCTGGTCCACGTAGGTGATGCCCTCGGGGCTTTGGCGATAATGCCGGCCGCCCAGCGCCTGCGCCTTGACCGGCCAGGCGTTCTTCATCCAGCTCAGATGATCAATGATGTGGATGTAAAAGTCGCTGTAGTTGCCGCCGCTAGCCCAGATGAAACTGTGGAATCGTTGGATCTGATACATCAGATCGCTGATGCCCGCGGGCTTGGGCAGCGAATTAAAATACGCGGCCGGCCCGTGCATGCGATAGCCGCGCTCCAGAATGATGTCGCCAATCGCGCCGTCGTGAACGCGCTCGGCCAGTTGTTGGAGCGCGCGGGCGTGGCGGGAGTTCAATCCCACGCCGACTTTGAGGTTCTTCGCCTTGGCCGCTTCGGCGAGCTTCAACATGCGCCGGCTGCCCGGGCCATCCACCGTGACCGGTTTTTCCATGAAGACATTCAGGCCCTTCTCGATGGCGTAGGTGAAATGCACCCAACGAAATGCCGGCGGCGTCGTCAAGATCACAATGTCGCCGGGTTTCAGGCAGTCCATCGCCTTCTTGTAGGCATCAAAGCCGAGGAACTTCCGATCCTCCGACACGTCCACCTTTTCGCCAAATTGCTGCTTGATGGCAGCGTACTTGGCGCTGAGGCGCTCCGGGAACACTTCGGCCATGGCGACCAGTTTGGTGCCCCCGCCCTTGACCGACAGCGCATTGCCTGCCGCGTCTGTGCCGCGCCCGCCACAACCGACGAGGGCAACCTGGATGGTGTTATTCTCCGCCGCGTGGACGTGCGGTAACGCGACGCCGGCCAGTGCCGAAGCGGCGGCGAAAGTGCTGGTTTGTTTGATGAATTCACGACGCGAAGTCGGGGGAGGATTTTGTTTCACAAAAAAATTTTCTGCCGGCCGGCATTAACTGTCAACGACAAAAACCACCGGAAAATCCTGCCGGGACAAACCGAGTCCGGCGTCAGCACCGGCTTCCGCCGCGGTAACCGGGCCCAATCGCGGACCCAATCGCGGCTTGCCTTGGATGCGCGGCCAAATCTACCGTGATCAGAAATATGGAAAATGTTGTCATCATCGGATCGGGTTGTGCGGGTTGGACGGCGGCGCTCTACACGGCGCGCGCGAATCTTAAACCCTTGGTCATCACGGGCGAACAGCCCGGCGGCCTGCTCACCACCACGAGCATCGTCGAAAATTTCCCCGGCTTCCCCGAGGGCGTGGACGGCTACGAACTCATGACCCGGATGCAGCAACAGGCGGAGCGGTTCGGAACCCGCGTCAAACTCGGCAGCCTCGTCCAAGCGGTGGATTTCTCGAAACGACCGTTTGTTTTGACGGTGGATGGGGAGCAGGTCGAAACTCAGACGGTCATTATCGCCACGGGCGCGAGCCATCGGCATCTCGGTTTGGAAAGCGAAAACAAGCTGGAGAAGAAGGGCGTGACGTATTGCGCGACGTGCGACGGGGCGCTGCCGATGTTCCGCAACCAACCGCTCGTCGTCGTGGGCGGCGGCGATTCCGCGTGCGAAGAGGCGACGTTTCTCACGCGCTTTGCGTCGGTGGTTTATCTGATTCATCGCCGCGATTCGCTCCGCGCCTCGAAGATCATGGCGGAGCGCACGCTGGCGAACCCCAAGATCAAAATGGTGTGGGACTCGGTCGTCACGGAAGTTATGGATGTGAAACAGGAAAAAGTCACGGGCGTGAAGGTGAAACATCTGAAGACCAACGCCGAAAGCGTGCTGGAGTGCGCGGGCGTGTTCATTGCCATTGGCCATGTGCCGAACACCCAGATTTTCAAACCGTTTATCAGCACGGATGAAAACGGTTACATCCTCCGCACCGACGGCGCTTCGACCAATGTGCCGGGCGTGTTCGTGGCCGGGGATTGTTCGGATCACGTCTATCGCCAAGCGATCACGGCCGCGGGCATGGGGTGCGCGGCGGCCATCGAAGCCGAGCGATTTCTGGCTGCGCAAAACGCATGACCCGCGTCGCCTTCCTCACCGGATGCGGCGGGTTGCCGAAGCTCGAAATCACTACGGCCTGGAGCACGGCCGAAATTTATTTGCACGGCGCGCACGTGACGCATTTCCAAAAGCCGGGCGAACCGCCGTTGCTGTTCCTGAGCGATCAAAGCCGGTTCGAATCGGGCGTGCCGATTCGCGGCGGCATCCCGATCATCTTTCCGTGGTTCGGCAAACTGGCGGACAAGCCGGGGCAACATGGCTTTGTTCGCAATCGTACGTGGACCTTGAAAGAAATCACGACCACGGAGACCGGAATCATCACCGCCCGACTGAGGTTGCCGCCGTGCCCGGAACTCGGTGATGGCGGAATCGCCGTCGAATACGCCGTGACCATCAGCGATACGTTGAGCGCCGAGTTAATCGTAACGAACAGATCGGCGCGCACGTATGGCTTTGAGAATTGCCTGCACACCTATTTCACCATCGGCGACATCAACTCGCTTCGGGTGGTGGGGTTGCAAGGGGTGGACTATCTCGACACTTTGGACGGGCATCAACGCAAGACCGAGACGACCGACGCCATCCGCTTTGCGGGCGAAGTGGACCGGACCTACGTCAACACGCCGCACCGGGTGGAAATTCACGATGCCGCATTGCGCCGGGTTATTCGCGTGGAGAAAACCGGCTCGACTTCGACCGTGGTTTGGAATCCGTGGATCGCGAAGGCGAAAGCGATGGCCGACTTCGGCAACGAGGAATATCTGCGCATGGTCTGCGTGGAATCCGGCAACGTGGCGGAGAATCGAATCACGCTCGCACCCGGCGAAACCACATCGTTGAAGGTGAAACTCAGCAGTGAAGCGTTGCAGTAAGTCAGTCGCAACCCTTCACCCGGCCCAGATTTGCCTTCTCGAAAAGTCACCGTGCTCCAAACAAAAAAGGCGAGGCCGGAGCCTCGCCTGGAAATTTTGGTGGTCGCGCTTACTTTGCGGGTGCTACGACTTTCGCTTCCTTCTCCTTCACGAGCGTCGCGCCCTTGCCGAGGCGTTTGCGGAGGTAGGTGAGTTTGGCGCGGCGCACCGAGCCTTGGCGCTCCACTTCGACCTTGTCCACGCGCGGGGAGTGCAGCGGGAAGATGCGCTCCACGCCTTCGCCGTAACTGATGCGGCGGACGGCGAAAGTCTCGTTCAGCCCGCGACCGCGCTTGCCGATGACGACGCCGGAGAAAATCTGAATTCGCTCCTTGTCGCCTTCGACGACTTTCGTATGGACGCGTACGCTGTCGCCAACGTTAAACTTGGCTTCGTCTTTGCGAAACTGTTCCGATTGAATTTTATCCAATAATGCCTGGTTCATAATTGTTTCCTGTTAAATCAAATCTGGTCTGCGTGTTTTCGTCCGCAACTTTGCCTGCTCCAACCGCCAACTCGCGATCTCCGCGTGGTTGCCGGACACCAATACATCGGGAACTTTCATCCCGCGAAATTCCGCCGGCCGCGTGTATTGCGGATACTCCAGCAACCCGTGGCTGAACGATTCTTCGAGCGCGCTCGCGTCGTCACCCAGCACCCCGGGCAGGAGCCGCGTCACGGCATCAATTACCACCATCGCCGGCAGCGCCCCGTTCGTCAGCACGTAGTCGCCGATGGACAATTCATCGTCCGCCAGCAACTCCCGAATGCGCTCGTCAAAACCTTCGTAGTGGCCCGTGACAAAGACCAGGTGTTCCTGCTGCGCCAACTCGCGGGCGATGCTTTGATCGAACTTCCGCCCCGACGGCGAGAGCAAGATCACCCGCGTATTTTCCCGCGCCAAACTTTCCACCGCCTCAAAGATCGGTTCCGGCTTCAACAACATCCCCGGCCCGCCACCGAAGGGCCGGTCGTCCACGGTCTTATGCCGGTCGTGCGTCCAGTCGCGCAACTGGTGCAACGCCAAATCCAGCAACCCCGCCTGCCGCGCGCGCTTGATGATACTCTCGTCCAGCGGCCCGGCAAACATCGCGGGGAACAAAGTGAGCACGTCAATTTTCACTCGTCGTGCTCGTCCTCGTCCTCGTCCTCGCGTTTCGATTACGAGGAGGAGGACGAGGACGATTTATTTCCTGTCCTCAACAATTTCCACCGAGCAACGCAAACCCTTCTTCGCACTACCCGCCAGCAACAGGGAACGGATCGCGTTGATCGTCTGTCCCTGGCGGCCAATGATCTTGCCCACGTCCTGCGGATCCAATCGCAGTTCGTAGATTGTCGTGCCCTCGCGCGTCACCGGCGTGACCGTCACCGCCTCGGTATTTTGCACGAGCCCCTTGACGACGTATTCGAGAAAGGCCTGCATGACCCAACAGTTAAACCGCCGCCGCTGCCTTGCTTGCCTTCTTGATGAAGCTCGCGACCGTGTCGCTCGGCTGCGCGCCCTGGCTGACCCAATACTTCACGCGTTCGAGGTCCACCTTCACATTGTCGCCCTTCTGGCGCGGATGATACGTGCCGATTTCTTCAATGAACTTGCCGTCGCGCGGGCTGCGACCATCGGCCACGACAATACGAAACACCGGTGCGTTCTTCGCCCCGATGCGTTTCATGCGGATTTTAACTGCCATAAATTATTATTTTCTTTCCATCGCGGCCGAAAAGTTTGCGTTGGCAAACCCTCCCACCGATTTCCAAAAAGGAGCGCAGAGATTAGCCATGCTGCGAATCCGTGGCAAGTCCTGTTTTAGGTTAAATGCGTCATCAGATTCCGGCCCAGCGTTTCCGGAGAGCTTAATTGGACCGCTTCGACCGGAAAACTCTGGCTTCCCGTCCATTTTTCCAAATGAAAACCCCCTCCAGATCCGGCTGGGATTCCAGCAGCGCCACACCTCGTTCCACGCCCAACACGCTCGCCGCCGTGGCGAAAGCGTCCGTGGCGGTCGCGCGGCGACCAATCACCGTGACTTGCAACCGCTCCGTCAGCCCGACCCCGGTGTGCGGATCAACAATGTGGGAGTAGCGCTGGCCACCGATCTCGACAAATTGCTCGGCATCGCCCGAGGTCGAGACCGCCGCGTTGTTCAGGAACAAGATACGCGCCGGTTTACCATCCTTGCCGTCCAACTGGCCCACCGCCACCCGCCAGTTCCGTTTCCCGGGTGGCGGATCGCCAACCGCGATGTCGCCGCTCGCGGCCACGAGCGCGCGCGTCAACCCCTGCGATTTTAAAATCGCCAGCGCCTGGTCGGCGGCGTAGCCCTTCGCGATCCCGCCCAGATCAAGTTGCATGTTTGGCACCGTGAGTGTGACAGTTTGTTGGCGCGGATCGAGTTTGAGTTTCCGCCAACCAACCAACTCCCGAACCCGGGCGAGCGCCTCCGGCACCGGCAAGGTTCCGGTGCGCCGGGCCCGCCGCCACTGCCGCACCACCGGCCCGATCGTCACATCAAAAGCGCCACCGGAAAGCTCCGCGACCCGCTGCGACTGTTGGAGAATGTCGAACAACTCATCACTCACCCGGATTGGCTCCCCGACCGGCTTCCGACCGAGCTGCATCAGTTCACTCTCCGGATCGTAATCGGTCATCATCCGATCGAGTGCGGCGATTCGTGCGAACGCGGCATCGGCGCTGACCCGGGCCGCCAGTTCACCCCGCGCATACAGCGTGATCGTGAACAATGTGCCCATGTGTGGTTGTTTGAACTCGAAGCGCTGCAAGCCTTCCGTCACCGGCGTCGAACGACAACCGGACAGCCAAATCATCGCGCCCAGCAAAGCGAGGACGCCGCAGCCACCGAACATTTTTCTTCGACCTGCAACTGGTTTCATCGCGGCCTAACTTGGCCTTGCGGCCCACCGGAAGCGAGCGCGAAGGTTTGACGGCTCGCGCGGTTCTGCCAAGCTGACTGCGTCACATGCACCGAAAACCTCGAACGCTTCTACTGGGACTCGTGACTGTGGTCGCGCTGACCGGCTTTGCCCTGCTCCTTTTCACGACGGGCAAACCCGTACCGCTGCCGCCGTTACCGAATCCGAACGGCTATGACGACATCGTGAAAGCTGGCAGTCTAGTCAGCGACAGCGCGAGTGACGCTAGAGAACTACCATTGGAAGAATTGCGCGCGGTGATCGCGACGAACACGGAGGCATTGCAACTTTTGCGTGTGGGTTTGAGTCGCACCTGTGCCGTGCCCATGGAGGCGGCGTTGAGCAACAACACCCATCTACTTGGTGTGAAAGTCACAAGACGACTGGCCCTTTTGCTCGCCGGAGAAGGCCGGTTGGCCGAACTCGAAAACCGGCCCGCCGACGCGGCGCACAGCTACGTTGACATCATTGACCTCGGCAACGCAACCAGCCGGGGCGGGTTCTTGATCCACCGTCTTGTGGGCATCGCATATGAAGCAATCGGTTACAGTGACCTGGTCAAAATTGTGTCGCAGTTCAACTGTGAACAGTCGCGCCCGCTCCTGGCCCAGTTGCAGAAAGTGGACAACCAAGCTGTCACTTGGAACGAAGTCTTACGGGGCGAGAACGTGCTTGTTGGCCATGAACCCCGCCAAACACTCAATCCCATCCGCCAGATCGTGGGATGGTGGCAAAATCGCCAGATTCTGAAAAAAGGTGAAGCCAAGCACAACCTCATGGTTGCCCGCCGGCGACTCCTGTCCACAGAACTCGCCCTCCGCTGCTATCAGTCCGAGCAAGGCCACGCGCCGGAGCGACTCGATCAACTCGTGCCAAAGTATCTCCAACACGCACCCTCCGATCCATTCAATGGACAACCACTGATTTACCGCGCGCAAGGCACGAACTGGTTGCTCTACAGCGTCGGCCCAGACGGGGTGGATGACGGAGGCAAACCCGTTGGTCGCACGGTGCCGTACACGAGCGCCACGGGTGATTTGTTCTTCGACTCACCTTGATGGAACGGACGAGTGATTCGACTGACGCCGCGAACAACTACCCGCGATACACTGCCTGTGCCGTGCAGGTTTCCGCCACGACAACTTCCGTGAGCAACGGCAGCTTCGGCTTGA
>CAYHFK010000216.1:0-8564 GCA_964355895.1 uncultured Bifidobacterium sp. | reverse complement strand
TTGTTCAGCCCGTTCCTCAAAAAATAAGTCGGGATGCGTGTCACAGTCACAGGCGCTTTCGGATATTCGGGACGCTACATCGCCCATCGGCTGCTTGCTGACGGTCACGAGGTGATGACGCTCACCAATTCGTTGCAACGGTCAAATCCGTTTAGCGGAAAGGTTCGCGTGTCGCCCTTCAATTTTGATCGCCCCGAACGGCTCGCCCAGTCCTTGCGGGGCACAGAAGTCTTGATCAACACCTACTGGGTAAGGTTCGATCACAAGCGGTTCACCCATGATGAAGCGGTCGCCAACACCCGGGTGTTGTTCGGCGCGGCCAGGGAAGCCGGCGTGCGAAGAATTGTCCATGTCAGCATCACGAACCCGGATCTTCATTCCGATCTACCGTATTTCAGAGGGAAGGCGGAACTGGAGCAGAGTCTTCGATCTTCCGGACTGTCCTATTGCATTCTGAGGCCGACGGTTTTGTTCGGGAAAGAGGATGTGCTGATCAACAACATTGCCTGGGCGCTCCGTCGTTTGCCCGTTTATGGAGTTTTTGGAGACGGCAATTATCGGCTGCAGCCGATCTATGTGGACGATTTGGCCGCAGCCGCCGTGGCGCAAGCGGCGCAGTCGGCGGATGAAATTGTTGAGGCCATCGGGCCGGAGACCTTCACGTATCGTGAGTTGATTCAGATGATTGCAGGCAAACTGGGACTCCAGCGCGCGGTCATCGGCGTTCCGCCGGCGGTGGGCTATTGGGTCTGCCGACTGATCGGAGCCATGGTGCGCGATGTCGTCATCACCCGCGAAGAAATCCGCGGGTTGATGGCGAACCGGCTCGCGGTGACTGCGCCGCCTTTGGGAAACACAAAATTGAGTGAATGGGTGGAAGAAAACAAAAGCACCTTGGGTCGCCACTACACGAGTGAGATGCTCCGCCGGGTTGACCGAACCTCCGGTTACAAGTCGAACTGAATCGCGCTCGATTTTTGGTTTATTCCATACGACACTTGCGAATCGGAATTTGAAATTTGCCATGCCCATCTACGAATACGAACTATGCGACGGCAACTGCGCCGTGTGCGGCGGGAGCTTCACCTTGAATCGCCCGCTCTCCGCCAAGCCGCTCACCCACTGCCCGGCCTGCAAGAAGCCGGTGCGAAAGGTTTTCTCCCGTTTTAGTTCACCCCAAAAGCTCAAACCCCTCTCGGTCACGGACGCGAAGAAGGCCGGGTTCACCGTCCTCAAGCGGCTGGGCAAAGGCGAGTACGAACGACAATGACTGGAAATCGCGCTTTACATCAGTTGGCCGGACGCTAATCTGCATTCCAGCAATTACACAACCTATGCGAAAAAACATTTCTCTCCTGGGCGCGGCGCTGTTGGTCGCCGTGCTGGTTTCCGGTTGCGCGGGTCCGGGGCAAAAACTCGGACGCGGGCTGAACAACTTTTACGAACCCATCCGGCTTGCGGATATGCGCCACAGCATCGAGCAAACGGTGGTGTATGATTCGCCGAACGCCAGCTACCCCCTCGGAGTCGTTCGCGGATTGGGTAAAACCGTCGCCCGCGCCGGCGTTGGCCTGTATGAAATCATCACGGCGCCGATCCCGAATGGGCGGGATGGGGATTATGGTCCGGTGATGACGAACTACCTCACGCCCAAGCCGGCCTACCCGGACAGCTACAAGCCGGGGCTGTTCGAGGACTCGGTTTTTGCGACCGACACCTCGATCGGGTTCAGCGGCGGCGACATCGCGCCCTACATTCCCGGCAGCCGGTTCCGCGTGTTCGATTCCCCGTAGCGGTAGCCGCAGGTTCGCCAACGCCGCGAACCGCTTCCACTTTTCCCGCACGCGCCAACCGCGGTTGGCGCGTTTTCTTTTGTCGCCATCCGTGGATTTCGCGGTTAATAAACCAGCCCGATGACGACGCTCGAAAAGAACTCACCCTGCAAGGTTAACCTGCTGCTGAACATCCTTGGCCGACGGCCCGACGGCTTTCACGCCCTCGAAACTATCTTCCATCCGGTCAACCTCTGCGACCGGCTCATCTTCACCCGCCGCCCGGCTGGGATTCAACTCACCTGCAGCGATCCCACTCTGCCGACGGACGCGGGCAATCTCGTCCACCGCGCCGCCACCGCGTTTCTAAGCGCGGCGAAAATCAAGGACGGCATCCGCATACACTTGGAAAAGAAAATCCCGCTCGCCGCCGGTTTGGGCGGCGGCAGCGGCAATGCCGCCACGACCTTGCTGGGCATGAATGAATTGTTTGGCCAGCTGCTCCCGGCCGCGAAACTGGCCGAACTGGCCGCCGCGCTCGGCTCGGACGTGAATTTCTTTTTGCAGGGCAAACCCGCGCTCGCCACCGGTCGGGGCGAAATCATCGAGGCGCTGGACCATTTCCCCGCCCTGCACGGCGCGAGTTTTTTTCTCATCCACCCCGGCTTCGGCATCTCGACACCGTGGGCTTATCAAAACCTCGCCCGCTTTCCCGCCGCGCAAAACGGCACGCCCGGCCGGGCCCGGAAACTGATCCAACTGCTTCAGGCGGGCGATCTCGCCCTGGCGGGCCGGGAGTTCTACAACTCGCTTGAAGCCCCCGCGCTGGACAAATATCCCATCCTGAAAATCTATCAGGAATTTCTCCAAACACAGGGTGCCGCGGCCACGCTCATGTCCGGCAGCGGTTCCACCACGTTCGCGCTATTCCGGGAACCGGCGGCGGCGGAAGCCGTCGTGGAAAAATTCAAAACCAAATTCGGCGGGAACTGCTGGACGGCCGTCGTGCCCGTCTGACTCCAACCCGCACGGAGCGCCGAACTCCAATTCGACACGTTACGATCCAGCAGCGACGCCCGGCCAATTCGAAAACGGCGCTCCGCCTCACCTGCCATTCGTCACCACGGACGGCGCCGGACGATTCGGCGACCAGGGCACAGGCGGCGTGGGCAACTTGATGATCGGCAGCGGCGGCTTGATTGGTGCGGTGCTGACCAGTTCCCGCCACGCCTGCCGTTCGGCGGGCGACATCTGCGACCAGCGCTCGGCGTTCTTCAAAAACTCCTGCCGTTCGGCCAGACTCATCGTGGCGAACTTGGTGAAGGACCGGAGGCACTGCTGGCGTTGGCCGGGCGAAAGTTTCCCGTAGGCGGCCAAAGTTTTCTCCATCTGCCGGCGCTCGGCGGCGGAGAGCAACCGCAGCACCTTTTCCTTTTCGCCGGCGGTCAGCTCCAACAATTGGTTAAAGCGGCCCTGCAACTTGCGGCGGATTTGATCGGCGGGGGAAACCGGCGAATTCGTCCCCGCTTCCCCGCCGGCAAAGTAGCTGGCGGTCTGCTGGTTCGTCAGCAATAGCTGCTGCACCGGCGGCGCGAGCTGATCCCACTGCTCGAGACGCGTGGCGACCAGTTCGCGCGGGCCGGGCGGGATCAGCGCCAGTTGCGCGGGGCGGTTGGTCGCCGGCGCGCGCATCAACGGCAGCAGATACCAGCGCAGTTCCGTGGCCGTGAGCCGCAACTCCCGCTCCTCCGGCGTCAGCGCTTGATACTCGCGGATTTTTTCCACGAGCCGCTTTTGCACGTCCACGGTGCGATGGGTGAGATATTGTTTGCGCTCCGTCGTCGGCAGCGCGAGCAGCATACGGAAGGAATCCACCGGTGACCTCATCGTCGGCAACGCGGGCGTGAAACCGACCCGGTTCGTATCGGCGAATGTCGGCGACAAATTCAAAGCCAGCCAAACACCTGCGCAGGCGAAGACGTTCCGAACAATGTTTTGCGCGGCCAGATTCATTCCATCAATTTGAGCAATTCCTCATCCACCGCGGTCGGGGGACTCAGTTGGCAAATCACTTCAAAATCCTCGATCACTTTCGGGTCGGCCAGCGAAGGCGCCGCCACGGCCAGAAAACTTTTTGCCAACTCGACCCGCTGCACCGCCTCGTGGTGCCGGTAAACCAGCAGACCCGCGCCCACCACAACCGATGCCACGGCAAATCGCGGAACGATCACCCGCCACCATCGGGACGATGGCGTCTTCGTCTTCGAGGCGCGCTCCGGTATCGCGGCGTCACGCTCGATGGTCTGCCACACACGCGCGGTGAAGTTCGACGGCGCGGGCGCATCCGGCAAACGCGCCAGCGCCTCGCTCAGAACGGCCTCCGTTTCGGCTTCCGTCTGCGCCTCGGGATGCGCGACGAGCCAGGCGCGGAGTTCGGCCTGTTCGGGGGCGGTGAGCGGACGACGCCAGCTCAGTTCGCGCAATCGTTGATAAATGGGATCAGGGTTCATAAACAAACCTTTCATTTGAAAACCGTGGTCGCGGCAAAGTTGCGGTCATTTCTTCTCCTCCCAGACGCCCGTTTGGAGATACGGCTTGAGCTTGAGTTTAAGGGTTTCGCGCGCGCGGTGGATCAGCGATTTCGTCGCGGACAGCGAGCAGCCCAGCACGGCGGCGATTTCTTCGTAGCTCAATTCCTCCTGCCGGCACAGCAGGAGCGCCGTGCGCTGGTTCTCGGGCAGGACGGCCAGGGCGGCATCCACTTTTTCCACCAGTTCGCCGCGCAGCAATACCTCGGTCGCGGGCGCGACCCGTTTGTCCTCGACCTGATACAGCGGCTGGTCGTCCGCGTCGTCTCTGGTTTGATCGAGCGACTCCGCCGGATGCCGGGTGCGGCGGCGGATTTCGTTGAGGCACAAATTGCGCGTGATGGTGAAGAGCCAGGTGGAAAACTTCGCCGTGGGTTCGTAGCGCGGGGCGGCTTTCCAGACCTGGACAAAAACATTTTGCGCCAGGTCCTCGGCTTCGGTCAGGTCGCGGAGCGTGCGAAAGGCGAGGTTCAGCACGGGCTGTTTGTATTTCTCGACCAACTCGGTGAAAGCGCCGCCGTCGCCCTGCTTGACGCGCAGCATCAGGGCGGCATCGGGGTCGAGGTTGACGGGCATGACCGCTTGCAGGTTAGGTCAACACCGCACGGGGAACAAGGTTGTGCCGGACTTTCAACCTTGTTCCGGCGCCGCTCAAATTCTTGCCATCTCTCATCAGCACCGGGCTTCAGCGCTTGTCATTACCCACATCTTTTCGGTGCTTGTTTAAGTTTTCCGAATCGGAGTTTATTGGGTGCGTGGGCGTTGCTGCGGCACGCCGTATCGGTTCCTCACCGGTCGGCTTTTATGAGCGCAACCCTGCAAACGCCTGCTCTGTGGGCCCAAACCGAGTTCGCCTTTGCCCCATTGGGGGGATCAACGCCGAACCAAACGGCTGGTGAAAATCGCCAGCCAGCTGGCGGCCTCTCCGGGCGGAACCTTACCCCAAGCCTTCCCGCACTGGGCCGCACTCAAAGCGGCCTGCCGCTTCTTTGGGCAAAGGGGCGTAACTTTTGACCGGGTGTTGGCCTCCCATCTGGAGCGCCCCCGCGAGGCGGGGCGCCAACCGGGAGAGGATTTGCTCATCGAGGACACAACCCTTCTGGATTATAGCGATCATCCGGCCCCTCAGGATCTGGGCCGGATCGGCGATGGCGGTGGGAAGATCGCGCGGTGGATTTATGGGAGGTCAAAGACCTGCCCTTCACCGACGCGGCCGTCGGCCCGGTGCGGGTGGTGCTGGCCGAGGAACGCTGGACGGAGCGGCAGCGGCGGGCGGGCCACACGCAGCGCGTGGCCCGGCACGAGGCGGCGGCGATCCAGGCCTGGCTGCTGATTCTGGTGCTGGGGTTCAACCTGGTTGAAGTGTTTGCCCGCCTGCACAGCAAGCTGTGGCGGAGTTGCGCCCCCTGTGGCGCGGTTGAAAACTTTGCAGGCACTGTTCTTTGACAACGCAAAACCGCGACTTTGGGGATTACGGAGGAAGTGTCGCTTGCCGGCGGGCAGAAGCCTCCCCGCAACGCGACTATGGCAGCTTAATCCGGTCGAAAACTCCCCTTGAATCCTCAAAGCCAAAATCCGCACCACCGTGCGGAATACTTGCCCCTGATTGCCGCCGCTTGCTTCAATTCCAAAACCGTGTTTAATCCCCGCGTCATGTCTGCGCCCCCCACCCCGAGCCAGAGCGCCGAGGATTATCTCGAACGCATCCACGAATTGATCGAGGCCAAGGGCTACGCCCGCGTGGTGGACATCGCGTCGTCGTTGAAAGTCCGGCAGGCGTCCGTTACCAGCATGGTGCAAAAACTTGGCCGGGCTGGCTTCGTGAAATACGAGAAGTACCGCAGCCTCGTGCTGACGGACCCGGGCCGCGCCGTCGCGCGCAACATTCAAAACCGCCACGCCACGCTCTCACGTTTCTTTTCCCTCTTCGGCCTCGACGCCGAAACGCAGCGGGCCGACATCGAAGGAATTGAACATCATCTCAGCCCCGCCACCCTCGAAATGCTGGCCGACCTCGCTGATTTTTTTGAGCAAGACCCCGAGGCGCTCCGGGCGTTCAAGCAATCGCGGAAGCGCGGCAAAAAAAAGTAGGTGGCCGCGGGCGACTTTTACAACGGAACCATTCCATGAAACCCATCACCCTTTTCTTCGCCGTGCTGTTGGCGGTGGCCGGATTCGGCGCGGGCATTCTCGTCGGTCGGCATGGTGCGAAAGCCAATTCAACCCCCACGGAAGTTTTGCCCGATCCCAATGCCTCCGCGCCGGACGCGAATAAACTCCCTGCGGTCATGGTAAAGTCCCGCCCGGCCCCCGCCGCCGGAGCCAAGTCCGCCACGCGCCTGTCGCTCGCCGAAATCGAAAGCGCGCTGGCTGAACTGAAGGGCTTTTCCCGCAGCAAACTTTGGGAACGCGTGAACGAAATCGTGAAGAGCGTTGACCCCGCGGACATCCCGTCCGTGATGGCCCTGCTCTCCAAGCTGCCTACGGAGGTGCAAAACTCCCTGCGCTATTCGCTGCTGCCGCGCTGGGCGGAATCCGATCCGCGCGCCGCCATGGAGTTCGCCAACGCCCTCAAGAATTTAAACGAGCGGCATCAGGCGATTCTGGCCGTGCTGCGCGGCTGGGCGAAAAATGATCCACAGGGCGCAGCGGCGTGGGTGCAGCAATTGCCGCCGGGCCGGTTGCGCAACGAAGCGCCCGGCGCCATTGCCCGCGCGCTGGCCGAGAAAGATCCCGAGGCGGCCTTCGCGCTGCTCAAGACTTCCAAGTCCGATCGCGGTTACGGCGGCGGCGCGTACTACGAGCTGTTCGACACCTGGGCCGGCAACGACCCCGCCGCCGCCGCTGCCAAAGCCGGTGAAATCAAAAACGGGCAGCAACGCCAAAACGCTTATCAAAACATCGCGCGCCGCTGGGCTGAGAAGGACGTACCCGGAGCGTTGGCGTGGGCCAAGAGCCTGCCCGATGGCCGCGACCGCGACCGTGCGATAAGCGCCGTGCTCGGCGCCGGGAGTGCGACCGATCCGAAAGCCGCCGCCGCCGCCGCGCTGGCGTTGCCCGCCGGACAAGCGCGCAACAACGCCATCACTTCACTGGCCAGCCAGTGGGCGCAGAATGACGTGGCGGCGGCGGTCGCATGGGTGCAGCAATTGCCCGAAGGTCCGGCCCGGCAAAGCGCCATGAGCAGCCTTGGCTATCAGTGGGCCACAAGCGATCCCGCCGCCGCGCTGGCCTACGCGCAGAGCCTTCCGGCCGGCCGGAGCCGCAACAATTTGTACGAGAGCATCGCGCGCCAGTTGGCGTAGCAGGACCCGGAAGCGGCGTTGAAGCGGGCGAAGGATTTGCCGCCGAGCCAGACGAAGAATTCCATGTTGCAAAGCATCGCAGTGGGCGGAGACGGACCCCGCCGCCGCCGCCAACTGGTTGCGTGAAATTCCCGAAGGCCCAGCGCGGGAGACGGTCGTCAACGGTCTGGCGGCCGGTTGGGCGAACACTTCGCCGCAGGACGCCGCGAATTTTGTCGCCACCCTGCCCGCCGGCAAGACGCAGGACAGCGCCGCGCTCAGCGTCATTTCCGCCTGGGCCAATGCCGATCCCGCCGCCGCCGCCGCGAATTGGGCCGCGCAGTTTCCGGAAGGCGACCTGCGCAAAAACGCGATGCAGAATCTCATGAACAACTGGGCGCAGAACGATCCCTCGGGCGCGGGGAAATTCATCGCGGAACTGCCCGCCGGCAAATCGCGCGACTCAGCCATCCAGACCTACGTGAACCAGCTTTCGCATCAATCGCCTGAGTTCGCCGCGCCGTTCGTGAACCAGATCGCCGCCGACCAACAGCGCTACAATGCCGCGCAAAGCCTTTCGTACAACTACAAGCGTAATGACCCGGCCGGTTACGCGAAATGGCTCACAACGCTGAACCTTCCCGAGGACAAATTGAGATTCCTGCCGAAGTGAAATGCAGCGGAACTTCAGAGAAGAACCTGGCGGGCGGAAACGAATCCGCGCCCCGTTTTCTGCTTCGGTGATCCCCGAAACGAACACCCCGAAACGAACCATTGACTCGACGGCGACTTGAGGTGAAGCTCAGTTACTCTCATGAACATCCAGCCCCGCAACACGCAGTCAGTCAGCCGCGGTGGTTTCACCTTGATCGAACTGCTCGTGGTCATCGCCATCATTGCCGTTTTGATTGCCTTGTTGT
>CAYHFK010000215.1:4442-8596 GCA_964355895.1 uncultured Bifidobacterium sp. | reverse complement strand
TTCCCGAATTGAAGCTGACCGTTGACTGGTTCATCGCTTATGTCATCGGTTATCGCCACGGGATTTGCGTTGTGCCGGAACCGCTGGCGGTTTTCAAAATCCAGCCCAAGTCCTACTACCAACGGGTGCGGCAAGATGCCCAGGCCTACCGCGAGGTGCTGGCGGGCCTGCTGGATTTGTTGAACCAGCCGAGGTATCAGGACGCGGCCGCCTTGGTCCGGGAAGGCGGCTCGCTGTACATTTTTGGCTGGCCAATGTTTATGGTCCTGCTGAACCAACCGGCCAACCGCCGCTTTCTCACGCTGAATTTTCTGCGCAAATGCCTCTGGCATTGCACGAAGTTGATCCTGAAAAAGTTCACCCCGGCGTTCGTGGGCAACATTTATTTCCGTCTCGCGGGCTACCGGGCCCGAGCGCCCAAGCCCATTCAAAAAGTAGCCAACGACGTAAGGGGTCGCTAACTTGCCCTTCAGAAACCGGGGAAATTTGAGACTCGTCACCTCGTCTCCTACCAAGCAGAGAATTATTAAACGGCCGTCGGGCGAATGGTCGTGCCGGTCGGGCTAGTATGGCGACACGGAAGTTTCGTTACGTCACGAGACGCTCGCCCGAGTCACTGTCGGCAGGTAGGGCGCGTCCCTCCGTGCGCGCCGCAGATGGGCAATGGGCACCCCGAACGGCGCGCACGGAGGGACGTGCCCGACCAAGCCATGTATCGAATCTTCTTTGTCACGGTACTAGTCTGGTTTCGCGATCCGGGAGTAAGAACGACGATTGGTGAAGGCGTGGTTTCGGTTAAAGCGCGAAGACCGCAAACGGTCCAGCGTTCGCGCCAACTTCGGCACACTCTCAATCAGCGCCCGTTGCAGTCGCTGCAGCTTTTGCGGAGCCGGTGTGCTATTTTTTGCGGCGTTGCCCTGGGTGGCGCTTTCCGCCCAGGCGGAGGCGTAATCACTTTGCTGCGGCGTTCCTCGGAACAACGGCACGATTTCCACCCGCTTCGCCCAGACAAAAAGAACCACCGGCGCCGCGTTGATGAGCGTGACGCGGGCGCGGATCGCCTCCGGATCCGTCACCGCAAACCATCGCCGCCGCACGCCGTACTCGACGGCCACGCAATGTTGGATTTGAAAACCATTCGCCGGGGAAAGGACGCGAAAGAACAGCTCCGGGCTGAACTGGTAAAACCCATGGCCGAAATAATTGTTGGCCGGGGTTTGGGCGAAGAAATGCCCGCCCCGCTTGACCATTTCCAGACAGTTGCGAACGGCCACTGGAAAATTAAAGACGTGTTCCAGCGTGCCAATGTCGCAAACGACATCGTGCGCCTCATGCCAGGCGGCGGGAACGGGCTGGTTCATGTCATGGACCCGCGTGGCCCCTTCGAAATCACTCGCATCAATTGTGTTGAGCTCTTTGGCGCCGAGCATTTCCCAAAAAGGTTCGGCATAACGGGGATAGGCCGCGGGAAAAAGGCTGGGAAAGTTTTGCGGGAGCAGACCGAATTCCCGCAGTAAACCGCGGGTTTCCTTGTTGCTCAGGAAGCAGTGCTGCCTTCCGAGCGTGACGCAGCGTTCAAAGCGCACGCCGTCGCGTCGGCGGGCGAGCAAGAACCTGGCGGTTTCAATATCTATTCCCATGAGTTGCTGATCTGTATTTCAATTTTTCGAAATGCTCGGGCTGAGTTGCGCGCAAAGATTATGGGACGGTTTTGGATTGTAAAGCCGTTCCCGACTTAACATCACGCCCCAGCAAATTCAGTTCGCCATGAGTACTATGAGTCAGAAAGTTCCCGCAGACACCAAGCCGCCGTCCATGCGCTGCGTCAGCCAATTCTCAGCGCCTGAAATGGTCGGTCGTGTGTTCTGACGGCTTCCGGCCGAACCCCAAAGGTCGCCCAGACCAGCGTGGATTTGGCAGGTGAACCCTGCTCCCGGAAGTTAGTTGGTATCAACGCTCGCCCTCACCCCGACCCTCTCCCCCGGGGAGAGGGAGACGCCACCGCGCGCTCCGCATGGTTCGGTGGCAACTTGGCCCGCGCCGCGCTTTCTCTTTTTGCTCCAGCCGCCGCAGGAAAACCGGCGCCGCGCGCACGGCCGGCAGCCGGACGACGGTTCTCCCTCTCCTGGGGTGAGGGCGGTCCAAACCACCATCGGCCCAGCGGTGCAATGGTTGACTCGCGCTTGGCTCCACTGAAAATAGCGGAGAACCTCAATTGTTCCAAGGTGACTCAAACCGTGACGGGAGCGATGTTTTAGTTAATGATTCTTTGACCCTGACTGAAAGTGGTGGTCCCTTTTTCGGTTCTGAGTCTTCATCTTATTCTTAATTTCCGGTGGTCGCACCCTTGGCTGGCCGGCCCGCAACCGGGGGGGCGGGCTTTTTGACTTCCGCCGCCCGGGATGAACTGTTACAACCCGCGCATGTCGGCAAAGCTCACGATCGGATTTCTCGGTGCGGGCAAGATGGCCACGGCCCTGGCGCGCGGATTCATCCGCGCCAAACTCGTGGCGCCGAATCAAATCATCGCCAGCGATTCCATCCCCGCCGCGCGCACCGCCTTTGCCAGGGAAACCGGGGCCAAATCTGTCCCGTCAAATGCGGAAGTTGTTCGCTCGGCGAAGGTGATTTTCCTCGCCGTCAAACCGGATCAAGCCGCGCCGGTGCTGGCGGAAGTGCGGGACCATTTTACGGCGGCGCACCTGCTCGTTTCCATCGCGGCTGGCGTGCCGATTGCGAAGCTGGAAGGCGCGTTGCCGTCCGGCGTCCGTGTCATCCGCGTGATGCCCAACACGCCTGCGCTTGTCGGCGAATCCGCCACGGCGTTTGCGTCCGGCAAATCCGCGCGCCCGGCGGACAGCGCGCTCGCGCAAAAACTTTTCGCCGCCGTCGGCACGGCGTTTCAAGTGAAGGAGTCATTGCTGGACGCCGTCACCGGGTTAAGCGGCAGCGGGCCCGCCTATGTTTATCTGTTCATTGAGGGCCTGAGCGATGGCGGGGTGGCGGCGGGACTGCCACGCGACGTGGCGACGCGGCTCGCGGCGCAAACTGTGTTGGGCGGCGCGAAGATGGTGTTGGAAACCGGCCAGCATCCCGGCGCGCTCAAGGACATGGTGACGAGTCCCGGCGGGACGACCATCGAGGGCTTGCACGAGTTGGAGAAGGGTAAATTACGCGGCACGCTCATGAGCGCCGTGCGCGCCGCGACGGAGAAATCCAAGAAGCTGGGACAAGGCTGAACAGAATCCGCCATGCCTGCGCCAACCGAGCGATTTTCCAATCGGGTTGATAATTACATTCGATACCGTCCGGGTTATCCCGCCGGAGTGATTGATCTGTTGCGGGGCGAGTGTGGGCTGACTGCGGATTCCATCGTGGCGGACATCGGTTCGGGTACCGGAAAACTGACGGAACTGCTGCTGGCATGTGGGTGTCGCGTGTTTGGCGTGGAGCCGAATCAGGAAATGCGCGTGGCCGGTGAGCGCCAGTTTAAGTCGCATCCGCGTTTCACAAGCATTGCCAGCGCAGCGGAGGCGACGGGCTTGACGGAGCGGAGCATTGACCTGGTCGTCGCCGGTCAGGCATTTCATTGGTTTGACCAGAAGCGATGCCGCGCGGAGTTTGCGCGCATCCTGAAACCGGGCGGATGGGTGGGGTTGATCTGGAACGACCGGCGGACGGACGCCACGCCGTTCCTGGTCGCCTACGAGGCATTGTTGCGTGAGTTCGCGACGGACTACGAACAAGTCAACCACCGGAACGTTGACGGGACGGTGCTGCGGCAGTTTTTTGGCGGGGAGCCGAAGTTGAAAACCTACCCGTACGCGCAGCATTTCGATTACGCGGGTCTGCAAGGCCGGCTGCTCTCCTCTTCCTACGCGCCGGCGACAGGGCAGCCCAATCACGACGAAATGCTGGTGCGACTGCGGCAGATTTTTGACACGCACCAACAGAACGGTGGTGTGATTTTTGATTATGACACGCTTGTCTATTGGGGCCGGCTGGCTTGACGGTCGTCGCCGGTTTGCCCCGGCTACAAACTGAGGGTGAAATTTCCATTGTGCGTTTTGCGGAAAGCCGGAAAACTCTCCACCGTTGCCGCATGAACATTCCGCCACCCACTGAAAAACAGGCCCGCTTGTTTTGGACCGCCC
>CAYHFK010000215.1:0-4342 GCA_964355895.1 uncultured Bifidobacterium sp. | reverse complement strand
CGCATGAACATTCCGCCACCCACTGAAAAACAGGCCCGCTTGTTTTGGACCGCCCTGACCGGGCTGGCCATCGCCATCATCGTCGCCCTGGTGGTGGCGCTGGTTTGGGGGCTGGGCCGGGTGTTGCACGTTTTTGCGCCGGTGATCTGGCCGCTGGCGGTGGCCGGGGTGCTGGCTTGTTTGCTGGATCCGGTCGTGGATTTTCTCGTGCGCAAACATGTGCCGCGCATCCGGGCAATTCTCGTGGTGTTCGTTCTGGCGTTGGTGATTGTGACCGGGTTGTTCGCGAGCGTCGTGCCGCAACTCGTCGTGGAAGCCCGCGATCTGGCGGCCACGTCCAGTGAATTCGCCGCCCAGCTTCCGGCGAAGGCCGGGCGACTCGCCGCCCATCCGCCCAAGTGGCTGCCGCAACCGATCGTGCCGTTGCTGCGCACGTACAGTGAGAACGCCCACCCGTTCGCGACGAACGCCCCGCCGCCCGTGGTCATCGAAACCAACGCCCCCGCCGCATTGCCGGCCTTGCCCGCCGTGCCGGGCGCAACGTCATTCAAATCCCTCGCGGATTACGCCACGCGGCTGCTGCCGAAGTTTGGTCAATGGCTTGGGCAGGCGCTGGGCTTTGTGGGCGCGATGTTCAGCGTGATTGCGGGGTTGGCGCTGGTGCCCATCTACGCGTTCTTTTTCCTCCTTGAGAAACACGGCATCACCCGGCAGTGGCGCGATTATCTGCCCGTGCAGGATTCGAAATTCAAAGACGAACTCGTGTTCGTCATCAACGCCATCAACGAATATCTCGTCGCGTTTTTTCGGGGGCAGGTGCTGGTGGCGATGTGCGACGGGGTGCTTTACACCATCGGCATTGTGCTCATCGGTCTGCCCTACGCTATGTTGATCGGGGTGATGGCGACGTTTCTAACGATCATCCCCTTCCTCGGCGCGATCACGACGTGCGTCTCGGCGCTGATCATCGCCCTGGTGGCGTTCGGAGACTGGCAACACCCGGCCCTGGTGCTGGTCGTGTTCGCCGTGGTGCAATCGCTCGAAGGCTTGGTCATCCAGCCGAAGATCATGGGCGAACGGGTGGGCTTGCATCCCTTAACCATCATCATCGCCCTGATGGTGGGGACAACGTTGCTGGGGGGCATCCTCGGCGGCATCCTTGCCATTCCGTTGGCGGCGGTGTTGCGCGTGGTGCTGGCGCGTTACGTCTGGCGGAAAACGGCGAAGGCCTGACGCTCCAACGCTCCCGATCGGACCGTTCCTGCCGGCGGCCAAACACCCACGATTGGTTTCCACGGACAACCGCGACGAAACTTGGCGCCGGGCGGGCATAAGAGCCAGTTTGGAAAAAATGTCCTCCTCGTCCTCGAAACCGGCGCCAAATCGAGGACGAGGACGAGAACGAGGACGAGGAGGAATCGGCACGAAGGATTTTCAAACCGGCGCTAAGGGCGGTGATTTGGAAATCGGTTTTTCCGAAGCTTCGGGGCGAGGCACTTCGCATTTCTTGGTGTTTACTCGGCGACAACTGCTTTTTCCCGGTTCATTCATTGACTCTGAGGGTGGCTTTGATAGATTCGCGGCTCGTTTTTGCGGTTTCACCAAATAGAACTGACGGCATCCAAACTGAATCTGAATTTATGGCTAAAACATCCAAATCCAACAAATACGTTTACACCTGGGGCAACAAAAAAGCGGACGGCGACGGCTCCATGAAGCCGTTGCTCGGCGGCAAGGGCGCGAACCTTGCCGAGATGACGCGCATCGGTCTGCCGGTGCCTCCGGGCTTCACCGTCACCACCGAGGTCTGTACTTATTTTTACGCGCACAAGAAGACCTATCCGAAGGAACTTCAGGCGCAGATGGAGGCGGGCATCGCCAACATGGAGAAAATCATGGGCTGCAAGTTTGGCGACGCGAAAGCGATGCCGTTGCTCGTCGCGGTGCGCTCCGGCGCGCGGGATTCCATGCCCGGCATGATGGACACGATTTTGAACCTGGGCCTGAATGATCAGACCGTCCTGGCGCTCGTCGCGGCGACGAACAATGAGCGGTTCGCGTGGGATTGCTACCGCCGGTTCATTCAGATGTATGGGGACGTAGTCCTCGGCTTGCAGAAGAAAGAAGGCGAGGATCACGAGCCGTTTGAAGTGGTGATTCATGAGTTCAAACATGAGAAGTATCACAAGGACATCGTGGACAGCGAACTGACGGCGGCGGATCAGGCGGAACTCGTCAAGCGTTTCAAGGCGCTCGTCAAGGAACGCACCGGGCATGTGTTTCCGAACGATCCGTGGGATCAACTCCGCGGCGCCGCCGGGGCGGTGTTCGGCTCCTGGATGAATGACCGCGCGATTGTTTATCGCCGCAAATATAACATCCCGACCGAATGGGGAACGGCCGTGAACGTGCAGGCCATGGTCTATGGCAACACCGGCGAAACCTCCGGTTCCGGCGTGGCCTTCACCCGCAACCCGGCCAATGGCACGAATGAATTCTACGGCGAATTTCTCATCAACGCGCAGGGCGAAGACGTGGTGGCCGGCGTGCGCACGCCCGAGCCGGTGCTGCGGCTCAAGGACGAGATGCCCAAGTCCTACGCGGAACTGATGGACGTTCGCAAGAAGCTGGAGAAGCACTTCAAGGACGTGCAGGACATTGAGTTTACGATTCAGGAAGGCAAGCTGTTCATGCTCCAGACGCGCAATGGCAAGCGCACGGCCATGGCCGCGCTCAAGTTCTCGATGGACATGGTCAAGGAGAAGCTCATTGACTGGGAAACCGCGATTCTGCGCAACCCCGCCGACCAGCTCGACCAGTTGCTCGCGCCGGTGTTCAATCTCGCCGAGATCAAGAAGGCCAAGGCCGTGGCCAGTGGTTTGCCCGCCGGTCCGGGCGCGGCGTCCGGCAAAATCTATCTCAACGCGGATCGCGCCGTGGTCGCGGCGGAGAAGGGCGAGAAGGTTCTGCTCGTTCGGAACGAAACCTCGCCCGAAGACCTGCGCGGCATGATCGCTGCGGAAGGCATCCTCACGGCCAAGGGCGGCGTCAGTTCGCACGCGGCGCTGGTGGCCCGCCAGATGGGCAAGGTCTGCATCTGCGGCGCAAGCGCGCTGGAAATTGATTACGCGACCAAGACGGTCAAGGCGTCGGGTCAGACCTTCAGCGAAGGCGACGACATGTCAATTGACGGCACCAGCGGCATCGTCTATGGCGGGTTCATCAAGACCGCGCCATCGGAGATCATCACGGGTTTGTTGCATGACGACAAAGCCGCGCAAGCCACGGAGAAGTTCAAGAACTTCCTCCAGTTGATGAAGTGGTGCTCCAAGGTCACGAAGCTTCAGGTTCGCACCAACGCCGACACGCCAGAGCAGACGGAGAACGCGCTCGCGTTCGGCGCGACGGGCATCGGCCTGACCCGCACGGAGCACATGTTCTTCGAGGGCGACCGCATTGATGCCATGCGCGAAATGATCCTCGCGGAAACCGTCGCCGACCGTAAGAAAGCCCTCGCGAAGCTGCTCCCGTATCAGCGCGAAGACTTCACGGGAATCTTCAAAGCCCTCAAAGGCTTCCCCGCCACGATCCGCTTCCTCGATCCGCCCTTGCACGAGTTCGTCCCGCACGAAGTCAAGGCGCAGGAAGCGCTGGCGGCCAAACTCGGCGTTTCGGTCGAGAAGATCGCCAAGCGCGTCGCCGCGTTGCACGAGTTCAATCCGATGCTGGGTCATCGGGGTTGCCGCCTCGGTATCGCGTATCCAGAAATCACCGAAATGCAGGCCCGCGCCGTGTTCGAAGCCGCCGCCGATGTGGCCAAGCTGAAGATCAAGGTGAAGCCGGAAGTCATGATTCCGCTCGTCGGGTTCAAGAAGGAACTCGACCTGCAAGTCGAGATCGTTCATCGCGTCGCCAAGGAAGTCATGGCCGAGAAGAAGGTAAAGTTCGCCTACATGGTCGGCACGATGATCGAAGTGCCGCGCGGTGCGCTCACCGCTGACGAGATCGCGCAGACCGCCGAGTTCTTCAGCTTCGGTACAAATGACCTGACCCAGACTGCACTCGGCATGAGCCGCGACGACATGGGCTCGTTCCTTATGCCGTATGTGGAAAACGAGATCTTCAAAAAGAACCCGTTTGCCACCCTGGATCAGACCGGCGTCGGTCAGTTGATGGAGATGGCGGTCGCCAAGGGTCGCGCGACCCGTCCCGACATCAAGCTGGGCATCTGTGGTGAACACGGCGGCGACCCCGATTCCGTGAAGTTCTGCCATCGCATCGGGCTGGCCTACGTGAGTTGCTCACCGTATCGCGTGCCCGTCGCCCGCCTCGCCGCCGCGCA
>CAYHFK010000214.1:1994-8619 GCA_964355895.1 uncultured Bifidobacterium sp. | reverse complement strand
ATGCGAAAATTCGATTTCGAGGTTGCCATTCTTGGCGGGGGCAGCGCCGGTTACGCCGCTGCGCGAACGGCCACCGGCGCGGGCCGGAAGACTGTCGTCATTGAGGGCGGTCGCGCGGTCGGCGGCCTCTGCATCCTGCGCGGCTGCATGCCGAGCAAGGCCTTGCTCTACGCCGCCGAAGTGCGACACCTGGCGCAGCACGGCGCAACGTGGGGACTTAAACCCGGCAAGATCGGATTCGATTTCGGCCGCGTCATGGCGCGGAAAGCGCGGATGATTGAGGACTTCGCCAGTTACCGGCGCAACCAACTGGAGGGCGGGAAATTTAAATTCATCCGGGCGAGTGCGCGGTTTGTGGATGCGCACACGGTGGAACTCACAGCTACCGCTGATTTGGACGGAGCGAATTTGGCGCGACAGCGTCTTGGAGTGCGGCAGCCCGCTGCCGCTTTGGCAATGGCAGCCGCGCGCGGAAAAGCGCCAGCGGACTGGCGCCCTCCAAAACCTGGCGGTAATTTTCTCACCGCCCGGCACTTCGTCATCGCGACCGGTTCGGTTGTCTCGCCACCTCCTCTGCCCGCGCTCGACGAAGTCGGTTACATTACGAGCGATCACGCTCTCTCGCTCCAGAAGCTGCCCAAGTCAATCATCGTGCTGGGCGGCGGGGCGATTGCCTGCGAACTGGCGCAGTTCTTCGCCCGCTTCGACGTGAAGGTGACGATGATTCAGCGCAGCCCGCATATCTTGCGGGAATTCGATGCGGACGCGGCGGCGGTCGTGGAGAAGGTCTTTTGCCGTGAAAAAGTGAAGCTGTTCACCGGCACGCGCCTGCTCGGCGCGCGCCGCAACGGAAAGCGCAAGGTCGTCGAGTTTGAGCAGAACGGAAAACGCCGGCGCGCCGAGGCCGACGAAATCCTGCTCGCGCTCGGGCGGTCGCCGAACACGGCGGGGCTGGGATTGGAAAACGCAGGCGTCGCAACCGAGCAGGGACGTATCATTTCGGACGCGCGGATGCGAACGAGTGCGCCGCACATTTTCGCGGCGGGCGATTGCACCGGGCCGCACGAGATCGTCCACATCGCCATTCAGCAGGCCGAAATTGCGACGCACAACATCCTTCACCCGCGCGCGCTGCGGCGCATGGATTACCGGTTGTTGACGAACGTGGTGTTCACTGACCCGCAAGTCGCCACTGTGGGTCTGACCGAAAAGAAAGCGACCGCGCGCCAGATTCCGTTCCTCGCCGCGAGCTATCCGTTCAATGACCACGGCAAATCGCTCATCATGGAAGCGCTCGATGGCTTCGTGAAACTGCTGGCGAATCCGAAGACCGGCGAAATCCTCGGCGGTTGCTGCGTCGGCCCGGTGGGCGGCGAATTGATTCACGAGATCGTTGTGGCGATGGCGAAACACATGACCGTTCATGAACTCTCCGCCACGCCGCATTATCATCCAACGCTCGCGGAAATCTGGACCTGCCCGGCGGAGGAATTGGCTGAGCGGATTCGGGCGCGCTGATCAAGAAGCGCGGTTGGAAATTAGCCGCATTTGTTGGTGGATACTCAACATCCGTCGCGCGCCGGCGCGAACCATCCTTGCGCCGCTCGGGCGGCGCGGGTAATAAGCTCCCGCCAGATGACGACCGACACGCAAATCCTGATCGCCCTCCGTAACGTGGAGAATGGCGGCGTGTCAGGCGCGGAGCTTTCGCAACGGCTCGGTGTGACGCGCGCGGCGATCTGGGCGCGGATTGAGGAATTACGGAAACTCGGCTATGAAATCGAGGCCAGTCCGGTGCTGGGCTATCGGCTCGTCAGCGCGCCGGATGTTTTACATGCCGACGATTTGCTCGCCCATCTGGGCAAAACCAAGGTCGTCGGGCGCGACATTCGCGTATTTGAGCAAACCACTTCCACGAACGACGTGGTCGAAAAACTGGCGCGCGACGGCGTGAAGGAAGGCGTGGTGGTTTTCGCGGAGTCGCAAACCAAGGGCCGGGGACGGCTGGGGCGGGTGTGGACTTCGCCCACGCGAAAGGGTTTGTGGTTCTCCGTTTTGCTCCGGCCAAATTTACTTCCCCAGGAAACCACGCAGCTCACCGTGGCCGCGGCGACCGCGGTATGGCGTGCCATTCATGAACAGACCGGGCTGCGCCCGGAGATCAAATGGCCCAATGACATATTGCTGCGCGGGAAAAAAGTCGTCGGGATCCTCACCGAACTCAGCGCGGAGCTGGATCGGGTAAAGCACATTACGCTCGGCGTTGGGGTGGATGTAAACCTGACGGTGAATGAATTTCCGGTCGAACTGCGAAAGATCGCGACTTCGTTGCGGATCGAACTCGGCCAGCCAGTGGTGCGGGCGGAACTGGCGACGGCGATCCTGCGCGAACTGGACGCCGATTACGCGCGGATTGGCGCCGGCAAATTTGCGGACGTGGCCGATGAGTGGGAGGAACATTGCACGACAATCGGTCAGCGGGTGGTCATCAATCAGGGCGGGCGCAAATTGCGCGGGCGCGCGGAATCCCTCGACGACGACGGGGCGCTGCGGTTGCGCACAGAACATGGCCGGCTGGAGCGCGTCATCGGCGGCGATGTGACGCTTGAGAAATGAAAAATGCAAAACTAAAAATTCAAAAGCCGGCTTACGACCATCTTCCCCCCATTTTGAATTTCTAATTTTTAATTTTGAATTGTTACATGATTCTGCTCTTCGACATCGGTAACACGAATACGCACGTTGGCCTGGCGAACGGGCGGCGCGTGACGCGGCACGCGGATATTCCGACGACGGCGTGGTTTTCCGGACAGGCGCAGCCGCAACTCGCGCGCTTCGTCGGGCGGGCGCGGGTGACCGGCGTGGCGATATGCAGCGTGGTGCCGCGCGCCACGCCGCCGGTGCGCAAAGTGGTGCGCGCGTTGTGGAATTTGGCCAGCCTCGAACTCACGCCCAAGACTTTGCGGGGCGTGGGCATTGATTATCCGAAGCCGGATACGATTGGCCCGGATCGGCTGGCCAATGCGGTGGCGGCGCGGCATCGCTTCGGGGCGCCGGTGGTGGTGGTGGATTTCGGCACGGCGGTGACGTTCGATGTGGTAAACGCGCGTGGTGATTACGTGGGCGGCATTATCGCGCCGGGGCTGGCGGCGATGACGGATTATCTGCACGAGAAAACGGCGTTGCTGCCGCGGATTCGCATCCGGGAATTCAAACGCGCCATCGGCAAAAGCACCGAGGAGGCGATGCTCGTGGGCGCGGTGCATGGCTATCGCGGACTGGTGCGCGGATTGATCGCGGAACTCAAACGCGAGTTGCGGGTGCGCCGGCTGCCGGTCATCGCCACGGGTGGTTATGCGAAATTAATCGCGGCGAAGCTGCCGGAGATTTCCGCCGTCGAGCCGGATTTGACGCTCGAAGGCTTGCGGTTGGTGTTGGTTAACGGAAATTGTCCTGCCTAAATTTTCATTAACCCCAGACGCGAGCCGGGGAGTTGATGCGAGCCGGATTGCCGCCGCTTTGGAAACTGAATGTGAGTTGCGGCTTGTCTCACCGCGGTTGTGCAGCTATGATTTAGTTAGCTGAACCACATGAGAACCGGCAAAGAACTCATCCTGGCAACCAAGCCGTTTGCGGTGGATTCCCCCGCCCGGAGTTGGTGGCATGTGCTTTCCACGGCGTTGCTGCTGGCGGCTGCCATTGCGGGGACGCTTTGGAACTTTCATCTGGCCGGCAAGATGATCTGCAGTCTTTTCACCGGCCTGTTGATCCTTCGGCTGTTTGTGATTTATCACGATCAACAGCATCATGCGATCTTGTCGCATTCCCGTCTGGCCGAGGGCTTGATGCGCATCTTTGGGATTCTGGCCCTCAGCCCGAGTAGCATCTGGCGCAGCTCCCACAACTACCATCATAAACACAACTCCAAGCTGCGCAGCGCGCATATTGGCTCTTTTCCAATCATGACCCGCGCCGAGTATTTGAAGTCATCGAAGGCCATCCGCTTCAAGTACCTGTTTATGCGGCATCCGTTGACCATATTATTTGGGTATGTGTTCGCGTTTCTTCACGGGATGTGTATCTACCCGTTCTTCAATAATCCGCGCGAACACTATGACTGCCTCATCGCGTTCGTAGTTCACATCCTGATCGCGGTGACGCTCACTTATTTCTTTGGCTGGCCGGCGCTGTTGTTGACGCAGGTGATTCCGCACTTCATCGGCTGCGCGATTGGCACGTACCTGTTCTACGCCCAGCACAACTTTCCGGGCGTGTCATTTTACGACCGGGCCGGGTGGGCATACGAGAAAGCCGCGCTGGAATCCTCCAGCTATTTAAAAACTGGGCGGATCTGGGCCTGGTTCACGGCCAATATCGGCTATCATCATATTCATCACTTGAATGCCCGCATTCCGTTCTACCGTTTGCCAGAAGTCCTCGCTAAAGTTCCCGAGTTGAAGGCACCCAAGACCACCTCGCTCCGGCCGATGGAGATTATCCGCTGCCTGCGTTTGAAGGTTTGGGACGTCGAAGCGCAACAGATGGTCGGCCTCAGGAATTTCTAACTGCCGTCGAAGCAAACGGCGGGCAGTCGGAGACAAAGCCGCCAATCCAAAGCGCGGCGGTAAGGGGCTAAATCAATCGCCAACCCGAAAGGGGTCAACGCCTCGCCATTTTCTTCTGCGCGTCGGCGAGGGTTTTTCGCTCGCGCTCCGTCAGGCTTTGCATTCCATGCGCGGAAATTTTGTCCAGGATCGGGTCCACTTCCCGGCTGATGAATTCTTCCGGGGCCAAGTCGGTTTCCGCTTTCACGCCCACGCTCCGCCACGGGCGCCCATGCTCCGCAGCCGCCCGCACTAATTCCTGTTTGCGGTGCCGCGCTGGAAACAGCCGCCAGAATCGCAGCCGCCCCAAGAGGTTCTCCCACGGCAAGACAACGAAGTCACGATGCCAGCCAAGTTTCACCCAGGCCAGACCCGCAAGAATACCTCCCAGGTGAGCGGCATGGGCGGTAGCCCCACCCCGGAAAGATGGAACGAGAGTGAAGAACAGCGAAATAGCGGCGGCAAGCCACAGCAAAACACCCGCGCGAATCGGGAGGATGAAATTAAGCCGAATCTCGGAATCCGACTCCAGCCGGGCGAAAATGGCAAAGATACCCATCACGCCTGCTGACGCACCAAAGACGTAATCCCCAAAATGTTTCGAAAACAAAGCCATTAACGCGCATTGCAGCAGACCCCCAACGACCCCGCAACCAAAGTAAGCCACCAGAAATCGGTTGGTCCCCAGAATATTCTCAACCAATCGGCCAAAGAACCAAAGGCCCATCAGATTGCCGAGCAGATGCCAGAGGCCGCTGTGGAGGAATTGGAAAGTCAGCAACTGCCAGACATGTCCGCGCGTCAAAGCTGTGGCTGTTAGCGCCAGCGAATCCTCGATCCCAGGCTTGCCATACACGTCATTGATGCACTGGAACGCGAAGGTGATGACCAGCACGAGCATGAGGACGACGCTGGCGGACCACTGAAACCTCAATGGATTTCCAGCAGACGGCTCGTTGCGCATGTAGTCGCGGTTTTCCAGCATGACAGGCTGAAGCTAGTGGTGGGCTGGCCGTTTTTCAACGGGCATTTTTGCCGAGGCTTCTGGCAGCAGGTTGTTCCTTTCGCCGGGCCTCATTTCCCGGCATCCCGAGTGTGCTTATGGGAAAGCACCGCATAGCGCACGAAGGCAAAGCCCATCACCATGCCACCCAGATGCGCCCCGTGCGCGACGTTGTCGCCTGCGAGGAACACGCCCAGCAAGCCGATCCCCGCGCTCACGCCCAACAGCACGCGGGCGGTGACCGTGACGGGAAAAACAAAAAAAAGGTAAACCGTTAATTCCTGTCGGGGGTAGAGCGTCGCGAACGCCGCGATCAGTCCAAACAACCCGGCGGACGCGCCAACCACCGGAATGTAAACGGTCTGGTTGCCGGCCACGAGCGCGCCGAAGTGACTGGGGAAAACAAGGCTGCCCAACACGTGAACCACGCCGCCGAAAAGTCCGCTGAGGAGATAGAGCCACAGGAAACGACCGCGTCCCACGGCCTGTTCCACCACCGGACCAAAGACATAGATGCCCCAGGAGTTGATCAGCAGATGGAAAACGCCGCCGTGCAAAAACTGGAAGCTCAGCAACTGCCAGAGATAGCCGTGGCGCAATCCATCCAGACTCAAACCCAGGTAATGGTCCATGGGAAAGGCGGGGTGCTTCGCTTTCAAATACGCTTGGACCAAAAAGACGACGGCGTTCACGATCAACAGCGTGTTCGTCAACGAAAAGCGCGGTGGGCGCCAATGCCCCGGATTGCCGTGCCCGTGGTTTCGATTCTCCAGCATTTCATATCGAAGCTAGTGGCACCCGGTGGGTTTTACAACGCGGTTTTTCCGGGGCGATTCGCGGTCGGAAGTTTTTCATTTCGCCGGCCCGGTTTCTCCGGCATCATGCTGGCGAATATGGGAAAACGCCGCGAGGCGCGCGAACGCGCCGTTCAGTTTTTATTCCAGCACGATCTTAATCCCCCCGGGGACATCGAGCAGGCGCTCAATGAATTCTGGGAGTCCCAACGCGCCGCCGCGAT
>CAYHFK010000214.1:0-1894 GCA_964355895.1 uncultured Bifidobacterium sp. | reverse complement strand
GAGGCGGTGGACATCGCGAAAAAGTTTTCCACGCCCGACAGCGGCAAGTTCGTCAACGGCATCCTCGACAAGGTTAAAGGCGAGTTACTGCGGCCCGCGAGGATTGTGAAATGAGTCCAAAGCCTAAAGTCCAAAGTCTAAAGTCGAATTCGCGTGTGATGCGAGTGGTAACTTTTACTGGCGGGCTTCAGACTTCAGACTTCAGACTTCAGACTTCAGGCTGACCCATGTTCGCCGACCTCCATCTCCATTCCTTGTTCTCCGATGGCACCTTCACGCCCGAGGAAGTCGTTGGGCATGGCGCACGCTTTGGTCATCAGGCGCTCGCCCTTACCGATCACGACACGGTCGAGGGTTGTGCGCGCATGGCGGCGGCGTGCGCGGCGGCAGGCATTGAGTTCATCGTCGGCACGGAGTTGACGGCGGAACACGGCGGCAACGAACTGCACATTCTGGCTTACTTCGTGGATCCGCAGAATCCCAAGCTGCTCACCGAGATTGCGAAGTTTCAAAAAGTCCGGCAGGAACGCATCCGCGACATGGTCGCGCGCATCAACGCGCTGGGCGTTCCGCTCAAGGCCGACGACGTTTTTGCGCTGGCGAATTGCCGCTCACCCGGTCGTCCGCACGTCGCCCGCGCGCTGGTGCGCGGCGGACATTGCCGCACGCTGGATGAAGCCTTTGAGCGTTTCCTGAAGAAGAATCGCCCCGCCTGGGTGCCCAAGGCCAAGATGTCCGCCCTCGAAGCCATCGAACTAATTCATCAAGCCGGCGGCCTGGCGGTGATGGCGCATCCGGGTTTGAACCGCAGCGACCAGACGATTCCGGCCATCGTGGACGCGGGCCTCGACGGCATCGAATGTTTTCACACGAAACACCCGCCCGCCACGGCGGAGCATTACCTGGCCCTCGCGCGCAAGCACAACCTGCTCGTCACCGGCGGTTCGGATTGCCACGGCCTTAGCAAAGGCAAACCCCTCATCGGCACCGTGCGGTTGGACTATCATTACGTTGAAAAACTCTACGCCGCAAAAAAATCCGCCGATGAAAAGCGCGCCGTGCCTACGGTAAAATAACTCCGCGTTCCGCACTCCGCATTTTCACCATGGGACTCTTTTCCAAATTCAAAGCCGGCCTCGCCAAGACGCACGCCAAGCTCACGCACGAAATCAAACGCATTGTCTCGCGCTCGCCCAAGTTGACCGCCGAGTCACTGGAGGAAATCGAGCACGCCCTCATCGCTGCCGACCTCGGCCTGGCCACGACGCAGCAGATTGTGGCGGCGGTCAAGCAAGCCTACGAATCGCAGGGCACAGCCGGACTTGATTACCTCGCCATCGCCCGCGCGGAAATTGAGAAAAGCCTCTCGTCCAACAAACCCGATCTGCTCAGAGCACCGACCGGCCCGACCGTCGTCTCCATTGTCGGCGTGAACGGCACGGGCAAAACCACGACCGCCGCCAAGCTCGCGCATCTCATCCAGTCGCAGAAAAAAACCGCGCTGCTCGCCGCGTGCGACACCTTTCGCGCCGCCGCCATCGAGCAACTCAAACTGTGGGGCGCGCGCCTCAAGGTCGAAGTCATCGCCGGCGCTTACGGCGCGGACGCCGCGTCCGTGGCGCACGACGCCGTCACTGCCGCGCAGGCGCGCAAGGCCGATTACCTCTTCATTGACACCGCAGGCCGCCTGCATACCAAGCACAACCTCATGCAGGAATTGCACAAGCTCCATCGCGTCATCGGCAAGCAACTGCCCGGCGCGCCGCACGAAGTCCTGCTCGTGCTCGACGGCAGCACCGGCATGAACGCGTTGAACCAGGCGCGCGAATTCAACAAAGCCGTCCCGCTCACCGGCCTCATCGTGACCAAGCTCGACGGCACGAGCAAAGGCGGC